>CAJXDE010000007.1 GCA_913052635.1 uncultured Halieaceae bacterium
TGGCGCGCAGGTGTTTCAGGGTCGCCGCCGACTTGCCCTCCAGTGCCGCCAGTGCTCGAGCGCTACGCACCAGAGTGAGTTCACCTCGCAGGCCGTCGGTGCCCAGTGCCAGGCAGAGCTTGGCTGCGGTTTCCAGCAGCACGGCGGGGGTGTCTACATCGTCGAGTTGATCACGTGCGACCTGAATCTTTCGCCGCAGCGCACTCTCTTTGCGCGCCCATTTTTTGCGAAAGGCAGTGCGGTCCTGATCAAAGGCTTCTCGTAGGCGAATGATTTTGACTCGAGTTGGCACATCGCCCGGCGTCCGGACATCGATCGAGAGGCCGAATCGATCCTGAAGCTGCGGGCGGAGCTCTCCCTCTTCGGGGTTGCCGCTGCCGACCAACACAAACTGGGCAGGGTGCCGCACACTCAGCCCCTCCCGTTCGACCACGTTCTCTCCGGAGGCGGCCACGTCGAGGAGTGCGTCCACGATATGGTCCTCCAGCAGATTGACCTCGTCCACATAAAGAAAACCGCGGTTGGCCTGTGCCAAGAGACCGGGTTGAAACGCTTTCTCGCCGCTAACGAGTGCGCGCTCAATATCCAAAGCGCCGACTACGCGATCTTCCGTAGAGCCTAATGGCAGGTCGACAACGGGAATGGTGACGGCCTTGGCGTCCGGCGTATCTGAGGGTTTGCCGCACTGCGCACAGAGTCCTGGTCGTGGCGACATCGGGTCGCATTGGTATAAGCAGCCGCTGACCACGTCGATTTTTGGGAGAAGTGCTGCGAGCGCTCGGATCGTGGTGGACTTGCCCGTACCCCGCTCGCCCAATACCAGCACCCCGCCAATGCCCGGATCGACAGCGGCGATCGTCAGCGCGCGCTTCATGTCGTCCTGCCCGACAATCGCGGTGAACGGATAAGCGATACTCATGCAAGCCCCCTGCTGCGGCTGCGCGGATCTTCCTACGATCTGACCCTGAAGGTATGACTCAAGGACTACCCGTACAGCTGTCAAACAAACTATACTGTCTACATGTCAACTTTCATTGATATTTATAACATGGCTAAGCCACTGACGCCTGCTTTGGACGCGGAACAATTTGCCTTTTCACTCAATGGGGGCGTGACGCTCCGGGGCTATCGAGGAGAGGTCACTAAGGGAGCACCATTGGTGCTGCTGCATAGCATCAACGCAGCGCCCAGTGCGATGGAAATGCGTCCCCTGTTTGAGCATTACCGAGACAAGCGTCCGGTGTGGGTCCCGGACCTACCCGGTTTTGGACTCTCGGACCGACCCGATGTGACCTACAGTTCGGGTCTCTATGCGCGGTGGTTAGCGGAGTGGCTCGAGAGCCTTGAGCAACCTGCCGATGTGGTGGCGCTGTCCCTCACTGGCGAGTTCATGGCGCGGGCGATTCTGGAGCAAGGTACCAAGGTGCGCAGCCTGTCGCTCATCTCACCCACTGGTATGGGGGTGCGTGTGCCACCCACGGCGCCGAACGGTTCGCGCGTGGATCGTTTCCTTTCTTCGCCTTTGGTCGGTCGACCGCTATTTCGTCTGCTAACCAGTAAGCCGAGTATTCGTTGGTTCCTCGGCCAGGCATTTGTCGGCACAACGCCTGAGCATATGGTGCGTTATGCGCTGGAGACGACGAGTCAGCCCGGTGCGCACTACGCGCCGATCAAGTTTTTGACATTCAGTTTGTTCACCGAGCAGGCAGTGTCACGTCTTTATAGCCGGCTCAAATTGCCGTGTTTGGTGCTTTACGATCGGGACCCTAACATCGGGTTTGAACGTTTATCGGAGCTCACTGAAGTGCACAGCCATTGGGCAGCCAAGCAACTCTCGCCCAGCCTCGGTCTGCCCCATTGGGAGCTCACTGCTGAGACCATTGAGGCGCTTGAGGATTTCTGGAAGCCGCCAGAGCAGGGCGCGATGTGCTCAGGCGATATCTCGGACCACGGCGTTTGCCGCGAGTCGGCCTGACAGCGTCGCCATCGGCACACCGGGCCCAGGGTGGACGCTTCCTCCCGACAAATACAAACCTCTGAGACGACTGCGAGCACCCGGTCGGGTGAAGCTCGACCAAATGCCATGCGAGGCGCCACCGTAAAGGGATCCGCCACTGCCCGGAAATCGCCCGTGCCAATCGTTAGGGGTGGTGCTAACACAGTCGCTGTCCCGAAAGCTGAGGTTCAGGCCGCATCGCTCCAGCACCGCAAGCGCATTGTCCCGTGTGCTTGCCACGTCATCATCGGACCAGCTCTGCCGATCCCCATCGGCGGGGGCGTTGACCAGCATGAGTAGCCGCTCTGATCCATTCAGCGACCCATTCGGGCCCCGGTCTTGGGCGCAGAGATACACCGTCGGCTTCGCAGGCACATTGCGCTCCTCAAAGATGGCGTTGAATTCGCTCGGGTAGTCTGACTCGAAGAAGACGTTGTGATGATCGAGATCAAAGCCAGAACTGCTGCCTTTAATGCACCAAGTCAGCGCAGAGAGCCCGCGCTGCTCTACTGATCGTGGTTTGACAGCCCGCATCGCCTCGCACCCTAGCTGCCCGGTGGCAAGCGCATTGGTGTCGCCATTGAAGACGACGACATCAGCGGGCAGTGAGGTGCCGTCTTCAAGGCGCACGCCGCAGGCCTTGTCGCCTTTTACCAACACCTCGCTAACGTGGGTGTTGAAATGCAGATCGATGCCTAGCTCGCGGCCGAGATCGGCCATGGCGGCGGCGAGTCGATGCATGCCTCCATCCACCAGCCAAACGCCTTCGAGCTCCACGTGGGCGATCAGCATCAGCGTGGCGGGCGTGCTGAGTGGCGAGGAGCCCACATAAGTGGCATAGCGGGCAAACAGTTGCCGCAGTCGCTCATCAGAAAAAAAGTCACCCAAGGCGCGCCATAAATTGGGCGCGGGTTTGGCCGCTATCAGCGAGCTGGGGTGATGTCGACGCAGGACGCGACCAACCAGCGTCACCGGGTCGGGCTTCGATGCGGTCATGAAAGTTTCAGAGAGCGTCTGATGAATACGCGCACTCTGCGAGTAAAAGCGCTCAAAGCCAATGGCGTCGTCTGTGCCGGCGAAATCCTCGATGGACTGGCGGGAGCGCTGCGCGTCGGGGTACAAGTCCAGCACCCCACCGTGACTCCAAGCGTGGCGGGCGATGATTGGGCTTTCCAGCAGTGTCAGCCGATCATTCAGGCAGGCGCCTGCATCGGCGAACAGTTGCTCGAAGATCGAGCGCATGGTCAGGACGGTAGGGCCGCCGTCGACCTCACGGTCATCGACAGCGCGCGTATGCATCTTGCCGCCGGGGGCATTCCCGCGCTCAAAGAGTGTGACCTGGAAGCCCGCGCGCGCCAGATCGATGCTGGCTGCCAACCCACCGGCACCGGCGCCGATCACAATGGCGTGCTTGGCGCTCAAGCGATACCCAACTTGCTGCGCAGCGGCCGGGTGACTACCCGCTGGTGATAGATAATCAACGCTAGACCCACAATGAGCGGTAATGCCCAGAGACCGGGTTGTAGTGCTAGCTCAGGAATGAATCGCACAGCACCAAAAGCGAAAAACGCGGTGTACACCGAGATGCCCGCGCCGACGAGGCACTTGATATGTTCCTTGATGCGGTCAGTCGGCAGGGGTTGGGGCTTGTAGATAAACCATAGATTGGTGGCTACGGTGGCAAAGCCGACCATGGAGATGCCCATCATCATCGGCTCTGCGGCCATCACGCCCCTCACAAAGCAGTTGGTCGAGACCGCGGTCAGTAGCACCTGCGACAGCAGGTTGTGCCAGACGCGATTGCGCAGGTGATCGCGGCCATTGCGCAGACTGAGCCAGCCCTGCCAGGCTAGATTGACCGTCAGGGTGGCGAGGTAAAGCATCATCCAGCCAAAGATATTGGTAATGGCTTGCGGATCCGCGAAGATCGGGTGCGCTGCCAAATGCGGATGAGTGCCTGTGGGGTCAGACAATGTGGTGAGACTGATTGCTACAGCGGTAAGGCCCGTAGCGATCATCGACTGAACGAATAAGGTGCCGGCGCGACGATGCAGTACGCCACCTTTTTTCCCGACGATCGGAATCCACACGAAGATCAGGCCGACCGTGCCGGTAGCGATGTGCAGGCCGACCAGCCATTCAAACAGTGTGTGGGTCGACACCATCAGATCCCCCCTCCATACTGCATTGATCGAGTCGGGACTGTGAGATGAGCGCACCGGAGCTGTACATCCCACCCAAGCCACTGTCGCTGTGGTCGGTGGTCGCCCTTGCCCGCGTACTTTGGAAGGGCGACGGCAATCTGCTCGAGCTCCTCCCCGCGGCCGCCTATCACTTTGATGTCGGCAACCTGGGTTACTCCCGGCGCTCGACAGTGCTTTTCAACGAGCCCAACGCCGTGCGCGAGATCATGCGTGATGCTGAGGGGGTGTTCCCCAAGAGTGACCTGATGGTCAGTGCGCTGGAGCACCTGATCGGCGACAGTATTTTTGTGACCGATGGCGAGCGCTGGAAACGGCAGCGCGCGATGATTGATCCCGCCTTTTCGCACATGCGCATCAGCCACGCGTTTGGCGCGATGAAGGCGGCCGTTAACGACCACCTGCTGACGCTTGAAGAAAAGGCCGCGTCCGGAGAAGCGTTCTCCCTCGACCTGGCAATGAGCCACCTCACGGCAGATATCATCTGCCGCACCGTGTTTTCGACGCCACTGCAGACCGGCGTGGCCGTGGACGTCTTCGAGGACTTCACGATGTTTGAGCGCTCTGCGGTGCAGGTCGACGTGTTGCGTCTGATCTTCAAGCCCGCCTGGAGCGATATTCCGCAGCCGCCGGAGGTACTTGCAGCCTGCGAGCGGATCCGTCGACACCTGGGGACGTTGGTTGATTCGCACCTCGATAACCCCGAGGCGTTTGATGACATCGCCAGTAGCGTCATCGCCGCGCGCGACCAGGAGACCGGCGAACCGTTCTCCCGCGAAGCGCTCATTGATCAACTGGGCGTCTTTTTTCTGGCCGGCCACGAGACCACCGCGAGCGCGCTGACCTGGGCGTTTTATATGTTGGCGGACCAACCCCACTGGATTGCGAGGCTGCGCTGGGAGATCGCTACTGTCGTTGGCGATGCGCCGATGAGCTTTGAACACACTAAACAATTGCCCCTGACCAAGGCGTTTTTCAAAGAGACATTGCGGTTGTATCCTCCGATCACTTTCATGCCGCGAGTTGCACTGCGCGAGGCCACGGTGGGCGGTCGACGTCTGCGCAAAGGCGCGCTGGTGATGATTGCGCCGTGGACCCTGCAACGACACCGTAAATGGTGGCCAGACCCCCACGCCTTCAAGCCCGAGCGATTCCTGCCCGAGCAGGAAGCGGCGTTGGTACAGGGCGCTTACATTCCCTTTGGTCAGGGGCCTCATACCTGTGTCGGCGCCGGTTTTGCGCAAACGGAAAGTGTATTGATTCTGGCCGAGTTGGTTCGCCGTTTTGATTGGTTGCTGGAGCCCGGCCAAACCGTGCGTCCCGCTGCGCGTATGACTACGCGGCCAGCTGACCAGGTCATGCTTCACGTTCGTCCCCCCGCGGCATAATCGCCGTTTGCTCGGGGGTTTCCTGGCGGAACTCTTGTTGAAACCCCGGCTTAAACCAGTGCCAGGCGATATCACACTGACTGGCGTCGCCAATAGGTATCCGCTCGCGGATAGATCGCCAGATAAATTCCCAGCACAGGGGTGTCATCAAGATAAAAGGTAGCGGGTCGCGCCACGACCAGACTGCATCCCGTGAGACGAATAAATCCCGCAGGCAGCGGATCAACTCGGGGATCTGAAATCGGAACAGGTGCTTGTAAGCTTCGGTGAGCGTGGAGTAGCTCCACTGCGCGCGCTTGCCAGCCGGGCTGATAGAGGGGGATCCGCTGGCCTCGCCCATGACCGCGGCGCCCAACCACGCCTCATCGATGAAGTGCACGCCGCTACTGAGCCGGGGATTACATTCGATGCCCCAAGGAATCCCGCTGCGGTCGAGAATGAAGTCGAAGCTCAGAAAACCGGTGACACCGGTGTCGGCGACGAATTGTTCAATCCATTGCTTGACCGAGAACGGCGTGGGCGCGCTCTGGAAGCCAACCGCCACTGTGCCACTGTAGGTGCTGCCCCGATAACTAGCCGTGGCTTTTACCTCGCCGGCTTCCACCCAGCTCAGTGTACACAGATGATTACCTTGAACTCTGCGTTGCAGGAGCATGTCTTGTGACGGCGGTGGCAGTGTGCTGCCCGGTGGAATGAAGGACACCTCGGTGCCAGAACACCCGCGGCGCGGCTTAAGCACGCACTCGGTTTGGCGAATCAGCGACCGAGCCTCGCCATCGGCAGTGGTGTAGACAGAGGGGGCCGTCACGCCCCGGCTGATCGCATAGTTCACGAACGTTAGCTTGTCGTGCCACTGCGCGATCCACTCGGCCGACGGGCCCACGTAGCGCGAGGTAACTGGCAGGCGTGGGGCGAGGTTGGCGACGTGACAGACCTCCTCCGACGTCGGGATCACATCTGTCACGTTCTCGCGCTCGATAATGTCCAGGATATCCCGCTCCCACCCCTCCTTGTCGGTATTGGGTGAGGCGACCTGAAAAGTTTTGGCCACAGCGCGACTGACGGAGCAAAGCTGGCGCTTCATGGGGTCAGCCACGATGACCCGGACACCATGCTCATGCAGGCCCCGTGCCAGCGTCAGCGCCGCGGGAAAACGTCCAACTGTCAGTAATGCGGTTCTAGCCACGTTTCTGAGCCAATACTGCCCCTATGTAGCATTATGTTTACTGTATTTATGTCTAATAATCTATACATAAGTTTGCACAGGCCTCAGGCAGTCACCTAATGCATGGCAACACGCCCGCTATCCGGGTTCGAGGCGGTGCTTTTCTATCGCTTGGGTTGCACCCGGGTAGGCGGGTCGAAAGGCAAAAGTCGCGGGCCACAGTCCAGCTATCTCATCCGTTTTCACCCCCACACTGATAGGCAACTGAGACACTCGCGCCTCAAGCACGTAACAAAGCCAAGGTGTGGGGTTCAGTTTTTGTCTTGATGCATCCGACACTGACTCAGGCAGAGTCCTGTCATCCTGTGTCGGGGTGCGGTATCTTGCCGGCCCATTTAATGTTGAAGAAATGAGACCACACTATGAATGCCAAAGCCGAGTTGCCCGGTCACGCCCAATACCCGAATTTGTTCTCGCCGTTAGACCTTGGGCATACGCAGCTCAGCAACCGCTGCATCATGGGATCGATGCATACTGGTCTCGAGGAGCAGCCCGACGGCTTCGAACGGATGGCAGCGTTTTATGCCGAACGTGCCGCCGGTGGCGTTGGCATGATCATCACTGGTGGTATCTCACCGAATGAAGAGGGTGGTCTGGTTGTTAATGGTGAAGACGGTAAGCCGCTGGCGGCTGCATCCAAACTCAATACCGAAGAAGAGGCTGCCGGTCACCGTATCGTCACAGACGCCGTTCATTCGGCCGCGCCCGACTGCAAGATTTGTCTCCAGATTCTTCACATGGGTGCGCTGGCTTACAACGAAGCGGCTGTGGCGCCCTCACCGGTGCGCTCGCGCATTGGCGCGTTCTCGCCGAACGAGCTGGATGAAGCGGGCATCGAAAAGCAAATTGCTGACCATGCTCACTGCGCAAAGCTGGCTCAGCAGGCCGGGTATGACGGCGTTGAAATCATTGGCTCTGCTGGCTATTTGCTATCGACCTTTCTGGTAGAAAAGACCAACCAGCGGACGGATCAATGGGGAGGTAGCTACGAGAACCGCATGCGCTTCCCGGTTGAGGTGGTGCGTCGTGTCCGTGAAGCGGTAGGCCCCGACTGTATTGTGATCTTCCGTATTGCGGCGATGGACATGCTGCAGGGCGGCATGAGCTGGGATGAGATCGCGCTGCTCTCAAAGGCGATTGAGGCGGCCGGTGCGTCGATCATCTCTACCCATTTCACCTGGCACGAGTCTCAAGTGCCTACCATCGCCACCATGGTGCCACGCCGCGCGTTTACCGGCGTGACCAAGCGGGTGCGCAACGAGGTGTCTATTCCGGTGATTACCTCTAACCGCATCAACATGCCTGATGTCGCCGAGGCGGTACTGGTCGATGGCGACGCTGACTTGGTCTCCATGGCAAGGCCTATGCTGGCTGATGCCGAGTTGATGAAAAAAGCGGCGGAGGGTCGAGAGCACGAGATCAATACTTGTATTGCCTGTAATCAGGCATGCCTGGACCACACCTTCGCGATGAAGACCACGTCGTGCCTCGTGAACCCCCGTGCCTGTCACGAGACCATGATCAAGTGGGGTCCGGCGTCGGAAACCAAGAATATTGCGGTGGTGGGCGCAGGCCCCGCCGGGTTAGCTTATGCCACGGTAGCTGCGGAGCGCGGGCATGCTGTAACCCTGTTTGATGCGGCCGATGAGATAGGCGGGCAGTTCAACTTGGCCAAGCAGGTGCCGGGTAAGGAAGAGTTCCACGAAACCCTGCGTTACTACCGTGCCATGCTGGAGAAGTATGCCGTGACCATCAAACTCGGTGAGCGCGTTGATGCTGCACAGCTTGCCGCGGCTGAGTTCGATCATGTGGTGGTCGCAACCGGCATCAACCCGCGTGTGCCGGACATACCCGGCATCGATCACGAGAAGGTGGTGGGCTACATCGACGCGATCAAAGGCAAAAAGCCGATCGGCAAAAAAGTCGCGGTGGTGGGTGCCGGCGGTATTGGCTTTGATGTCACCGAGCTCATTACTCATGAGGGCACCAGCTCCGCGCTCGACATCGATCTGTTCGCGAAGGAGTGGGGCGTAGACTTCGAGAACCACCCCCGCGGTGGTGTCACCGGCGTCGAGCCTGTGGTGAACAAGGCCGATCGCGAAGTGTGGTTGATGCAGCGCAAAGATACGCCGGTGGGTCGTGGCCTGGGCAAGACGACAGGGTGGACCAAGCGACTTTTGTTAAATCGCCGTGGCGTTAACATGGTCAACGCGGTGGAGTATGTGCGTGTGGACGATGCGGGCCTTCACGTGCTGATTGGTGGCCAGCCCAAGACCTTCGAGATCGATACGGTGATCATTTGTGCAGGTCAGGAACCCGAGCGCAGCCTTTATGATGCGCTGGCGGCTGAGGGGCTGTCGGTGGATCTGGTCGGTGGTGCTTACGAGGCCGCCGAGCTTGATGCCAAAACGGCGATCAACCAAGCGACGCAACTCGCAGCTGCGGTATAGATCGCCAAAATCTGGCGCACTCCGAAAGCAGGTAAAGAGAACCCCGTTCTGTGCATCTGTGCGTGACAGCTGTGCCTTGTGCTGGCACTCTGCGCGCCGTCACTAGTAATGCGCTGCAAATAAAGAGGAATAACATTCATGGCCCGTTGGGAATGCATCGTCTGCGGACTGATTTACGACGAGAAAGAGGGCTGGCCCGAGGACGGCATTGCGCCCGGTACTAAATGGGAAGACGTGCCCGATGACTGGACCTGTCCGGACTGCGGAGTGGGCAAGGAAGATTTTGAGCTCATCCCCGGATCGGATGAGGGTGTCGGGGCTGAAGAATCCGAAGAATCGGCGGCGTCCGGCGAAGTAAACGCGCGTTCCGTCGTGGTCATTGGTTCTGGGTTGGCCGGCTATGGCTTGGTGCGCGAGCTGCGTCGCAAGGATGAAGCCGTCTCCATCACGGTGCTGACCTCCGACGGCGGCGAAGGCTACTCCAAGCCGATGATCTCAACGGGCTACACCAAGGATCTCAGCGCCGACAAATTGGCGGCGCAAAGTGCCGAGGAATTGGCGGAGCAGTTGAACGTGGCTGTCCGCACCCGCACCCGGGTCGCGAGTATCGATACCCAGACGCAAATGGTGCACCTTGAGGGAGGAGAGGCGCTGCCCTACAGCGAGTTGGTGCTGGCACTGGGGGCCGAGCTGATTCGACCGCCTATTGGCGGCGATGCAGCTGGGGACGTGCTCGGCGTGAATGACCTCGACGACTACCGACGCTTTCAGGATCTGCTGGCCGCCAAGGGCGCCAAGAAAGTGGCCATCATCGGCGCCGGACTCATCGGCTGTGAGTTCACCAACGATCTCTTGAATGGGGGTTTCACTGTTGAGGCAGTGGACCCTATGGGTTGGTGCTTGCCGACACTGTTGCCTGAGCAGTCCGGGCGGGCAGTGCAGGCAGCCCTCGAAGAGAAGGGCGCCACCTTCCATTTTGGTCCGCTCGCCACTGAGGTGAACAGCGCGGGCGATGGTTATGCTGTCACCTTGAATAACGGTGACACCATCGAGGCGGACGCGGTCCTGTGTGCGGTCGGTGTGAGACCGCGCACCACATTGGCCAGTGATGCGGGCATTGAGGTGAATCGCGGCATCGTTACAGATCGGCAGCTGCGCACCAACGCACCCAACGTATATGCCATGGGCGATTGCGCCGAGGTGGCCGGACACGTGCTGGTGTACGTGGCACCGCTAATGGCAGCGGCGCGTGCATTGGCCGCAACGCTGGCGGGTGAGACGACCGATGTCAGCTATCCCGCGATGCCGGTGGCGATCAAAACACCAGCCTGTCCCGTGGTGGTCTCCCCACCCGCTAGAGACGCAGAAGGCGAGTGGTTCTTTGAGGGCGATGCGCCCGACATCAAGGCGCTGTTCCGATCCGGCGCAGGCGATCTTTTAGGCTTTGCATTGACCGGCCAGGCGGTGAAAGAGCGTATGGCGCTAGCCAAGGAATTGCCCGCGATTCTCGGCTGAATTAGCCAAACCGTTAACCGCTTAAAAGCGCTTCCAGCTTTTCCTCATCGGCAACAAAGCGCCGGATGCCGTCGCTCAGTTTTTCGGACACCATCGGGTCCTGATTGTTCGCCAATAGAAAATCGCTTTGGCTTAGTGTTGGCGGAGGATCAGAGCGGTCGCCGCTGGCAAACAGCTGTCGCGGCAGGTCGTTCTCGTCGGCTTCCAACTGTTGTAACAGATCGGGGCTGATGGTCAGGCGATCGCAGCCGGCGAGCGCTTCAACCTGGCCGGTGTTTCTGAAGCTTGCCCCCATCACGACCGTGCCGTAACCGTGCACCTTGAAGTGGTTGTAGATCCGGGTGACTGACTGCACACCGGGGTCATCGGCAGGGTTTTGAATGACGAGATCGGTATTGACGGTGTACCAATCGGTAATGCGGCCGACAAAGGGTGAAATGAGGAATACCCCTGCGTCGGCACAGGCACAAGCCTGTTTAAAACTGAAGATCAGCGTGGCGTTACAGTGGATGCCGCGCTGCTCGAGGATTTCCGCCGCACGAATCCCTTCCCAGGTCGCCGCGACTTTAATGAGCACACGATCGCGGCCGATACCTGCGTCGTCATAAAGCCCGATCAGTTTTTCGGCTTTGGCGATGGTCGCCTCGGTATCGAATGAGAGGCGCGCGTCGACCTCTGTGCTGATAACGCCCGGGATCACTTGATTGATCTTGGCCCCGACGCTGACTGCAAAGCGGTCGACCTTGTCCGCCACGGCTTCTTGAGACGCCGTCAGCGCTGCGACTTCGTCAGCGAATTCGGGCAACGCCGCGGCCTTGAGCAGCAACGAGGGGTTGGTGGTGGCGTCCGTGGGTTTGAGCCGTGTGATGGCCTCGAGATCACCCGTATCGGCCACGACCGTGGTCATGGCGCGCAGTTGTTCCAGTTTGTTCATATCACCTCTTGGGCCAGACGCATTGTGCTCCCCCCTGAAGTCAGTGGAGGCAAGGACAGGGCGTCGGCGAAATATGAAGCGTAGCAAGCTCATGCTGGATGGCAAAGAGTTCAGACCGGTTGCGCCGCAGCTGCGCCGGGCACACCTCCTTTTGTTCATGCGGAATACTCGTGTGCTGCTGGTTTATCGATTCGGCGTTGCCCGGAATACCGATCTGCTTCATTCTCGGCTTGCAGGGTCTTGATGAGCGGGGAGCAGACTTAACTTCAGGCCAGTCAGCAGGAGCGAAGCCATGAGCGATATCGATAGCAAGCCAGCCGGCACACTGAAGCGTTTAGGTAATGTGCATCACGCAGCGTTTCGTTGCCGAGACGCCGAGCAGACGCGTTGGTTTTATGAAGAAGTTCTCGGATTGCCGCTCGCAGCCGCAATGGTTTTCGATGCGCTACCGGGCACCGGTAAAGAAAGTCAGTACATGCATTTGTTTTTTGAATTGGGCGACGGCAACTTCATAGCATTCTTTGACGAACCGGACACAGCGACCAACGAGCACTTTGCCCGCAAGGACAGCTTTGATGTGCACATCGCGCTGGAGGCGGAGAGCTATGAAGCGATGCTCGCCTGGCAGGCCCGCATTAATGCGGCGGGCAAGACCTGTCTGGGTCCGGTGGATCATGACTTTGTGCAGTCGGTCTACATGTATGACCCAAACGGCTTGCAGGTGGAGATCACCTGCAAGGCCGATGACTACGCCAGGGTCATGGCGGCCGATGCAGCGGTGGCTCATGATCAGTTGACTGAGTGGACCGCAAAAACCCGCGCGGACAAGGAATCCTGCTTTGGTGCTGAGGCGTTAGATCAGCGTGGACGGTAGGGCGGAGTAACGCGCATGGCCAGTTACGAGCGCATTCCCTATCTGATTCTGTTTCAGGAGTCTGCGGGCTATAAAGATACCTATGCCGGCCCGATGGATCAGGTCGTACTCAAGGCGCACCTGCTCAAACCAAAAGACCAGCCTGCCGACACGGTTGTGATCTTGATGCATCCGATTGGTGGCGGAGAGTATCTGCCGATGACGGTGGCGCTCGCCAAGGCGGGCTGCCACGTTATTTACTGCCAGAGTCGTTACCCCAATAACGACAGCGCGCTCATCATGGAAAAGGTCGCGCTCGACATGGCGGCCTGTGTGCGCGACGCCAAGAAGCGCCTTGGTTACAGCAAAGTCGTACTGGCGGGGTGGAGCGGTGGCGCGGCACTGTCACTGTTTTATCAGAGTCAGGCGGAATCCCCCTCTGTTGTGGCGACGCCCGCGGGTGAGCCACCGGACCTGACCGCTGCCGAGCTCATTCCCGCTGACGGCATGCTGCTGTTGGCCGCCCATATCGGGCGCTCGCATACGCTGACGCAATGGCTGGACCCCTCAGTAGTGGATGAGGCCGATCCCGATCACCGTGACGCCGGGCTCAATCTCTATGACCCGCAAAACCCCCATCAGCCTCCTTACGATGCGGCGTTTGTTAAGCAGTATCGCGCTGCCCAGCGAGCGCGCAGCCAACGCATTTCGGCTTGGGTGCTCGATCGACTGAAGGCGTTCAAGGCCGCAGACGAACCGCTCCGCGAGCAGGGCTTTGTGGTGCACGGCACCATGGCGGACCCCAAATGGCTAGACCCAGCCATCGATCCCAATGGGCGACAGCCACACTGGTGTTTTCTCGGTGACCCCGAAGTCGTCAACATGAGCCCCATTGGGCTGGCCCGCTTTTGCACATTGCGGAGCTGGTTGTCGCAATGGAGCGACGAGCACTCCAATGCTGATGGCGTACGTTGCGCGCCTAAGGTCACGGTGCCGGCATTGGTGATCGGCAATGGGGCAGATGATGCCTGCACGCCGGGCGATACCGAGGCGCTCTTCAATGCGCTGGGTTCACAGGACAAAACCCGCACCACCATTGCTGACGCCAACCATTACTACTCCGGACAGCCCGAGTTACTGACGCAGTCTGTTCAGCACTGCATGGCGTGGCTAGCGGACAAAGGTTTCGCCGACTAAATGGGACAAGTGATTGTGTCTATACTGCAGCCCACTATTTCTCTCCACTTCAGTAAGGATTCAACATGCATGCCATGAAGCTCACCGCCCCGGGCGGCCTCGATCAGCTCCACCTCGCCGAGATTGAATCTCGCGCGCCGGGGTTTGGTGAGATACAGGTCGAGATCAAGGCCACCTCGCTCAACTTTCATGATTACGCAGTTGTGACGGGCTTGATCCCAGCGGACGATGGGCGGATTCCGATGTCTGACGGCGCCGGTGTGGTGACCGCAGTTGGGGAGGCTGTCACGACTTTTGCCGAGGGGGATCGGGTCTTGAGTTACTTTTTTCCCAATTGGGCGGGCGGTAGGCCAACGTTACCCAATTTGTTGGGCGTACCGGGCGATCACGTTGACGGCTTTGCTGCGCAGACCGTCACCATGCCGGCCACCGCCTTTAGCCGCATGCCTGACAACCTCGATTTTGACGCGGCGTCGACGCTGAGTTGTGCAGGGTTGACTGCCTGGCGTGCCCTGGTTGTCGAGACGGCTCTCAAGCCCGGCGACTGGGTGCTAGTGCAGGGTAGTGGTGGGGTGTCGGTGGTGGCGCTGCAAATGGCGCGCATGATGGGTTGCCGCGTGATCGCCACCTCGTCCTCTGATGCCAAGCTCGAGCGCCTCGGCGGACTGGGCGCCCAGCACCTGATCAATTACAAGACCAATGCCAACTGGGGTGAGCAAGCCTTTGAACTGACCGGTGGCGCAGGCGTTGACCTTGTGGTGGAAGTCGGCGGGCCCGGCAACTTGCCTCAATCAATCAGCGCATTGGCGGTGGATGGCTGCATTAGTTTGATCGGTGTGCTCACGGGTTGGTCTGGGGAAGTGCCCACTGCGGCCTTGATGACTAAGAATGGCAGGTTGAGTGGCATCACGGTCGGAAGCCAGGCAGATCAGGCCAATATGATCGCCGCGGTGGAGGCCCACGACATGCAGCCGGTGATCGATAAAACCTATCCGCTCGCTGAGCTGGCAGAGGCCTTTCGATATCAGGAGTCGCAACAGCACTTCGGCAAAATCTGCGTCAGTCTCTGACCCTGATCTCGTTTGTAGTGGGTCCGGTTTTGGCCTAGGGTGGTGAGTGAAACTGAAAACCAAGTGAACTGGGGTAGAAAAAGATGACACGTTTTTTGATTGGAGCGGTGATTGCTGCACTGGGCCTCACCGCTCAGGCGGGCGAGCCCGATGGCGCGCACGACGGCGCTGAATGGCAGATCTGGGCTTACTCTTCGGCGGCACCCGCACCGCTCGGCACCAATGCGACGGTGCTTGGATTGGATGGTTCGGTACTCCGCGAGGGCACCAACGGCTGGACCTGCATGGTGGGTAACCCGCGCCCTGCGCCTGAGGGTGGTTGGCCTGCGGCTCACGACGCTATGCCCGTGTGCACGGACGATGTGGGCATGAAGTGGATGAGCGACTTCATGGCGGGTAAGGAGCCTGAGATAGCGCGCGATACCTTCATGTGGATGCTTCACGGCGACGTGGGTGAGGACAATACCACCGCCGGGGTACTCAATAAGGCTGATGCCAAGGACCCTTCACAGTGGATCGAGTCGGGTCCGCATTTGATGCTTCTGCCCCGCGATCCCTCATCCCTGAATGGCATGAGCGACGACTTCAACACCGGCGCGCCCTATGTGATGTTTCCGGGTACGCCAGGTGCGCATGTCATGATCCCGACCGACGGTTACTACGAGTATCAGGATCCACAATAAACCCCGGGCCGGGGCTGCCTGCGTGTGAGCCCCGCCACTCAAGGAGAACACCGATGACAGTGATCAAAACGACAGCGCTTGCGCTCATAGCCTTGCTAATGTCCGCGACGGCGGCAGCGGGCCACCACGAAAAAGGCGAGAGCCCCAAGCTGGCGGCCAAGCCTGGGCAGATTGTGATTGTTTACTACTGGCCCTGCGCCGATGTGGATAGCGGAATGGCCTTGCTCAAGGAAATGATTGCCTATGAGCGTGACGCTTCACCCTATCCTTACTCGGCGTCACCGGCGATCCATGCAGACGGCGCGTTAGTGTCGGTTGATGTGCATTCTTCTGCCGAATCAATGGAGAAGGCCGTTGCCTGGCAGGAGGCTGACGCTACGTGGCAGGCGCAGTTCGCCAAGATGGCAGCTGCTTGCGGTTCAGCGGATGACCTTTCGGTAAATGTGTTGACGATGCAGTAAGCCTAGTGCGGTAACAAAAACCCGGCAGCTGCCGGGTTTTTTATGATTCGTTCATTGATGTTCCAATGAGCCAGGAAGGTTACATCCGGTCTGATTTTTCATCTCGTTCTTCACGAACTTGTTTGCGGTGCTCCCAGATCGCATAGGCCGCCCCGACGATTCCAAGGCCCACCAAGAGCAGAACCTGCGTGAGGCTGAAACCATATAGACCGCACTCGGTGAGGCGTTCGATGAATGAATAGGTGCTGACAGGGCAATCCATCGGTAGCACGTTCTGAACATCCAGCCCCTAGTTTACGCATTTATTGATCTTGCTCTCTATGATGTATGCGAGGTAAGTCGCTACCTTGTTGGTTTGGTTAGGCGCCCGCAAAGCAGTTGAGCGCTTTATTCGCTCGTGCTACCCCGAATTTGTCCCCTTCTGCCGCAATCTGGCAAGCTAATGCGTGTAGTAATCCACCGCCGCTAGGGCTTACCGCTAATGTCTTCCTGCAGCGCCTCCAGCTCAGCTGATGTACCCAGCATGCCCCCCTCGATTTCATGGCCCAGCGCATACTGCGGCGGCACGATCTCGGGGTGCTCTCCGGGTTTGCCCGGCGGGGTGTAATAGCCTAGCGCGTACTGACCCATGGAGTAGCCAATGAGCTCCTGAAGCGGCTGGTCGAGGTCTTTGGCGATCTCGGGCGGACAGGTTAAATACTGGTTCTCTTCCTGGCGCAACCAGCCCAGCGTATAGGTGATGTTGATACCGATGCGATCGGCGTCACTGCGGTTCTCGCCGCCGCCGTGAAACACCGATCCTGAATACACTAGGACTGAGCCTGCGCGCATTTCCGCCTGCGTGACTTGCTCTGGCTCGATCTGCACATCATCGGGCCACTGGGTGCTACCGGGCACTACCTGTGTTGCGCCGTTCTCGGAGGTGAAGTCGGTGATTGCCCAAATTGTGTTGAACTGTGGTTCTACGTGGGCGAGGTGGGAGCCCCAGGCCCACCGGTCACGGTGAATCAGCTGCGCTGTTTCACCGGGCCCAATGCGAATGATCTGGGTCAGGTGCAGCTGCACTGTTTGGCAGTAGGGCTCCAGAAAGAGTTTGCAGGGCGCGAGAATATCTGGATGCGCAATCAGCTCCCGACATTTTTGTGAGCGCGCCATCAGTCCACCTGTGCGAGTGGTTTTAAAGCCTGCAAAATCGTCAAAACCGAGATTAGAGCCCTCCATGTAAGGATCGGTCTCCGCTCTCAGCTGCGCGATGAACTCTGGGCTCAATACCTCATCGATAATGATGGCGCCATCTTCCTTGACCGCATCGGCAACGGTCTGCGCGTCGGTATCGAGTGAGAAATGTCGAATGTCGGGCATGGTAGAGCCTCCGCGTTAGCCCAATACGGCCACGCACTTGATTTCGATTTTGAGCGAGGGGTCGACCAGTGCGCCCACTTGTACGAGTGTCTGACTGACCTCCGGCGCCTTGCCGTAAATCATGTGGCGCTCGGTAAATAGCGCCTCGACTTGCGCCATGCAGTCGTTCACATCGGTCACGAACCAGGTCTCATCGACAATGTTGTCCATGTCGGCACCAAACTCAGCCAGCACCGCCGCTACATTCTGGTAGGCGAGCTTCATTTGCTCAACCAGATCCTCAGGTATGCCACCTGCCTCATCCATGGCAACTTGTCCAGCCATGTACAGAGTGTTGCCCACCTGAACGCCTTGACTAAACAGATCGGCGTAGGGGCCGCTGCGAAAGAGTTTTTTCTCGATAGGCATACTTGTTCTCCGGGTTGCTCTGCGAGTCGGCTTTTCAGCGCTTTTGCTCACGTATGAATTGTTAGCTGTGCGATGGTCGGTCACGAGTCACAATCTTTTCAGGGCGAAGATTAACACTGCAGACATAAGAGTTACCGCAGCAAAGTGGGGCAAGAAGGAGCCACTCAAAAAAAACCGGCAGATCAGGGATTGGTCTGAAGATCAGGCCAACTCAGAGGTTGCCAATCTGCCGATGAACCCAGTATCGGGGAGTGGCATTGAAATGAATTGGCCGGATGCGCCAAAGGGCTGGCTAAACCTGCCAACCGGGTGGGCTAGTGAATGTCTTTACCGAGGCGAGTCAGCCGTCTTGCAGCGACAAAGCCTACGAGGCTGCTTACGCCAAACAGGCCGTAGTACACCTGAAAACCTTGTTGGCCACTCCAGTTGGCGAGGGCCCAGGATTGCACCATCGGCACATAGATATCCGGGGTGTACGCGAGCAAACTGATCAGACCGACCGCAAGCCCCCGGGTGCTGGCCGATACATCGCACTCATCAAGGGTTGCCCAGAAAATACCCCGTACTCCATAGGTGAAGAGCGCTATCAACAGCACCATGGGGAATAATACCATCACGCCGACGGTGGCAGGTAAGGAGGGGAGGAGCGCCAACAGCCCCCCGGCAATCAGCATGAGGATGCCGAGGAAGGGGATGACCTTAAAGTAGTCTCCAATAAACCCTGCCAGCACGCCGCCCAGCGGTCGCATCCACAATCTGCCCACCGTGATGGCCCCCACCGTGACAGCACTTAACTGGAAGATGGATTCCAGCAGTCCGGCCAGAGAGTAGGTCACCCAGAAGATTTGATAACCGATCAGGATGACGAGGGCCGCCAGCCAGATTTTTTGGTTGGTGAAGAGTTCTTTCATTTCCCGGGCAAATCCTGACATGCCGCGTCGTTGGGGATCAGGCGGGGCTTCCATCGTTGAGGTTCTGAGCGCGATAAAGACAATCGGCGCTAGGCCGATCGCAACCAGGCCGTAGAACACAATCACCGCGGTGAGAGATGCGCTCGTGCCAGCGCCCACACTATTCAAGAAATAAGCAAAAACAGCGAGCCCAATGCTCGCCAACAGCGCCTCAACCAAACCCCGACCACTCTCCAACAAACCAAAAAAACGACCCTGTTGGTCGTGTGGTGCAAGGAGTGAGGTGCCTTTGATCAGCGCGCCCCATAGCGTCAGTCCACTGGTCACGCCCCAGCCGATGAAAATCCATTTGATCTGCGCAAAGTTGGGAGCCGTGCTCAGCCAGAGTGCGAAAACCCCCGTCCCGGCCATCGATACACTGATTAACCAGCGGGTGGGTAGCTTGTCTGAAAGCCACCCACTGGGGAGGTAGGTTAAAAAGAAAATGATTCCCAAGATCGAGTGGCATTCACCCAGTTGCGCGCGGGTGATATCGAAGGTCTCGAGCATCGATCCCTCGAAATTCTGACGCATGTACACCGCCGGATAAATTACGCCGCTGCCTACAATCAGGAGTAGGAGCTGCAGATAGCGATGCTTCAGACTGGGTTTGGCCACTTGAGCCTCTTGCTGCGCTGGTGTAGATGTCTCGATGGGTTTCTCCTGACCGCTAAATGTCACTGACTACCAGAGCACACCTTATACACTCGCTCCAGCTACCGCACAAAAAACCCGCCGATCAAGCGGGTGTTTTTGTGAGAGTCATGATCTTGGGTGTCAGGTGAGGGACTCAACCCTCTGGGTGGCTGGCTTTCCACTCCATCGCCGCCCGAACCCGCCGTTCCACCGAAGGGTGGGTGTAGAACAACCACTCTTCGAGCTTGTCCGGTCGTGGGTTGCGATACTCGGCAGTCTTTATCAGAGCGCTCGCCATACCGTCGGGCAAGTTCACCATTTCATAGGAGTAGTGGTCAGCCTCAGTCTCGTTCATACGCGACAGCGTGTTGGACACCGGCTGGGTGAACATGGTGATCACGCCGACCAGAAACAGTAGCACCGGCAGGGTGGAGGGATCGCCGATGTCTTCCCGCGCGCCAAATAGTCGTGCGACGGGGTTAAACGCTTTATCGGCGACGAAAAAGCTCGCCATGACAAGGACAATGGTGAGAAATACACCGTCCCAAACGTGGCCCAGTTTATAGTGTCCGATCTCATGACCGGTGACGGCTTTGACCTCATCGAGGGTGGCCTCGTCGAGTGCGACGTCTGAAATGGCGATCCGCGCGGCGCCACCAATGCCCGCCACGTTGGCGGTGAAGTTATTGGACTGCCGCGAGCCGTCGTACATAAAGATCCGATCGGTCGGTATCCCCGCATTGATTGCCATGGCTTCAACCGCGTCGCGCACCTCACCGGGCGGCACTGGCTGATAATCGTTGAACAACGGCGCGATATAGGTTGGGCCGACCACCATTAAAACGGCGACACACACCCCGCTGAAAGCGCCACCCCAGAGCCACCATAGCCTTTTGGCTTTTTGGATGAACGCGTAGATCGCCACCAGGAAAAGACCGAACAGCAGCACCGAGATCGCCAGTGCCAGCAGTCCCTGGCTCAGAAAATCCATAAGCGGCTGACTTGTGCGGCCATACTCGGTCTCTCGCCACCATCCGGCGAACACCGACCAGGGCATCTCAAGCACCTCAGAGACCACCAGATACACCGCTGAAATACTGAATACCCGAATAATAAACCCGCGTTTGGAGAGTTTGTCATCGGTTTTAGTGAGCCAGCCGGTGCGAATAATGATCAGGGTAACGATCGCGCTGATCAGCAGGCTCCAAAGTATCAGCCATTGGTTACCGGTGGTATAGGCGGCAGCTTGAGCGAGCGCTTCCTTGCCCAAGCCATCAATGTAGGCGGCCGTCGCCGCTTCGACGTCAAATGACATCCAGTGTGCCCGCTTGCTATTGGTTTACAGCTATCGACTCTAGCACTTAGCCAGCTTCTGTACCGTCAATTTCCTGATAGTAGGCCATCAAGATTTCGGCGACTTCGGGGCGTGAGAACTCGGGGGGTGGCGCAACGCCCTGACCCAACATCTCTCGTACCTTGGTGCCCGAGAGCAACACGAAGTCCTCAGAGTTGTGGTCGGGCGCATCGCGCATCATCACCACGCGGCCCAGTTTCTTACTAAAAGCGGTGTGGTCGGCGCGATAGATCTCTAACGCCAATGCGCCTTCAGGCACTTCCTCGTCAAAGATGGTTTGCGCATCAAAGCCACCGTAATAGCTCCCCACGCCCGCATGGTCACGACCTACGATGAGATGGGTGCAGCCTGCGTTCTGGCGGAACACCGCGTGGAGCACTGCTTCGCGGGGTCCGGCGTATAGCATGTCAAAGCCGTAACCCGTAACCATCACACTGTTGGGCGGGAAATACAGGTCTACCATCTTGCGGATCGACGCGTCGCGCACATCAGCGGGAATGTCGCCAGACTTCAACTTACCCAGCAACATATGAATCAGCACGCCGTCGGCAGAGAGATCTTCCATCGCCATGCGGCAAAGCTCTTCATGGGCCCTATGCATGGGGTTGCGGGTTTGGAAGGCCACCACGCGCTCCCAGCCACGCTTGACGATCTCGCTTCGGATTGCCATCGCGGTGCGGAAGGTGTCGGGGAAGTCTTCCTCAAAGTAGGAGTAGTTGAGCACCTCGATCGGACCTGAGATCACGGTGCGGCCCTGGGCAGTGAAAGCCGCTACGCCGGGGTGCTCGGGGTCATCGGTGCGGAACACTTTATCGAGAATGGTCGCAACGTCCTCATCCGAGAGGGTCTCGATGGCCTCAACCGTCATCACCGCCATCAGGGGTTGCCCTTCGCGGTTGGGGTCGGTGAGCGCGAGGCGCTGGCCGGGTTCTACCGGGCAGCTCTCTGCAAGATTAACCACCGGCACGGGCCAGAACAGACCGTCGGTGGTGCGCATGTTCTCCGCCACCGAGAGCGCGTCGGCGCGGTTCATGTAGCCCATCAAGGGTGTGAAGTAGCCCGCGCCCATCATCACCGCGTTGGCCGCGGCGGCTGAGCTCATCATCAGTGAGGGGAGGGTCAGCGCTTCGGCTTCGAGTTCGCCGCGCCGCGCGTCATCAACAATCAGGGGGCGCAGTTCGTCTGCGCCGTGGGGTGCAATCAATACCATGGTGTCTCTCGTTTGAAGGGCGCTATCAGGCGGCTGCGGGAATCAGCCCTTGCTTCTCTAGTAGATCGAGCAGGTGCTCAACTTCTTCTTC
This sequence comes from uncultured Halieaceae bacterium, assembly GCA_913052635.1. Classification (GTDB taxonomy): domain Bacteria; phylum Pseudomonadota; class Gammaproteobacteria; order Pseudomonadales; family Halieaceae; genus Luminiphilus. The sequence continues at coordinate 21,985 of CAJXDE010000007.1, forward strand.
CAGCGACTGCTGGTCGGTATGCAAATGCACCTCGGGTGCCTCGGGGGCTTCGTAGGGGTCATCGATACCAGTGAAATTCTTGATCTCCCCCGCGCGAGCTTTTTTATACAGCCCCTTGGGGTCACGTTCCTCCGCCGCCTCAAGGCTGCAGTCCACGAACACTTCGATGAATGGCATGTTGTCGGCCTCGTGCAGCTCGCGCACGATCTGCCGGTCAGCAAGATACGGGCTGATAAAGCTACTGAGCACAATCACGCCGCCATCGACAAACAGTTTGGAAACCTCACCTACCCGGCGAATGTTCTCGGCGCGGTCTTCAGCGCTAAATCCCAGGTTTTTATTTATACCAAGACGGATGTTGTCGCCATCGAGTCGGTACACCAGCACGCCGCGCTGATAAAGCGCTTGCTCAAGCGCCACCGCGATGGTGCTTTTGCCAGAGCCCGACAGGCCGGTAAACCAGAGGGTTGCGCCGCCGTGACCGAGCAACTGGGCGCGCTCTGGGCGATTAATCTCACCGCCGTGCCAGTGTACGTTGGTGGCTTTTTGCTCACTCATGGGGGTGATCCTCGCTGGGAAGGCGGCATTCTACGCGGCGGGTGCGGCACAGAAAAGGGTAGGAGCGCTGCGAAGCGCACTGGCTCACAGCGGCCAGACCAGCAAAATCATCGGGATCGCGCTGGCCAGTGCCAGAATCTCGAGCACCAGGGCAATAATGATGATCGCGGGGTGGCCAAGCCCGGCAAACACTTCGTCGGTGGGAATTAGCCCCAAAAATATAGGCATTGAGCAGTGCACCAAAGGCCACCAGATCGTAGCGGTACCGGCCCCAGATCAGAAACACAAACAGCGCGCCGATCAGCGCAAACAAAATCCCCTGGTCAGTGCTCACGTGAGCGGCTCGTTAGTCAGCAGCGGTGACCTGCCGCTCGAGCTCTTCATGAAAATGGCTCACGCGGCACTCGATCTCGTTGAGCCAGCAGCTCTGAAAGCCCTTGGAGTGCATGCCCTGTTGGGCGTGTGCTAGCAGCGACAAGTCCTGGTCGATGGTGTCGGTCATTGTGGCTTTACCAGCGATCACATCGGAGTAATCAAAAGACTCCCAATCAGGTCGACCGTTCTTGCCCGCACTCTCGCTGCGCTTTTCCTTGAGGTTGTCAGTACCCTCCAGAAAGCGCTGTTCTTCGCTGTAGGGGAAGCGCTCAAAAGAAAGCTTGTCCAGATAGCACAGGTTGGGGTCGGTGGCATGGGGTCGCAACCGCATCAGCCACAGCATCTCGGGTTGATAGGTAAGGATGGCGTTGGGGAACACGTTGGTCTGAATCACATCTGTGAGTTCTTCATCGGTGAAGTTGCCGTAGTAGGGCTCGGTCTTTTCCAGTTCGCGCTTGGCAACGCGAATCGCCGCCTGAATCTCATCGACCTTGCCCTCGTATTGGGCTGGGTCGAGGCCAAAGGCTTCGAGCTGCATGGTCAGCAGGTCGGTCGGTTTGTCTGGGGTCGAGAACAACGAGTCCGTCGTGGCGCCGGGTACCCAGACCCGGGTGTGGCCGCCCTCGTAGCACTCGCTCAGTGATTCGGTGCAATCCACAAACCGCCGGTGCTGCGGGTGCAGGTAGTGCACGTGGTAAAGCTCGCTGAAGTTATCGAGCACCGCCTTCCAGTTGCAGTTGATCGACACGGTCTGGTCCTGCACTAGCGTGAGGTTGCCAAACTCGTAGTGTTCCATGATCGGCAGCATGTCCTTCAAAAAGACAGTGAGTGGCTCGGCGTGGGTGTCGAGGTTAATCCAGTAAAAGCCCAGCGCTTCCTCGCAGCGCACCTTGGGTAGACAAATGGTTTGCTGAGGAAGACCCTCCTGAAAGCCTTCCTGATGTGGGGCATAGATCAGGTCGCCATCGGTGCTGTAGCGCCAGCTGTGATAGGGGCAGCGAAAGTTCTCGGTGTTACCGGCATGATCATCGACCAATCGCACGCCGCGGTGTTGGCACACGTTGTAAAAGGCCTGCACGGTACCTGCGCTGTTGCAGGTCAGCAGGATGCTCTCGGGGCCCAGATCAAACACCACGTAATCACCCGGGTCGGTGAGGTCCGATACGTGCACGGCGGCGATCCAGCTTTTGGCCCAGACGGCCCGCCACTCACGCGCGTACCAATCGGCACTAATGTAGCGCTCCTTGGAGAAGTTTTTGATCTGCCCGCTGTAGGCTTCACGGCCCTGCTGGTTGAGTGGCGGTGTAGCGTTCATAGCTTTGCCTCGGTGTTCTTATCGCCTCAGTTAGTCACTGAGCAGGATGGTGAACTGCTGTTCCAGCGTCGCCACCCCGGCTCCGACCAGAGACTCTACTGCAAGCGCGGCCTCATCGGGAAATATCGCGGTTTTTCCCTCACACAGGCCGCTCAAGATAGTAGCGGCGCTCTTCATAGCATCGGCGAGCGGCGCGGTGCTGCCGGCGGTCATGTCGGTGGCGGTCGGGCCCGGGTACACCCCGACGCAGTGGATGTCGGGGTGCTTAAGGCGCAGCCCCTGGGTCGCGGCATGCAGTGCGGCCTTACTCGTGCAGTACCCCTCGCAGCCCGGCACACTTGCAAAGGCCGCCATCGAAATCATATTCACGATCATAGGTTGGCTGCTAGCTTGGAGCGAGGGTAGTAGCGCATCGATGAGTCTCAAGGGGTTGTGCAGATGCAGGTCCATCATGGCTTCGAGATTGGCCCTTTCCTCGGCTGGGTCTGCCGCGGTGGGAATGAGCATGCCGGCGTTGTTGATCAGCACGTCCAGTTCACCGATCGATGCCGCCGCAGTCGCCACCGAGGCCTCATCCTGAATATCCAGTTGGCACCAACTATTAAGTGGGTCCTCGAATTCGCCCGGGGCAGTCCGGTAACCCGCGTGGATTATTTTCGGTGAGTACTGCAAGATCGTCTTGCAGAGCGCGGCCCCCAAACCGCGGTTGGCGCCGGTAATGAGTACCGAGCGATCCTTGAGATCAAACCGGGGTGTGCTGGGGGCTATGGGCATCAGTCATAAACAATAAAAGTGAGGCTTAAATGAAACAGTTTGCGAACGGACATGCAATGCAGAGCGCGTGGGTGGTCGATGACCTCGACGCGGCAGTGGACGCGTGGCTGAAGGTGGGCGTTGGCCCCTTCTTTTTTGTGGAATACACCCCGGATCTGTTTCAGGACAGCACCTACCGGGGTAGTCCCAGTCCGATCTCGATGAAGATTGCCCTCGCGCAGGCAGGCGACATGCAAATTGAGCTCATTGAGCCCACCGGTGAGCAGGCCAATATATACCGCGATACGGTGCCCGAGGGGAAAACGGCGTTTCATCACCTGTGCTATTGGACCGATGATCTCGACGGAGAGATTGAGAGTCTGGTGGAGCAGGGCTACGAGGTGGCAGCGACCGGTACAGTAGCCGGCAGTGGCGCGACTTTTGCCTATGTCGACACCAGTCCGGTGCTGGGGCACATGACGGAGCTTCTCACTTACTCAGACGACATCAAGGGGCTCTTTGATATGGTGGCGGCGGCCTCGATCGACTGGGACGGTAGCGACCCCAAGCGCCAGCTGGGCTAGGAGGCAACGATGCCCTATACAGCAGAACAGCTCTCCGATATGCAGTGCATTCGCGATGCGGCATTGCGCTATTGCCGCGGTGTGGATCGCCTCGATGTCGAGTTGATGAAATCGGCCTACTGGGAGGGCGCAACTGATGACCACGGTGTATTTGTAGGTGATGCATGGGAGTTCTGCGAGATGTGCATGGAGGCGCACCTGCCCTGGCGTAGCACTAATCACTGCATTCTGAATCACGCGATAGAGCTCATTGATGAGCATCACGCGACGGGCGAGATCTACAACGTGACCTATCTTTTTCAGGATGCTGAGCCGGTGCTCGACACGTGGGTAGGGCGCTACCTCGACAAGTATGAGAAGCGCGGCGATGAGTGGCGCATTATCGAGCGCGTGTGCGTGCATGAAGGCACTCATTCAGCGCCGGTGAATGCCATGGAGTTTGATACCAGCAACTTCCGTCAGGGAAGCTTTGACCGCCCCTCAGCCGGGCGACCAGTTGGGCCATGAGTGGGTGAGTAGCAGAGCCACAATTGCTCTGATCACGACAATGGTCGTGACGTGGCTGACCACCGCGTCAGGGGCACTCGCCGATACGCTTATTACCAACGCTCGTATTATCGATGGCACGGGGTCGCCCGCGACGCTGGGTGCCGTGCGTCTCAGCGGTGACCGCATAGTAGCGTTGGGCGATTTGGCGGCAGGTGACGCGGACCACATCATCGATGCCAACGGGCTGGTGCTGGCACCGGGCTTTATCGATACCCATAGCCATTCAGACCGGTTGATTCTCGCCGAGCGCGACGCACTGGCCAAAATCACCCAAGGCATCACCACAGCAGTGGTCGGTCAGGATGGGGATTCTCCTTATCCACTGGCAAGTTTCTATGCTGCGCTCGAGGCCGCACCGGCCAAAATCAATGTTGCCGCCTACGCCGGCCACAACACCCTGCGTGACGAGGTCATGGGCGCGGACTTCAAGCGTCCTGCAAGCAATGAAGAAATGAGCGCGATGTCTGCGCTGCTCGAGCAAGAGCTCGCGGCGGGCGCGGTGGGGCTTTCCACCGGATTGGAATATGAACCGGGCATTCACAGCGAGATCCGCGAAGTGGTGCAACTCGCACAACTGACCGCGGATGCGGGAGGCCGCTATATCAGTCACATCAGAAGCGAGGATCGGTGGTTCGATGATGCGCTGGAGGAAATTATTGAGATTGGTCGCCTGACGGGCATGCCGGTGCAGATATCACATCTCAAGTTGGCAATGGCCTCGCAATGGGGTCGCGCTCCTTGGATTATTCAGCGGCTCAATGCTGCGCGAGAAGAGGGGATCGACCTCACCGCCGATATCTACCCCTACACCTACTGGCAATCCCATATGATGGTGTTGCTGCCAAAACGCGACCCGTTGGACCTGGCGGCTATAGACTTTGTCATGGCGGAGCTGGCGCCGCCCGACGGCATTATCTTTACGCACTTTCCCGCTGAGCCTGATTATGTGGGCATGACGCTCACCGAGATTGCCGCCGCTCGCAAACAGAGTCCGGCAGAGGCTTTCTCTGTGCTCGCCCAGATGTCGATCGGGCATGAGGCCGCGACTGGTGAGATGGGTGACATGATGATTGGTACCAGCATGCGCGATGACGACGTTGCGGCCTTTATCGCCTGGCCCCACACCAATATTTGCACCGACGGCAGTTTGCGTGACCGCCACCCCCGCGGCGCGGGCAGTTTCCCCCGCGTGCTGGCGCGGTATGTGCGCGAGCAAAGCGTACTCAGCTTGGAGAGTGCGATACATCGCATGACAGCGTTACCAGCCCAGCACATGGGGTTTGGCGAACGTGGCGTGATTGCGCCGGGCATGATCGCCGACTTGGTGCTCTTGAACCCCGACACGGTGACGGATCGCGCCACCACCAGCGAACCCTTTGCGCCCTCCGAGGGCATCCACAGCGTGTGGGTGGCGGGGCAGCGAGTGTTGCATGAGGGCGCGGTGAGTCAGGCCTTTCCCGGCCGCGTGATTCGCCGTGCCAGCGCACAGCCGTGATCGAAATCCCCGCGCCTTGTCTGCTGTTTCTGGGGGATGTCAGTAACCCTCTGGACGCTAAAACGGCAATGGGTCTTCGCGACTGGCGGCCCGAGGGTTGTGTGGGCCAGTACCGATTGCCCGGTTGCGCAGTGGATCTGGGTTTACCCGACATGAGTTTCAGAGAGGCCGTCGCGGCAGGGGCTAATAGCGTGGTGATTGGGGTAGCGCCCTCGGGTGGTGCGCTCAAGGCTGAGTGGGTGTCTGTGCTGGCTGAGGGAATTAGGTCGGGACTCTCTTTGGTCAGCGGTTTGCATCGCAAGTTGAGTGAAGAGTCAGAGTTCGTTAAAGCCGCTGCCGCGTCAGGGCAGCAACTCATTGATATTCGGGTGCCACCTGCATCGATCTCGATCGCCACAGGGCGGCGACGGTCAGGCAAGCGACTGTTAACGGTGGGCACTGATTGCTGCGTAGGTAAAAAATATTCTGCGCTCTCACTTCACAAAGCATTGGAGGACCGGGGGATCGCCGCGACGTTCAGAGCCACGGGCCAGACCGGCATTTTGATCGCGGGCAGGGGCATCCCGATGGATGCGGTGGTATCGGATTTTCTCTCGGGCGCCGCGGAAACGCTCACACCCGATGCCGCAACTGATCACTGGGATGTCATTGAAGGGCAGGGGTCTTTGTTTCACCCGGCGTACGCTGCAGTCACCCTTGGGTTACTTCATGGTAGCCAGCCCGATGCCATGGTGCTGTGTCACGGGGCGGGTCGAACGGTGATCGACGAGTACGAGGACTACCCCGTGCCTGATTTGCGCGAGTGTGTCGCTCAGTATGAACAGGCCGCCCGGGTCACCAGCAGGGCATCGAGTATTGTCGGCATTAGCCTGAATACCCAAGGCCTCACTGATGACGAAGCGCTGAGAGCCTGCAGAGACACCAGCACTATGACGGGTCTACCTTGTGTCGACCCCATGCGCCATGCGCTTGACTCCATCCTCGATGCGCTGCCCTAGTGGGCCCCCTAGTGTAGCGCCTGAGATCGCGGCAGAGGGTTTGCGCATCGGGGCAATTGTTGAAGTGACGATACGATGAAACTCACCCTGACGCCGCAGCGCTGGGACATGGTCGCGCCTTTTGTCACGGCGGGAGAGACCGTGAACCACATTGATGTGTTGCACGTGATGCTCGAACACGAAGGCCTCGAGGGCCGAGCTGAAACCATGGGCGTGGACTACTTTGGTGAGACTGTTGAACGCCTGCAGGCTGAGCTTTCAGCGCTAGATCCCCTCGCGATCGAGCAGTTAGACCGAGAGGTAGTGCACACCTTGCTACCGCCCGGCGGTAGCCGCAACGGTCTCGACTGCGCGCTGTGGGATTTACAGGCCAAACAGGCCGCAGGCGGGATCAGCGCGTTGACAGGTATCACTCTGACGCCACTGAACACGTTGTTTACGTTGTCACTTGATGATCCCAACGCCATGGCGCGACGAGCTCATGAAGTGCCCGATCTGAAGCGACTCAAACTCAAATTAAATGCGCAGGCGCCACTTGATTGTTTACAGGCTGTTCGCGAGGCGCGCCCCGATGCGCAACTGGTCATTGATGCCAACGGCAGTTGGACGCCAGAGTTGGTGATGGCGTCGGGCGACACTTTGGCGCGGTTCAAAGTGGCGCTGCTCGAGCAGCCTTTGCCGCTTGGAGAAGATGGCGCGCTTGAAAAACTGCGTTACCCAGTCCCGCTTTGTGCCGATGAATCCTGCCAAAGCAGTGCCGATCTTGAAGCGGTGGCGGATCGGTATGATGCGATCAACATTAAGCTCGATAAATGCGGCGGCCTAACCGACGCGTTGGTGATACGGGAGTGGTGTCAGCAGAATAAGAAGTTGATCATGGTTGGCAACATGCTCGGCTCATCACTGGCAATGGCGCCAGCTTTGGTAGCAGCGCAGGGTGCCGATTTCGTCGATCTCGACGGACCGATGTGGCAGCAGTCTGATGTCGAGCCGTCTTTAGAGATCGACCGTGGCTGCATTCAGCCTCCCCACAGTCACCTCTGGGGCTAACAGCGATATTGTCCTGTTTCTTTTAGGGGCTGTCTCCGCCCGTTTCCGGCTCAGGCGCCATGACTACCCGCAGCGGCGGATACTTGGGAAGCGCCAGACCAGGCGGGCTGATGCCGGCGGTTGCAACTGATAATCCAGTTGCCGCTCCTCTTACCGCTGTCGGCGATACGAAACAATTGCGGTTGCTTGCTGGATTCAAATCCTGGGCTAGCGCGTGACGTGTCATCGCAGATACCGGTGTCGTATGTTGTTCGGTGCTATCCCCCCAGATGATTTCGGTAGCAGGCCCGCAGCGGGCGGTGGGTTGGAAGATAAAAGTGTGAACAGCTGCCAGCACGCCACCCGATGATTCTTCTGAGCATCCGCGCAGCACTCTACCCGAGAGGCGGAGCGCGACGCTAAAGGCGCTGGCGGCGACGCATTCTATCCAGTAGCGAGACGCTGGATTATCTTCGCCGTCGACAAATAATGTTGCTGCAAGTTCGTCAGGCCGGCGCACCAGCAGATTACAGCGATTAAGAACCTCCTCCATGTCCTCGTGAGAGGGGCGGGTGAGCCAGCGCAGCTCTTCCTGAATTTGCAGCCAGGCGGTGAATCGAGTCTCAAAAATTAGACTGAGACTGGGGTTCAGGCGCACCCGTCGCTGGCTGCGATGTTGTCTTGCGAGCTGGAGCAGGTTGGCGCGCTCGCGCTCGAAGTCCTCTTTGTTCAGTAGGTCACTGGCGGTCAGCTTTGACCTGTCAGCGTAGATTTTTTGTGCCAGTCGAAGTGGTCGTGTCATCTGAGCACCTGCCAAATTATTTCTTATATACTATTGATAATCATTCTCATTCGCAATAAGGTATTCAGGCGATGGGGTGTCAGTGCCTTGTGCAATGGCCCTAGGGCTTATGACGTGCCCTGCAATCCACTAGAGGATCGAGAAGGATCAAGTGATGAGTATTTTGGTTGGGAAAGAAGCCCCGGGTTTTATATCTCAGGCAGTGCTGGCCAACGGGGAGGTCGTGGATGACTTCGATTTCAGCAAATTCATTGCCAAAAAGTACGCTGCGGTATTTTTTTACCCACTTGATTTCACCTTCGTTTGCCCGTCGGAGATCATCGCGTTTGCCCACCGAACCGAGGCGCTTACCGCTCTCGGCTGTGAGGTCGTAGCGATTAGTACGGATTCACACTTCACCCACAGTGCCTGGCGCAACACACCGGTAGAGCAAGGCGGGGTGGGTGCCGTGCCATTCCCGATGGTTGCGGACATGACGCGTGAAATCACGTCCGCCTACGGGGTTTTGTCCGAGCCTGGGAATTCGTATTACCCAGCCGGTGTCGCGATGCGAGCGACATTTGTTATCGATCAGCAGGGCATTGTTCGGCACCAGGTTGTGAACGATGAGCCCCTGGGGCGCAGCGTAGACGAGGTCATCAGAATTGTAGACGCACTGCAGTTTTTTGAGTCGCACGGTCAAGTGTGTCCGGCGGGCTGGAACAAAGGTGACGCCGGCATGGTGACGACACCATGGGGAGTTGCCAGTTACTTATCTGAGTACGCGGATGCGTTATAGATCAATTTGGATGAGTCATTGCGGGGGCAAATGATGTACGACATAGAAAAGTTCTGGAGGGGGGTCGGTTACTTACTGCTCGCCTCAACCGCATCGGCGGTGCCAGTCATCATACTGGTTAGCGGAGTTGGGGCGTTTTTCGGGTGAGCGAGCAGGCCGACGTGGGCAACGCAGGTTGCTTTTGCGATAAGCACTGGAGCGCTATGTGCGGGTGCGGCTTGTTTAACGCGAGAGTGTGGCTAGGTTGCCTTCGATCAGGGATCGAGTTGGTCAAGGTTTGCCGGCTCGATGATGCCGAGCCGCAGTTGGTAAAAGCTTTTGTGGCAGGCAAGCTGTTTTTCCGCGAGCACGAGGTGACGACAGACGCTATCAGTGTGTTGGCAGATACCACTTCGGTACTGCACTTGTGCCTGAAACAGCGCAGCGACTTCGACCTAGCGACAGAGGTGGTCACGTCGACGGCCCATACGCTCTCACGAGTGATGCAAAGTGAGAGCCTGCGACGCGAAGCGATGCAAGCCTGTGGTCATCTCCTGACACTGAATGAGATTCCGCAACAAGTGCCCGCTGCCGCACAGCTGGCGATGGCTCGCTACATTCACAGCCCGGATTCCGTGGCGCATTGAGGCTGGGAAATTGTGGTCGCCTAGCAATACGACCTGATTTTTTTGGCGTATCACATGCACTAGCGTTGCAGCTCTACAGTAGCCGCTTATCGGATTTTTGACTCCATGAACAGAAAGCACACTCTGAAAGTATTCGCCGGATTAATTGCAGTGAGCGTGATTCAGGCCGCTGCATTGTCGAGGGCTGATCAGCAGACTCCGCTAGACGAAGAGGTGGCCCCACGGCAGTACACTTTCTCTTGGATGTTCACTGAATCAGGCACCATGAAGCCGCGCGGCGGCACAACCTCAGGGCCCGAAGTTCAGTTAGATCGCCGCACGTCAGAGGCGTTTTCCAATCTGCAGGCTCCAAACCTCGACGTCAAAGAGCGCGATCGACGCGCGATTTTAGCGATGGCGGGCGACTACCGAACCAGCTTCGATTTTATCGAGACGGTGGGCTTTACCGAGGGCTATCAACCCAGAGCACCCTATCAGAGCTGGGGCACCGAGCGCGTTTACGTAGTGGCCAATGAGCCTGAGTTTGTCAGTTTGCAGCACATCATCGTCATGCACTTTGTGGACGAAGACGGGTTCGAGTCTGACGCCATGGTGGTCAAGCACTGGCGTCAAGATTGGCAGTACGAAGATGCAGAGGTACACGCCTTTCAAGGCCGTGGCGCCTTTCTTCGCCGAGCACTGGACCAATCCAGCCGCGAGAGCGCCTGGACCCAGACGGTCTATCAGGTGGACGATTCCCCGCGGTACGAAGCGATAGGGCGCTGGATTCACGCACCGGGTGTGTCGTACTGGCAATCAGATGACCGGCGCAGGCCGCTTCCGAGGCGCGAGTTCAGTGTCCGCGATGACTACCAAGCCCTCTATGGCTCGCATCGCATCACCATTACGCCAGCAGGATGGACACAGGAAGAGGATGCCTTGAAGCTGGTGTTGGATGAGAAGAATCGACCTTCGAGCTCGCAGCCTTATCTGGCGCGGGAAGCCGGACTGTCCCGCTATGATCGTCTCCTCGACTATGACTTTAGCGCTGGTGACGAGTATTGGCAGGATACGGGCGCGTTTTGGTCGCGAGTGCGTCATTACTGGGACGCTCTCTACAAAGCAGAGTCAGCGTTCAGCTTCGTTAAGTCGGCAGAGGGTATGCCCATGTTCATGGCCCTTTTTGGTATGGCTGGGGAGGACTTTGAATCTGAAGCCGATATGGATAGGGCTATTGCCGCGCTCCTGGCTTCATACGTTACCATTGCGCCGCTCACTGATAGCTGAGATCTGAACCGCTCATTCCCCAAGTCCGATAGTGCTGTAGCTGTGCGAGAAAGAACCAAAACCTGTGACTCCTGCTCGGCCCAGACGCCGACCTTGTATCGGTGCCGGTCCAATCGGCTCAAGAACTGGAAGTTTTACTGTCGGCGCTGCACCGAGCGCCTGAAGGCGGAGCGCCCCGACAGCTACCAGTACGGTGGCACCTGGAAGCGTTTTAAAAATTAGCGCTTTCGCCAACCCAGCGGCACAACAGCGCGGCCGCCTAAAAATCATTAATACGCCTACCTAAACTGTCTCTGGAACTTCGTTACACTCCCGTCATGGATCTCATCTTCATGGCGCTGCCTGTCTTTGCGTTTCTGATCGTGGCAGAGGTGGTCTTCACCTCGCTTCAGGGCGGCGGGGTGTACGCGCTCAAAGACTTTGCTGGTTCGATGTCGCAGCTGGGCATCAACAGCGTTGTGCGCCTTGGTACCGGCGGCGCGCTCATCAGCCTGCACTTTTTCCTCTATCAGTATCGTGTCTTTGACGTGCCCAACACGGTGTGGGGCTGGGCGCTTACTTTTGTAGTGATCGACTTTGTTTTTTATTGGTATCACCGGGCCCAACACCGGGTGCGCTTTATGTGGTGTGCGCACGTCGTGCATCACTCGAGCGAGCACATGAATTTGGGCACCGCACTCAGGCAGTCGCCCACCGGCCCCTTTACCCGGGCGCTGTTTTACTGGCCGCTGCCGCTGTTGGGTTTTCACCCACTGCTGGTAGCCAGTGCAGGCGCGGTCGCGACAATTTACGGTTTCTGGACTCATACCGAGGTGGTGAGGAAGCTGTGGGGGCCTCTGGAGTGGCTGTTGGTAACGCCCTCCCACCATCGCGCGCACCATGGCTCGAACCCCGAGTATGTCGATCGTAACTACGGCAACGTGTTCATTGTGTGGGACCGGCTGTTTGGCACCTTCGAGCCCGAGGTGGCGCCGGTTCGCTACGGGCTGCTGACCAATATCAACACCTACAACCCGCTGCGAATTGCCTTCGCCGAGTGGGCGCGATTGTTCAAGGATTCTTTCCAGGCCCGGTCATTTCGGCAGCTGGGGCAGCTGTGGTTGCGCCCGCCGCGCAGCCAGCCGATGCTGCTCGATACGAATTAGCCGCCGGCCTGCTGCTCCGCGATCCATGCCTCGATCGACTCCTCGAGCATGGGCAGCGTGATACTCCCCATGCCGACCACCCGGTCATGGAAGCCACGCAGGTCAAAGTTGTCCCCTAACGTCTCCTCGGCCAGCGTGCGCAGCCGGCGGATCTCGATCATGCCGAGCATGTAAGAGGTGGCCTGTGCGGGCCAGGAGATGTAGCGGTCGATCTCGTTCTGGATATCGACCGGTGCCCAACCCGAGTTGGCCATCATGTAGTCGACGGTCTGTTGCCGGGTCCAGCCCAGCGTATGCAGGCCGCTATCCATGACCAGGCGAGATGCGCGTGCGATCTGGTCCGAGTAGAGCCCGATGCGATCCAGTGGGGTGGGGTAGAGCCCCAGTTCATCGGCGAGGCGCTCTGAATAAAGTGCCCAGCCCTCGCCATAGCCCGAGTTCCACAAATAGCGCGCCAGCGGGTGCTGTTGGTCGCCGAGCTCCAGCGCAATGGCGCCCTGCAGGTGGTGTCCGGGGAAGGTCTCGTGGTGCAGCGTGGCCAGCTGGTTTGAGATTGAGCGGCCGGTGGGGTCGGCCACCGCGATATAGAAAATGCCCGGCCGGGTGCCGTCTTCTGATGACGAGTGGTACTCGCCCGAGCCACTCTCGGCAAACTCGGGGTAGGGTTTAACGAGCACGTCGGCTTTGGGTAGCACGCCAAAGGCTTTGGGCATGGCGGCTTTCACGGCATCGAGGGCATCGGTGGAGTACTGAAGCACGGCCTCTTCGGTATCAAAGGTAAAGGCCGGGTCTTCGTTCACGCGGCGCAGAAACGCCGACACGTCGCCGCCGCCAAAGTGCTCATCCAGCGTGATTTGAATTTCTTCACGTATTTTGGCGATCTGTTCGAGACCCACGGCATGGATCTCGTCAGCGGGCACGCCGACGGTGACAAAGCCGCGCACCAATGCGGGGTAGCAGGCCTCACCGTTGGGGTTGCCCGAGACCGCCAATGTCTCGCGGGCCTTGATGAGGTATTCGGTCTCGATGAAGTCTGCGAAGCGGTTCAACGCGGGCGCAATTTCCTCGTTATAAATCTGTTCTGCAGCCTCGCTAAAGGCGGCATCATCGCTGCGCAGTGCGGGGCCCAGGAAGATGCTGTCGGGGCCAATCAGTGATCGCACCTGAGCAGGCACCGCCTCTACGGTGACCCTCGGGGCGCTATAGCCGAGCCGCAGGCCCTCGCGCAGGTTGTCGATCTCGTTATCGATATAGGTGTCCATGGCCGCGAAGCGCGTCAGTGCCTGCGCCCGGAGCTCGGGGGTTTCCAGTGGCTGAATGTCAAACACAAACGGGATCCATGTGTGCCAGCTGGTGGTGGTGCTCGCGGCCCACAGCTCATCGCGACAGATGCGGGTGCTGACCGCGCTTTCGAGCTGTTCTTTTAAAAGTCCATAGGTCACCCAGTCGCGGCTACCGATCTCGGTGGGGGTGGGGATGCTCTCTAGGCGCGCCAGCCACGCATCTTCTTTTTCCTGCCAAGCGGCGAGCCCTGCCAGTGAGTTATCGGGCAGCTCGTCGTGGCGTGAGCCCTCAATGGCGTAGTAGGTACCCATGAGGGCGTCTTCTTGCATCCATGCCTCGAGGTACTCATCGGCCAGCTGCTCAGTGGCGCTGGGAGAAGGGGTGGTCTCGGTGCAGGCGGCAAGGAACAGCGTGAAGGCGGTGACGGCGAGGCCGCGCAGAATGATTGCTGAAGTTTCCATGGGCGATAGTTTACTGGACCCGATTCTGCCCGTGACAAAAAGAGATGATGCGGCTGAGCTCGGCCAGCGACTTGCCGCTTTGCTCCCGAAGGTCATTGAAGTAGGTCTGTGCGACTTTGAGCGCGCGCTGGCTGGTGCGACCGCCATCGACAATGCCGTGGCTGCGCAAAAAGCCCTCCACGTCCTGCGTGAACAAAAAGGTATCCACGCCAATCGTGCGAAGCGCAAAGGGTCCCGTATTGCCGCCGAGGCGGCTGCCGTGCTTTTTCAAATAAAGCCAGAGGCCCACCACATCGTCGGTTGGCCAGCCGGCTATGAACGCGCCAAAGGATTGCTGCTCACGCCGCTCGGTGTCGTCGATCATCATGGCGTTCTCGCGCACGGTTTTAACCTTGCTGAAGTTGCGGATGATGGCCGGGTCCTTAGCCTTACGCTCCAACATATCGTCGGGCATCATCAATAGCCGCTCCACGTCGAACTCCCAGAACACCTCTTCGAACTGCGGCCACTTTTTATCGACCACGCGCCACACAAAGCCCGACTGAAAGATCTTGCGCGTAAATTCAGCGAGGTAACGATCCGATCCGAGTTTTTTGAGCTGCGCCGTGCTCTTGGTTTTGGGCAGCAACGCCTTGAGGGCTTTTTCACCGCCCTTACGCTCGCAGGCGTGGTCGTAAAGATAGTTGTAGTCGGGTAGGGCCATGACCCTATGGTATCGCCATCCCAGGGTGCTGACACAACTCTGCCTTTGCCGACGGTGAGTGCTGCGCAAGAAATAAGCCGTGCAGTCCCCACACGACGCGGTCAGTCGGCGATAATGCGCGCCGGTTCTGCCCAACCCGTGGGTAAGACAACCCTGAATACACCACCCACCCGTGGCATGGAGCGGTATGCGAGGCCATCAGTTCTCAGAAGACAGCCCTACGAGCAGCTATTTGCTACTCCGCAAGCTGTGGGAGCGACTCTCGCCCATATTGGGCGAGAATCGCCGGCGGGTAGGGCTCGCGTTTTTGTGTCTGCTCGCTGCCAAGGCGGGCTTACTGTGCATTCCTTTTTTGCTGAAAGCCCTAGTCGACGGGCTCGATACCAATGCCGACCAGCTGGCGTTGCAGGCGGTCCTGCTATTGGTGGTGGCCTATGGCGCGGCGCGCTTGAGCAACACGCTCTTTGGTGAGCTCAGGGATACGCTCTTTGGCCGCGTGACCGAAAAAGCCATGCACAGCATTGGCCTGCAAACCTTTCGCCACGTGCACAGCCTCGACATCGACTACCACCTGAACCGGCGCACCGGAGGACTAGCGCGGGATATCGAGCGCGGCACCAACGGCATCAGCTTTTTGCTGCGGTTCTTTATTTTCAATATTGCGCCGACCCTCTTTGAAATTGCGATGGTGGCGATCTTGCTGCTCATTAACTACGGCGCCGAATATGCCGGGGTGATTGTGGTGTCGGTGTTCTTGTACGGTAGCTTCTCGTTTCGGGCCACACGCTGGCGAACTCAGTACGTGCGCGAGGTGAACGCTGCTGATTCAGAGAGCAACACCCGTGCGGTCGACAGCCTGCTGAACTACGAGACGGTGAAATACTTTAATAACGAGACCTTCGAGGCGGAGCGCTACGACGCTTCGCTCGACTTGTGGGAGCAGGCGCGGCGCAAAAACCGCTTGTCGCTGTTTGCCCTAAACGGTGGCCAGGCGCTCATTATTGCCGCCAGCCAAACGTTAATGCTCGGCATGGCCGCGGTGTCGGTGAACAACGGCACCATGACCCTTGGTGACTTTATTCTGGTCAATCAGTTCATGCTCCAGCTCTTTATGCCGCTGGGTTTTCTTGGCTTTGTGTATCGCGAGATTAAAGGCGCGATGGCCAACATCGAAAGGCTGTTTGGCGTGCTCGAAGAAGCCCCCTCGCTGGCGCCTGCGCCCGCCGATAAAGCCCTCACGGTGACCACGGGCCGAATCTGCTTCGCTGACGTGGGGTTCGCCTATGCACCAGGTAACCCGGTGCTCAAACAGTTCAACATGACTATCGCCGGGGGCGAGACGGTGGCGTTGGTGGGCGCCAGCGGGGCGGGTAAGTCGACCCTCAGCAAACTGCTGTTTCGGTTTTATGATCCTACCGAGGGCGCCGTTGAAATCGATGGGACTGATATTCGCTTCGTGAGTTTGGATTCGGTGCGGCGCGCCATTGCCGTCGTGCCCCAGGACTGCGTGCTCTTTAACGATTCGCTCCGCGAAAACATTCGCTATGGCCGACCCAGTGCGACTGATGAAGAAGTGGCGCAGGCCATTGAGGCCGCTTATCTGGGGGACGTGATTGAGCGGTTACCAGACGGGCTGGAGAGCATCGTGGGGGAGCGCGGTCTCAAGCTCTCGGGCGGCGAGCGCCAGCGGGTATCAATTGCCCGGGCGGTGCTGAAAGACGCCCCCATTTTGGTCTTTGACGAGGCCACCTCCAGCCTCGATAGCCACTCTGAGCAGGCGGTGATGAGCGCCTTTAGAGCCCTCGCAGGCCGACACACCGCATTGGTTATTGCCCACCGACTCTCGACAGTGGTGGATGCCGATCGCATTGTGGTCATTGAGCATGGCGCGGTGGTGGAAGAGGGTGCCCATCACGACTTGTTGGAAGCCAATGGCCGATACGCTGAACTGTGGCGCATTCAGCGTCAGCAACAGGTCTAGCGCCAGGGCAGAGTCAGGGCTGAGGGTGAAGACAAGCGCGTGATTATTCTCGAAGACATTGCACTGCGCAGGGGTCAGAAACTCCTGTTCTCGGGTGCTTCTACCACGCTACAGCCCGGCCAAAAGATCGCCCTCATCGGCGGCAATGGCTGTGGTAAATCGAGCCTGTTTGCCCTGCTACTTGGAGCGCTACAAGCGGATGCCGGCGATATCCGTGGCCTGAAGGGTCTGCGCATCTCTCACATGGCGCAAGAAACCGAAACCAGCCCACTGACCGCGCGAGACTATGTGATCGCAGGGGACGCCGCGCTGTTCCAAACACTGCAGGATCTGACCAGTGCCGATGCGGCGGGCGACTATGAGCAATCGGCGATGCTGCACCAGCGCATAGAAGAACTCGATGGCTACAGCGCCGAGCGGCGTGCCGAGCAGCTCCTGTTAGGGCTTGGATTTCAGGGCGAGAAGATGGACGCGCCCATGTCGGCGTTCTCGGGTGGCTGGCGGATTCGGCTCAACTTAGCGCGTGCCTTGATGGCACCCTCGGATTTGATGCTACTCGATGAGCCCACCAACCACTTGGATCTCGATACGACGCTCTGGCTGCAAACCTGGCTGAAGTCGTATCGCGGCACGCTGCTCATGATCTCTCACGACCGCGACTTTATCGATGCCACCTGCGAGCGCACGCTGGAGATCGCGCGGCAAGCCCTTACGGCCTACCGGGGTGGCTACTCTGACTATGAGCGCCAGCGCGCCGAGCAGATGGCCCAGCAACAGGCGCAGTACGAGAAGCAGCAGCGGCGCATCGCCGATATTGAGGATTTTGTGCGCCGGTTCCGTGCCAAGGCCACCAAGGCGCGCCAGGCGCAGTCGCGACTCAAAGAACTTGAGCGCATGCAGAAGGTGGCGCAGGCGCACATCGACTCGCCGTTTAGCTTTAATTTTCCACCTCCGGGTAAGGTGAGCGACCCGCTGCTGACGCTCAGCGATAGTGCACTAGGGCACGGTGAGCACAGAGTGCTATCAAAAGTATCAGTGTCACTCAGCCCGGGGGATCGTATCGGGCTCTTGGGTAAAAACGGCGCGGGTAAAACCACGCTACTGAAGAGCCTGACCGGCGAGCTGCCACTCATAGCGGGTGAGCGCACCGAGGGCG
>CAJXDE010000008.1 GCA_913052635.1 uncultured Halieaceae bacterium
CGGAGGGGTTGCGGTGTCAGGTTTGGAAATGACCCAGAACAGCATGCGCCTGTCTTGGTCACGCGACGAGTTGAACCAGCGTCTGCGAGCCATCATGAGTGACATCCACAAGCGTTGCGTGAAGTACGGGGCAGAAGACGATGGTCATATTGATTATCTGAAGGGCGCCAATGTGGGCGGCTTTGTGAAGGTGGCGGATGCGATGCTGGCTTACGGTGTGATTTAACCGCGAAGTGGTTTGAACAAAAAGGGGTCGCCGGTCATGTGGTGGCCCCTTTTCTTTTGGTAGCATGGCTGATCACTTTTTGAAAGGCGCTGCCATGAATGTCCTGATTGTCCACGCCCATCCCGAACCCCAGTCTTTTTGTACGGCGATGGTGCATCGCATGCAAAGTCGTTTCGAAGCGCAGGGCCACACGGTGACTGTGTCGGATCTGTACGCCAAGCAGTTCAACCCTGTGGCCAGTGCAACCGATTTTGCAGAGCGCAGCAATCCAGATTACCTGGTGTATGCCCTTGAGCAGCGGCATGCCCAGAAAACCAATACCTTGCCAGCGGACATTGCTGCAGAACTGGAATTGCTGAAGCAGTGCGACTTGCTGGTGTTGAATTTTCCGATGTTTGAGATGTCCCCAATGAAAAATGCCGTCGCCAACACTGAGGCCTGCCTCGCCAACATCGAACGCCACAACGAGATAACCAATGCCTTCATCACGGTAATGGCCGATCAGGCATTGGAACGAGCGGCCGCCATCGATGCCGCGGCTGCGAAAGCACCTCGCAGTAGCGAGCGACGCGCCGGGTTGATGCCGTCCCTAGAAATGTCCTCGACGAGATCTTTGGACAAAAAGGATTCAGGCGCAGGTTGTAGCTGACCCTGCTCTGCGTCTGATGCCATCCTTGTCCTCCCCCGGCAGTTACCTGTGTTCACCCGCTCCGTTCAGCGCGCGTGAAGTGCCTCATGCCTGTTATTCTTTTTTGATATAAACATATAACTTAATTCTCATATGCCTTTGGCAAAGTATCAAGTGTCGCGCTTGCATTTTGCCAAGCGGAGCGCCAGATCGTAAGGTGCCCTTGATAACGAAAACACCACCAGAGTGTAGCGTACCTGTGATGCCGTAGGCTCATAGAATTAACGCGTACCGCGCGATGCCGAGGGAACATAAAAACGAGCACCAGAAACCTGGGTGATATTAAAAACAGTGGCATAAAAAGTAGCGCCGTATAAAAGAGGGCAGCGTGTATCAGCGCCCTTCCTTGAGAGGAGAGACAGACCCATGACCCGTTTACTTATGCTGGCCTTGCTCGCTTGCCTGACGCTGTCCTCCGCGATCCACAGTGCTGATGCCGAGGCGCCGGGAGTGGTGTTCCATTTGGATTCCGATACCAGCATGAACCGTATGCTCGCTCAGGTAGCGCGCCACCATTCCTTTAACCCGGATATCGAGACGCGTGTCATCCTGATTGGCAATGGTGTCAAACCGGCTCTGGAGGGTGCTAAAGACGTCAATGGCGGTCAGTACAGCGCGCAAATGGAGCAATTGATGGCGTCGGGAATCCGCATTTTTGCCTGCGAGGCGACACTCAATTACTACAACCTGACCGAGGACAGCCTCGCTTTTGGCGTGGAAACCGTCCCCTCTGGGGTCGCCGCACTGGGAAGGCTGCAGGCACGCGAGGGATGGGGTTACATCAAGCTCTGATGAGAGTCGCAGCCCTTCTGCTCGTCTTGGCGGGACTAGTTGCCAGCGCGACCACCTTGCCCCCAGGCGCCTCTGCCGATACAACGGCCCGAAGCGACTCGGCTGTTCTGATCTACATTTACAGTCCCCAATGCGGTGCCTGCCGACAGTTTGATCATGAGGTGGGTCCGATCTACAGCAAGACTGACGAATCCCGCACGCTACCGCTGGAACGGGTGTTGATCGACGACTGGCAAGCAAACCGGCATCAGCTGGTCGAATGCGCCTCGGCGGAGGTCATCGGCACGCCGACTTTTTTACAGATCCGGGACTGTCAGGAGCTGGATCGCATCACCGGTTACTCAGACGCGGAGCTCTTCTGGCTGGGGCACCGTAGAATGATGAATCGTATCGATTCTAATCTGTGACCAGATCGTGGCGTTGCGAGTATCGCTCCGCGCTCATCGCGGTTGGCGGCCTCGTAATATCTCAACTCACATTGCACTTTTTGCCTTATCAGCCCACTTGGACGAGCAGTAGCGAGTAGCAAAACAAGCGGTTCTCGCTCAGGCTGGAGATTTGGTGCGCCGCACACCCGGCGCGGGCGGCTCCGCTGCTGCACCTGCAAAGCACTGCGCGTTGCGCATCCAGAGCTCGGCCGTGTCGCCCTCACACATTAATTGGGTATCGCCGATATTGCGGGTCTGAGTCACCACCTGAGCAAACTCATGTGCCATGCCACGAATAACCTGATCACTATCGAGGTTGCCATACTCCCATGACTCACCAGACGGCGAGGTCAAGCGCAATGCAGGCGGCTCCTCGGGTACTTCCATACCCCGCACCGCGAAAGACCAGCCAAAGGTATTCACCCCCAAAACCACAATGTTGCGGATGCGGTCGTCTTCGCTGCGCTCAACACCAAGCTCATCAGCGATTGCCTGGCCGTGTGCCCAGGTCTCCATCTGCCGTGCGGTAATCGATGAGCGCGCACTCATGCTGGGACCAACCCAGGAGACGCGGTCTGAAGGGTCAGCCTGTTGGTATGCAGCGGCCACCTCGCGAAATCCGGCTTGCCACAGAGACACCAACTCGAGTCCCCCCTCTGGAAATTTTACGAGCTCGATATCTGGCAGGGTTTTACCCGCCATCATGGCCTCTGCCGCGGGCTTAAGTTCTGCCTGAAAGTCATCGGGCGCCGTGAGCGCAAGGTTCGCCATATAGTTCCAGAAATGCAGATGGCGCATGATCGTCTCAAAGGTCCAGGACTTAAATCCTGTGGGATGAGCAAAATCATTCGCCTGCAGCGGCGCGATGAGCTGCTCCAATGCTTCTGACTCCGCAAGAAAATCACTCGCCTGTTGCATGATGACTCCTGAAATCGTTTACGTGAGACCTGCGCCCTGACTGGCTGACGCCAGGCTTACTCGCTCTCAGCCTCTTCAATCAACATGATGACATCTCCCGCCGCCATCTGCTGACCAACCTGCCCATTCAATTGCTGCACCACACCGGACACCGGTGCCAGAATTTCATGCTGCATTTTCATGGCCTCAAACACCGCCAGTCGCTGGTCTTTTTCAACCGATTGATCAGCCTCTACTAACAGCGTGACGAGCTGACCATGCATCGGGGCCTGAACCTTACCGCCTTGCGCGTCCTCTGCCGACTCTGGGGGAATGAGATCGGTGTTAATCAGTGTCACTTCCGACTGATCCGTCGCCAGCATCAGTGCAGCGGCATCATTCTGGTGATATCCCAGCACCACGCGCTGACCATCTAGTAAGAACGTGACGCTGTCTGTATCAAGCACTTGCAATGTGACACTGTGCGACACCTCCATCAGCGTCACCGTGAAGTGCTCTTCGCTATTTGAAGTGATGTCTGCGGTGAACGTGGCGTCCCCCACCTCGAAGTGATGTCGCCTCGTCACGGGCCCGGTCGAAACCCAACCTCGCAACTCCTTATTCACCGACAGCGCGCTGGCGAAATGCTGCTCCGCTGCGAGAATCTGCTGTAGCACGATGCCCGCTGCCAAGGTGCTTGTCGCCGGTTGCGAGGGCGCAAAACCCTCGGGGTAGCGTTGATCGATGTAATCGGTGGTCGCTCCACCCTCGATAAAAGTCGGCTGATCCAGCAACTCCAATAAAAACGCGCGGTTGTGGGTGACACCCGCCAGCGCAGTGGCCTGCAGGGCCGAGCGCAGTTTCAGTCTCGCCGTTTCGCGGGTTTCTCCCCAAGCAATGATCTTGGCGACCATCGAATCATAAAAGGGCGAGATGGCGTTGCCAGTCTCGATCCCTGAATCCACGCGAATACCCTCCCTCGACGGCACGCTGAACAACGATACAGGACCAGCACTCGGTAAAAACGCCTCCGCCGGATCCTCCGCGCAGAGTCTGACCTCAATCGCATGGCCAAAGAGATCGATATCTTCCTGCGTGGCGGGCAAGTGCTCACCCTGTGCCACGCGGATCTGCCATTGCACGAGGTCAAACCCCGTGACGCACTCAGTCACCGGGTGCTCGACCTGCAGCCGGGTATTCATCTCCAGAAAATAAAAGTCGCCACTGGCATCGAGCAGAAACTCCACCGTGCCAGCGCCCACATAATTCACCGCCCGCGCCGCCTCTACTGCAGCGGTACCCATCGCTTCGCGCAGCTCCGGTGTCATGATGGGGCACGGGGATTCCTCAACGACCTTTTGGTGACGCCGCTGCAGCGAGCAATCACGTTCACCCAGATGAATGACATTGCTGTGAGTGTCGGCAAACACCTGCACCTCGACGTGCCGCGCACCCTCGATTGCCCGTTCCAAAATCAGGTCACCGTTGCCGAAAGCGCCTTCGGCCTCAGAACGCGCCAGCGCGATCGATTGCATTAGCTGACCGGGGTCTGCAACACGCCGCATACCGCGGCCGCCGCCCCCTGCCGCAGCCTTGATCATGACGGGCATGCCCATCGCTTCCGCCTCACGACAGAGCGCGTCGTCGGACTGATCCTCGCCCTGATAACCCGGGATACAGGGCACCTTGGCCTCAAGCATCGCGCGTTTGGCGAGCGCTTTATCGCCCATTACTTCCACGGCGTGAGCCGGCGGGCCTATAAAGATGACGCCTGCCTCTGCACAAGCCGCCGCAAAAGTGGTGTTCTCGGATAAAAAGCCATAGCCCGGGTGTATCGCATCGGTGCCTGTCTCTCTCGCAGCCTCCAGGATGGCGTCGCCATTCAAGTAGGACTCGGCGGCAGTGTTGCCGCCGAGCGGCACCGCCAGATCGGCGGTGCGCACATGCAGGGCATTAGCATCGGCGTCGGAGCACACGGCAACGGTTTTGAGCCCCATCGCCTTGGCGGTGCGCATCACTCGGACCGCAATCTCACCACGATTGGCCACCAGCACTGTCTGGATCGCTTTCATCCTTCGCCCTCCTGATGCCAGTTTGGCTTGCGCTTCTCTAAGAAAGACGCGACACCTTCCATACCCTCCTCGCCCTTTAAACACGCGGTAAAGTTCTCGGCTGCAAACCGCATCTTTTCCTCGTCGGGCAGTGTGGGTAGCGTGCGGATCAGTGTTTTGGTGGCCGCCACCGCACCGGGGGCACAGGCCAACACATCGGCTCGAATCCGCGCTTGGGCAGCCTCAAGCTCGTCCGCGTTGGGCACCACCACATCTAAAATACCCAGAGCCGCCGCCTTCTCACCTGCGAAGCGGGCTGCGCTCAGCATGAGTCGCCGACCTGTGGACTCGCCGCACTTCTGCATCACATAGCGAGCAATCTGTGCGGGCGAGATACCGATACGCGTTTCAGAGAAAGCAAACTTGGCATCCGCAGTGCCGATCGTGACATCACAGCAGCAGGCAACACCCAAACCCCCCGCCATCGCGGCGCCCTCGATGACCGCAATAGTCACCATGGGCAAACGGTCGAGGGTGTGGAGCAGACGCCCAATGGTCTCACTCATGGCGATCACTTCGTCATTGGACGCGGTCGCCATGGTTTTGAATCCTTTGAGGTCACCGCCTGCACAAAAAAAGCCACCACGGCCTCGGAGAGTCATGCCTCTGATCGAGCGATCTTCCTGCAATGCATCGCAAATGCGCTGCAGGTCGGCGACGACGGCGTCAGTGAGTGGGTTGCGGCGCTCGGGTTGGTTGAACCAGACGGTCAGCCAGCCCTGATGGAATTCGCATTCGACAGAATCGGTATGGGGCAATGTTGTCATGATCACATCCTCGCCACGCCGAAGCTGTTGGGCGTGAGTGTGCGCCCACGACTCTCCAGCACGGTTTCGAGGCAAAACGCGAGCACCTTGCGGGTATCGCGCGGGTCGATCACACCATGATCCAGCACGCGGCCCGAGGTATAGAAGGCGTCTTCCTGCGCATCGAAGTGCGCGATGATCGCGGCTTCCTGCTCGGCCAGTTGTTCCTCGGGAATCTCAATACCCTTGCGTGCAGCACCCGCTCGCGCGACCTCACTCATCGTTTTCGCCGCACTCTGCCCCGCCATCACACCCGTGCGTGCACTGGGCCAGGCGAACAGAAAATCAGGCTCGTAGGCCCAGCCGCACATACCGTAATTACCCGCGCCAAAACTGGCGCCAATGTACAGCGTGATTTTTGGCACCCGCGCGGTACTGACCGCCTGAACCATTTTTGAGCCGTGCTTGATCATGCCGGCCTGCTCGTACTCGGTCCCTACCATATAGCCCGTGGTGTTCTGGAGGAAAATAATCGGCAAATCGGACTGATCGCATAGCTGAACAAACTGCGCGACCTTGGTCGCACCGTTCGGGTCGATCGGGCCATTGTTGCCAATCACTGCACAGGCAATGCCAGTGATACTGACGTGGGCGCAGAGCGTAGAGGCACCGTAGCGCGGCTTGAATTCCTCGATTTCCGAGCCATCCACTACCCGCGCGAGCACCTCGCGGCAGTCATAAGGCACTTTGGGGTCCGTGGGTACAGCACCCGCCAGCTGCTCAGCCGGATATTGCGGGGGTTGATAGGCGCGACGTGGGACGGCTGTGGTACGTCGGTTCCAGTCCAAGCGCTCAAACACCTCGCGCGCTTTCAGTAACCCGTGGGCATCATCCTCTACCAAGTACTCGACGACGCCCGAGACGCTGGCATGCATCTCAGTGCCACCGAGCTCACGATCATTGGCGACCTCTCCGGTGGCCGCTTTCACCAGTGCCGCACCGCCGAGCGCCGCCATGCCATTTTCTTTCACGCCGATGACGTAATCCGACATGCCCGGCATGTAGGCGCCACCCGCCGTGGAACCGCCATGCAGCACAACCATCGTCGGCAGACCCATCGCTGACATCTGAGCGAGATTCCTAAACACACCGCCAAACACAGACCACAGCTCAGTCTGATACTGCAAAAGATTCGCGCCCGCACTCTCGACGCAGTGGATTAAGGGCAACTTCTGACGCTTACAAATCGCTTGCAGAGAAAGATGAACCTCGCCCGTCTTGGTTGTCGCAGACCCCGCGGCAATACCCGAGTCATCGACCCAAATCATGCAGCGCACGCCGCCCACAAAACCAATGCCCACCAACACCGAGGCACCAGGGATACTCGCTTCTCGATCCGGGTTGTCGACCGCGAAATTGGCCAGCGTATGCAGCCGGAGAAAAGGCATACCGGGGTCGAGTAGCCGGTGCAGACGATCGGCGGGCAATAGCTGCCCGCGTTTCTCGAACGTCGCCCGGCGCTTGGCCGACGCTTCCGACGCCCGCGCCTCAAGCGAGCGCAGTCGCTCGATAAAGGTCATCATGCTGGCCCGATTGGCCGCGAAGGCCTCGGAATTTGCGTCTATCTGGGATGCCACGGCGACCATCTCAGTCCTCCAAAAGTTGGGCCGGGATGCTCACCGGCGTGTCCAATAGAATTTGTGCGTAGCCCTTTGCCTGAGGATCATTGCGGAGGCTTGCGACGCCACCGCCACCCAGCGCATGGTGCAAAACAAAGTTAAGTGCAGGTAGCCCGGGTAACGCATAGCGATCCATCTCCGGGCTCGCCATAAAGTGCGCAAAACGGCTCGCCACATAAGACTCTGTCAGCGCGGCCGCAATCCAAGGAAAGTATTCCCGCTTGCGCGCCATCACGCCAATGTTGGCTTTATCGCCTTTATCGCCTGAGCGTGCCCAGGCCAGACGTTCCAGCGGCACTTCGATCTGTTCCGCGCCGTCTCCGGTTGTGGCGACGGCTTCAAGCGCCGAAGCACTATCATCGTCGGCGACGTCCTCCGCATTTTCGGCCACCTCAGTCTCTATCGCACGAGCGTCATCGAAGGTTTGGGCCCGGTCTTCATGATGAATCTGGATATCAGCGAGATCCCTGTTGACGAGTATCGAGAACAGACGGATCACGGGCGAAGACTTGGGGCGCGTACCTGCGAAGCTACAGAACCCTGCCGGGGCACCCAATGCTGCACCCGACAACTCTCTCATCAACAGGTCTGTCGCGTGCCGATCAGCGTGTCGGCAGGCCACTTTCACCGCGACCTCGCGGCTTCTCGCATAACGGGCTGCTTCGCCCCAATGACTCTCGTCACCGACGACTTCTACGCACACGTCGACGTAGTCGGGAGCACCCATTTTCGAGAGCTTGCGCCGCGCGCGCTGAATGGCCTCATCCGCGAAAATACGTGCCTTCTCTGCCGCTCGCGCACCGACGTAAAAACCGATCATGCCCGCCCGCCAGCCGTCAGCCCAGGTCATTGAGGTTTTATATTGAGCAGGCACTCCGCGCCCCCGGGCGCCAGTAACAGCGACGCGATCTGCGTCGATTTGCTCGAGCGATACTTGGGTGAAATCGCAGATCACATCGGGCAGATAGTAGGCAGCAGGGTCGCCGATCTCGTAGAGGAGCTGTTCGCCAACAGTGCCATTGTTCACGCAGCCGCCCGTGCCCTTTGGCTTGGTCATGACAACCCCGCCATCTGCAGCAATCTCTGCGATCGGGTAACCGACCTCATGAAGGGTATCGGCAACTTCCTGCCAGTCCGTGTAGTTGCCACCGGTCGCCTGCGGCCCGCACTCGATCAGATGTCCGGCGAGTGAGCCTGCCGCCAGTAAGTCCAGATCGTTGCGCTGCCAACCAAAACGATGAATACACGCGCCCAGCGTGACCGCGCTGTCGACACAGCGGCCGGTCACGACAATATCAGCGCCTTGATTTAGCGCTTCTGCGATCGGAAACGCGCCGAGATACGCGTTAGCACTGGCTATCGCTTCGCGGGGTGGTGTGGGCTCACCGGTGAACATCTCTGCGGGCTCTGAGTCCAAAACCTGATCCAATTTGGGTATGAGGTCATCGCCGGTAATCACTGCTACCTTTAGCGAGAGCCCTGCATCCTCAATTAATCCTCCGATAGCACGGCCACAAGCCTCGGGATTCACCCCACCCGCATTGCTGATCAGCTTGACGCCCGAGTCGGCAATGGCCTGCAGATGGGGCGCGACAATGGCACTTACAAAATCAGTGGCATAGCCTTTTTCAGGGTCTGCGACCTTCGCCCGCGCCATGATCGACATGGTGATCTCGGCAAGATAGTCGAACACGATGAAATCGAGATCGCCCTCAGCCAGAAACTGCGGGAGCGCGAGGTCTGCCTCGCCCCAATACCCCGTTGCACCACCTATCCGAATCATGCTGCCTCCCTTTTAGTGCCCTGGGTGCTGTTTGCACCGCTACCAAAATGAATTTAGCTCATTTAAACTGAGTTAAATTCATTATACGGTTACTGTTCAATGCCGGCAACACCCCGCCATACCTCAAGAGCGCGCGTAGAAGCCAAAGAGTCGAGCATTCTCGACGCGGCCGAGCGCATTTTTGCTCAGGCCGGATTCGATGGCGCCAAGGTATCGGACATTGCGCGCGCGGCGTCGGTTGCCGAGGGCACGGTATACCTCTACTACAAAAACAAGCAGGACCTGTTAGCCGGGGTCGTGGGTCGCTTCTGGACCCAACTGACGCAGGGCGCCGAGGCAGCGATTGAGTCCGATGCGACTACGAAAGAGCAGCTAGAGCAATTGGGCCGCTACCACCTCAACTCAATACTGGAACAATTTGAGGTGGTCTCGCTGACCTACCGCGCCAGACCACAGCAAGAGCAGGATCTCGATCAGGTGCGTGAGTACGTCAGAGTTTTTGATCGGATCATGCAGCGCGGCGTAGACCGCAGTGAACTCCCCAAGGGCATACCTATCGGGCAGTTGCGAGATGTGTTCTTCGGGACGCTGGAGTTTTCAGCCAGAACGTTGAAGCTGCGGGAGCGGCCTTACGACCACTCTGTTGTGACCAATCTTTTAGCCATTATGGTGGGCTCATCTGATGCGGCTTCAGGCGCATCCAAAGGCAAAGAGCCCAGCAATCGCGAACTGATGAACACGCTGAAATCGATTCAGAAACAGCTGAAAACCTCCGGCAACTAATGGCTAGTCACTCTGCGTTCTTAGGCGCTCGAACCTGGCAATGAAAGTTGGCGCTGACGGTCACTCGGGTGACGTTTGTAGTAACGTTGTCACAACCGCAGAAGGACGCCGATATGCCTGATTATGACACCCTGATCTACGAAAAACCTGAGACCGACATCGCGCGCATCTGGCTGAATCGCCCGGAGGCGCGAAACGCTCAGGACTCACACCTACTCTACGAACTCAACGATGCCTTCGACATCGCCATGGGCGATAACGAGGTAAAGGTGGTGATTCTGGCTGCGAAGGGACCCCACTTCTCAGCCGGTCACGACCTGCGTGATATCAATAGCCGCGGTAGCGAGCACAAACGGGTTGGCACCTGGAGTGACGACAAATGGGATGGCTCGGAAGCCTATTACTGCCGCGAAAAGGAAATTTATGAGGGTTTTTGCCGCCGCTGGCGGGATTTGGCCAAACCCACCATCGCCTCTGTCCATGGTAAATCCATTGCCGGCGGGTTGATGCTGATCTGGCCCTGTGACTTTGTCATCGCTAGTAGCGATGCCACCTTCCAAGACAACACCATGTACATGGGCATACCTGGTGTGGAGTACTTTGCCCACGTTTGGGAACTGGGTATCCGCAAGGCCAAGGAGTTCCTGCTCACCGGTCAACCCATCTCTGCTGAAGAGGCACAGGCTGCTGGCATGGTGAACCGGGTTGTCCCACGAGACGATTTAGAGGAAGCGACCCTCGCCTTTGCTCGCACTCTGTCCGACAAACCGTCGTTTGCCTTAAAACTCGGCAAAGATGCGATTAACGCGGCTTTTCACGCCCAAGGCTTTGAGAACGTGCAGCGCAGCGCATTCAACGCCCACCATCTCGCACACACACATTATCGCTTACACCAGGACGGCTCATTCATAGACAAGGAGTTCATGCGCAATTTTCAATCAAAGAAGAAATCAGGGTAAGTCAGATCTGATCTTCGACAGGATCCGGAAACGTCGCTGACTGGGTCCACGGTTCTCACTGGCCAGTAAACCAACTAGCCTCAGTGTCGAGCACCGACCGGTCTCGGGAGGCTACGTAGCGAAACTTTTCCGATGCCTGTGGCAAGTGGTAACGGTAGAAAAACTGACAAGCGGCGACTTTGCCTTCATAAAAATCGGCGTCCGCTTGTGCGCCGCTTTCCAAGGCTCTCTGCGCCGCAAGTGCCTGACGTAACCACAGCCAAGCGATGACCACGTGTCCAAAGGCATCTAAAAACGGCGTGGCGCTGGCAAGACGCGTGACGGTATCAGTCTCCTGATTCACGGTCTCGATGGTTTGCTTGGCCAACGCCCAAATATCGGTGAGCGCCTCTCCCATCGCCGCGAACGACTCAACGCCGGCTGCTGCTTCCAGCGCCGGCTGCATTTCCTCTTCAAAGATGGCGACGGTGACACCGCCCGCCAGATTCACTTTGCGACCCAAGAGATCGAGGCCATGAATGCCATGGCTACCCTCGTGGATCGGGTTCAAACGGTTATCGCGATATAGCCTTTCAACTGGGTACTCGCGGGTGTAACCGTAGCCACCCAGAATCTGGATCGCGTGCTTATTGGCCTCAAGCGTATATTCTGAGGGCCATGACTTGGCGATAGGCGTGAGTAGCTCAAGCAGTAATGTGAGCCTCTGCGAAGCCTGAGGGTCATCTGAAATCAGCTGTTGATCCACCAACTGCGAGCAGTATGTGAGCAGCGCGATGCTCCCCTCTACTGCCACCTTCTGTTCCATCAGGAGCCTGCGGATATCAGCATGCTCAATAATCGGGAGCATCGGGCTATTGGGGTCTTTATCGCCTGGGTGCCGACCCTGCGGTCGGTTGCGAGCGTAATCGAGCGAGTACAAATAGCCGCCCAACCCCGACATGGTGGCCAGCATACCCACACCAATTCGGGCCTCGTTCATCATGTGGAACATGTTTTTTAGGCCTTCGTTTACCTCCCCCACCAGGTAGCCAAGGCAATCACCACCCTCCCCGAAGTTGAGCAGCGCGTTGGTGGTACCGCGTTGCCCCATCTTGTGATTGAGACCCGCGAGCGCAATGTTGTTGGGCTCACCCAGGGAGCCATCTTCCTCGACGCGGATTTTAGGCACCAAAAATAGCGAGATACCCTTCACGCCTGGCGGCGCGTCCGGGGTTCGGGCCAGCACCATGTGCACAATGTTCTCAGAGATATCCTGCTCACCCCCGGAGATCCACATCTTGGTCCCAGTCAGCTTGTAACTACCATCACCAACGGGCTCAGCCATGCAGCGGATATCCGACAGTGAAGACCCTGCGTGGGGTTCAGACAGGCACATGGTGCCAAACCAACGACCCTCGACCAGAGGCGGCAAGTAACGCTCGCGCAGCGCTTCGCTACCGCAGGCCTGCAACATATGGGCATTGGAGGATGTCAGGAATACGTAGCCAGTAGCCGGTGCATTGGCCGCCTGAAAAATACCCTGCATAAAGTTGGCCACCATGACGGGCAATTGCATGCCACCCAGGTCGTGATCAAAGGTGGCCGTGGGCAGACCCGCCTCAACAAAGGTTTTCAGGCAAGCTTTTAATGAGTCTGGAGTGATCGCCTTCCCATCTTTGAAGACGGGCTCATTTTCGTCGTGCTCCCCCGCACAGGGCAAAAATTCTTCCTCGGCCATGTTCTGGCACAAGTCGAGTATGGCCGTGATGCTCTCGCGATCGTGCTCGCTATAGCGATCACTGGCGAGCAGGGACCGCAGATCAAACATTTCATCGAGATAAAAATCGACGTCGCGTCGATTGACGATCATAGACATAAAGTGCCCCGGGGCTGCCTGACATCAAGGTGAAAGCGGACCCTACAAGAGCGGCGTGTCGGGAGCAACGACTGGGTCTAATATAGACCATTCTCTGGTTGCATATCAGCGACACTGACGACGTTCAAGGCCGGTAAAATCGTCAAAAAGAAGTGTGAGCTTGAACAAATGCAAAGCGCGTGGCCGCGCTGCATCTCACGTGATCAGTCGTTGGGTCGACCAGTACTTTGTCGCGGGCCCACCAGTTCCGGGCGAATCGGAGTGATGTTCTCCGCCTCGAGCGATTTGCGGACACGCTTACCAACGCGGCCCTGCTTAACCCAGACATAATCGTGTCGCGGCTCGTGTCCCGAGAAGCCCATGACATGCTCGGTCAAAATGACCGTGACATCATTGAGATCCATCTCTGCGCAGGCTCGCAACAAGCGGTGAGCCGCATCATCGATAAAGTCGAAGTCAAAGGATTCTTCCTCCGCGCGCATGATCATCGGGTGTCCGGTACCCGTCAATGAGGTACCCAGCAACAATTCTTCGTGAAGCTTCTCACCCGGGCGCAGACCGATGTATTCGAGGTCGATGTGTTCGCCAAACATGTTGTCTCGTTCCATTTCGTAACCACTCAATCGAATCATTCGCTCGGCCAGCTCAACGATCCGCACAGGCTCGCCCATGTCCAGTACAAAGACATCGCCCCCGGTACCCAGCGCACCCGCCTGCAGTACTAGCTGCGCCGCCTCACGGATGCTCATAAAGTACCGAGACACTTCGGGATGGGTCACCGTCACCGGGCCACCGCCACTGATCTGCTCGCGGAACAGTGGCACAACAGAGCCCGAGGAACCGAGCACGTTACCGAAGCGCACAATGCAGAAGCGGGTCTGGGTCTCGATTTGGGAGAGGCCTTGCAAAATCAGCTCCGCAAACCGCTTGGATGCGCCCATCACATTAGTGGGACGAACCGCTTTATCAGTCGAGACCAGCACAAAGGTATCCACGCCCGCCCGATGCGCTGCCCACGCCGCACTCCAGGTACCGTGCACGTTATTGGCTACGCCCTCGGCGACGTTGTACTCCACCATGGGCACATGCTTATAAGCCGCAGCGTGATACACCGTGTCCACCGAGAAGGTGCGGAAGATCGATTCAAGGCGCTGCTCATCACGCACACTACCCAACAGAGTCACTATGGGGAAACGCAGACCCTGCCGCTGGCACAGGCTCTTGATCTCACGATCCACGCTGTACAGCGCAAACTCTGAAATATCGAGGAGGATGAGCTCTCGGGGTGATGACGCCAAAATCTGACGACACAGCTCGGATCCGATGCTGCCACCCGCACCCGTCACCATCACGACCTTGTCAGTGATACAACGATCGATCAGTTCGAGATGCGGTGGAACGGGTTCACGGCCCAGCAGCTCGTCCAGATCCACATCCTGAATCTGATTCACGATGGCGTTACCGGAAATCAGCTCGCTGATCTTGGGGATGGTCCGGACCCTGACAGGCAAACCGACCAACGAGTTAATAATGGCGCGACGGCGCTCTTGAGAGGCCGACGGGATCGCCAGCAAGACCTGCCGGACCGCATGCTCCTCTACCAAGTTGGTCAGCTCATCCGCTCCCAAGACCGGACGACCATTGATCACTGTCTCGTGCAGGTTGGGGTTGTCGTCGATAAATGCCACCACGCGGTAATCCGTGCCGTGATTGAGGGCATTAAGCAGCTGACGACCTGACTCACCCGCACCATAAATGATGACACGCCGCACATCTGCCCCGATATTGGCCTGGAGCCAGCCTCGCGAGATCAGGCGCAACCCGCCAATACCCACAAACAGCAAAAGCCAGTAAACCAATGCAGCGGTGGCGGGCAACGTTGACTCGGTAAAGAGGATGCAAGCACCCAGTGCCACAGTCGAAAAGCTGACGGCTTTGACGAGATCCCACACCGCTTGTTGACCCATATAACGGATAACAGAGTGGTAAAGGCCCTGAATACTGAAAATAGCGGCAGAGCCGATCAGTAATAGGGCGGTAGTGATGGGAGTCAGTGAGTCCAATACGCCGGCATCCTCTGCTCTGCCGATGACTGCAGCACCGTAAAGGGCGCCGAGCACAACCAGTAAATCGAGGACTAACCATCCGGAGAATCGGAAAGAAGGGGGTAGTGAGCGTCGGGCGAAAAGCCAGATGACGGTGGAGACCGAACGCGTGCTCATCGCGCGCACCCGCGATGCCATCTTCTTGACCATACTCACCTGAACCACGCAACCGAACCCGTAGAAGATTCGGTTAGTTACTTATAAATCACAAGTTTAAGCCCTCAGGCGCACGTACACCACAGTCGCGACCGATGGCATGGCGGATAAAAGTACCAGAAGCGGAGGGAATACAGCGTTATTGAGGGCAGTCACGGCTAGTGGAAATTGCCAGATGACCTGCATACCGAGTAATCCCAGCGTAACGGGTAGTGGACTGCCCATTTGCACGCTCAAGCGCTGATAAGCGTGGTCGCGGTGAGCAACGTGCGGCGGCTCGCCCGCAAAGACTCGGATACACAGCGTGAGTCCCGTATCGACCAGAAAGGGCATCATCAAAATCAGCCACGCGAACCCTACTGAGGGATCTGTCAGAAACGCCATCAGTCCCATCAGTGCCAGTACGAATCCGAGAGGGATCGCACCCGCGTCCCCAATGAAGAGTTTCGCTGGAGGCCAATTGAACCAAAGCAGCGGTGCCCAGCAGGCAAACAGCATGGCAGACAGCCACGCCAATTGCGCATTAGGAAACGCTCCGAAGCTGGCGATCAGCCCCATCCCCATCGCCACGCAAAGCGCCTGAGTAGACACTAAACCATCGGTACCATCCATGAAGTTCACCAGATTGATGCACCAGGCCACTGCCACGCCGCCCATCCCCAGCACAAAGATACTTACCGACCCGGCTGGCAGCAGGAGCCAACAGAGCATAAGTCCTGCACCGAGATAACACAGGAAGCGCAACCCACTGGGTAAACCGCGCCAATCATCCAGCAAGCCGATAGCACTGAGCGCAAACGTCATCAGAGCGACTGTCTGTGCTCCGGAAAAGTTCATGGTGATGGAGAGCGCGGCCGCCAGCACCAGTATTGGCGCGATGCCGCCACTGACTACAGTCGGCTTCGTATGCAGGCTACGCGAGTTCGGCTGGTCAACCAGACCCCAGTGCGGGGCAAAGCGGACAAAAACCCACAGACCGAGGCTAACCAACAGCGCCATGGCGATAAGTATCATCATGAGCGCCCTGTCTCGCTGGCAGCAAGGGATTCGAGCGTCGCGGAAGGTTGCCAACCCAAGACAACTGGCGCGTCACCACTCCAATGATTCGCGCTAAGGCTGCGCCAGTGACTTCCCGTCTCACTGCCCTTTTTCCAATCAAGCACCCTCCCTGCGAGACGGCAAAGCCACTGTGGCATTACGCCCCACTTCATTCCCTGAGACAGGGCGCGCGAGATTCTCTGAGCATCATAAACGGCCCCGTCTGTGGCCAAGAGCGTTTCCTCGCCAGCCGGCGCTCCTGACTCACCTAGCGCACAATTAATCAGCAGTGCCACCAGATCCCCGCGAGCCACCATGCTCCGGTGTCCTACTGAGGGCAGAAGCCACGGCCACCAACGCAGCATGCTATTCACGGTCTTGAGATTGGCCGTGAGCTCGATGTCATACACCAAGCCCGGGCGCACCACCGTCAACCGGCAGTGACTCGCTGCAAACATCTGACGCAGATTCTGTTCCGCACGCCACTTGGACGCTGCATAACGCTCCTTTGGCTCAGGGTACTGATGTGCCGGATTCCGGGGCGATACCGCTCCCGCGGGAACCACATTCAGCGAGCTCACATAAACAAAATGCGGGACACCCGCTTCGATAGCGCATCTGGCGAGATCAGAAGTGGCTTCGACGTTAAGGAGCTGATAATCGCGCTCGTCTGCATGGCGATGCACTAACCCTGCGCAATGAATGATCGCAGTCACACCGTCAAAGACGCCCCTCGGCAGATCATCGCCACTGGCCATATCCCATTGCTTCGATTCGCCGCGCGGTGCAGCACTTATGGCATCCGCAGCCCGCGCCAGCAGCCGCAGCGATTGACCCTGCTGTTCAAGCGCCGCGCGAAGCGCGGCGCCCACATAGCCCGTGGCGCCCGTGAGCAGTATCAAGGCGCCCGGCTCCGCCTGGCATTATTGAAGCCGGATAACACTGCGATTCTTCTCCACTGTCGCAGAGCCGATTCCCTGCACGCCCGCCAGCTCATCAATGTACTCACGCGGACCATGCGCCTCCCAGTACTCGACGATACGGTGCGCCTTCCTAAGACCTGCGCCCTGTGGGCTCTCTGCCAATACTTCGACGCTGGCAAGGTTGATGTTGACGGGCTCTGATGTCCAGCTGGCGAGAGGGCATAAACCCAGTAACAAAGCACAGATCGCCAGCGCTTTCGCCGCCAATCCAAGCTGTCTGCCCTCGCGGGCATGCGTAAGTCGAGAGGCGCTATCAAATGTCGGTGTGACGAGCGGTGAATTCATGGTTTTTTCTCCATCAGTCAATTGCAGATCACCACGTGAGTGGGCTCCGATCAACTATGGGTCGCGCCGGACTGCCGAGACAGATCACTGACCGTTGCGCATATCTTTTGGGCGAAAAACATGTCTGCCCACTGCAGGCTCGGACACCAACCCTGCAGATTAGCCACTGGCATGTGCATCCAATGAGGCGCGAATGTCTGCCGCGGTTGTTGCCGGGTCATCGGAAGCCGTGATGGAGCGACCTACAACCAAATGCGTTGCGCCATCCGCGACCGCGCTCTCAGGGGTCACGATGCGGCGCTGATCACCCGCCTCGTCGCCGGCTAGCCTTATGCCAGGCGTCACCAGCAAGAAGCCTTCTCGCTGCCGAGCCGAGAGGACGGCTGCCTCCGCGGCTGAGCAGACTACACCATCAAGACCGGCCGACTCTGCCAGCGCGGCCAACTGGCAAACGCGATCGATGGGTGCGTCATCGCAACCGAGCTCGGTCAGGTCTTGCTGATCCATACTGGTCAGCACGGTCACCGCCACCAGCAGCGGGGGCTTCGGTGAGTCATTCAGCACCTCTCTTGCTGCACGCATCATTCTTGATCCTCCTGACGCATGGACGTTGACCATCCAAACGCCCAACTCAGCGGCGGCCTTGACCGCCTGGGCCACTGTGGTCGGGATATCGTGGAACTTGAGATCAAGGAAAATATCGAAACCCAGACCCTGCAGTGAGCGCACGATGTCGGGCCCGGCAAGCGTGAATAGTTGCTTGCCGACCTTGAGGCGCACTGTGGCAGGATCAAGCTGCTGCGCCAAATCCAAGGCGGCACCCGGAGAATCGTAGTCGAGGGCAACGATCAGGTTACTGGCGGCATCAGCCATGGGTTTGCTCCAGTGCGCCACCGCGGTAGTGAATGGAGTCCCAATGGCGACAGCCAGGACACCGCCAGTGACGGGCTTTGCCTGTAAATCCACAGTGACCGCATTGGTAACCCTCGGCGGAACTGGTAAGTCGATCAAACACCTCGCGCTCGGGCAGCGAGGTATCGGACTGTAGCCCCTGCAATACTAATGACGCTGCCACGGATACCGACGGATAAGTCGTCAGTGTCTTGCGCAAGAAGGCCTCGGCTGCGGCTCGACCTCGCTGCTTTTCAAGTTCGCCGGCGAGCGCCAACGCCAACAGGGAAGAGGATTGCAGCGCGTAATACTCTTCCAGCGCCGCGAGATACTGCGGCCCGTCATCCCGTGCAGCGCAAATCTCGTTGAGGAGCGCGAGCAGCTCGGGGGTGCAATTGCGACCGCTGCCCATGATCACTCTGAAGTGCGTCAACGCAGCCTCAGGATCCCCCGCTGAAAGCCTTAGTCTGGCCAATCCCATCCGAGCGCGGAGGTCCTGATTCTGATCTCTCAGAGCATCCTCATAGAATTCACCTGCAGTCGCATTGTCACCAGATTCCAACGCGGCGTCCGCCTGCTCGCAGAGGTAATGTCCTCTCAGTTGCTGAGCGGGTTGGCCCTGACCGGTCGCCGACTGACCGCCCTCCTTGGCCTGTGCTATAAGCTGGTCAGCAATCGCTGTAGCAGCGACCCAGTCCCGCTGCGCTTCATGAACATCCAGCAAATGCCGCTGCGCTGTCGCACTGAATTCTGTCGACTGCACGGCCAGATCAGAGAGCAGTTGCTCGGCGCGGTCATACAGGCCCGCTGCAATAAAATCTCTGGCTAACTCGAGATGAGATTGATGCAACTGAACCGCCGTCAGCTGCGG
The DNA here is from genome assembly GCA_913052635.1 of uncultured Halieaceae bacterium. Classification (GTDB taxonomy): domain Bacteria; phylum Pseudomonadota; class Gammaproteobacteria; order Pseudomonadales; family Halieaceae; genus Luminiphilus. The sequence continues at coordinate 19,277 of CAJXDE010000008.1, forward strand.
TCGTTTGAGCAAATTTTGGTGAATTCTAATCGCGCGGTCGACCTCACCCCGCTTGCGCAACACGCTGCCCAGTGCGATATGCGTATCGACTGTGTCCTCGTTCACTGCCAACGCCTCAGTGAAGGCGTCCACCGCATCGTCCTCTTCGCCGTCCAGCAGAAAGTTAAAGCCCCGGTAATACTGCGAGGGGAGTTGTGCCCGCTCGGCACCATCCATGCGCAGCCCACCGCGACCCAGCGTCCAGCCTGCGGCAACCGCGAGAACGAGCAGCACCAGAAGCAGTGCGTTATTGAGAATCAAGCCCAGTTCCTTTCTCAGCTGCAGCCATCAGGCGATCCCGCTGTTTACGCAGTCGGCGGATCGTTGCAGAACGCCTGATTGCCAGCAGCGTCCCGGCTCCCAAGCCTATGACGACGCCGGCCGCCAATGCCGCCAAGACCCATATCGCGACGGGTTGGGCAGGCAGTTGCACTGCAATGAGGTCGAGGGGAATTTCCTCGGTGTTCTGGAGAGAGAAGAGTCCGCCGGCGGCGACAGCGCCAACCGCAAGCAGTAGCGTCAGCCCCTGTCTCAACCATCGCATGGTCAGAAGCCAGACTTGACTGCCCGATTCACCCTCTCGCGCAACTCTTTCCCCGGCTTGAAGTGCGGCACATGCTTACCACGCAGCGCCACCGTGTCGCCGGTTCGGGGATTGCGACCCTGGCGAGGCTCGCGATAGTGCAGGGAGAAACTGCCAAAACCCCTGATCTCGATACGCTCCCCGGATGACAGGGATTCAGCCATGTGATCAATCAGCAGCTTCACCGCCAACTCAACGTCTTTCGCGCTCAACTGGCTCTGACCGTCGGCCATCAAGTCAATCAATTCGCTCCGCGTCATGCTGTCACCCCTTGTTCGCTGTGATCATTTTGGCCGAGGCCTCGAGCATTGGCAAGTTATTAATTTTAATGGGTTTATAGGGGCACCCCCGCCATGTGATCACGGCAAAAAAAGGCCGGCATAAAGCCGGCCTCAAGTAACGCTATGGAGATCACTGATCTTCCATTTTCGCCTTGATCAGATCACCAATGGTGCCCGGTGAGGAACTCTCATCCTGCTCTTTTAGCGACTCGACGGCTTCTTTCTCGTCGTCCATATCCTTGGCTTTGATGGAAAGTCCCAGCCCGCGGCTCTTGCGGTCCACGTTCACGACTTTGGCTTCCACGGTGTCGCCGACACTGAGAATAGCCCGCGCATCATCCACACGATCAACGCTGATATCAGCCGCCTTCAGGTAGCCCTCAACCTCATCAGAAAGCTTGATAGTCACTCCCTTGGCGTCGACTTCCGTCACGGTACCTGTCACCAAGCTGCCACGGTCGTTGTCGCTTACGTAGAGTGAGAACGCATCTTCCTCGAGCTGCTTGATACCCAGCGAAATGCGCTCGCGCTCCGGATCGATTGACAGAATCACCGTCTCGATCTCATCGCCCTTCTTGTAATTGCGCACGGCCTCTTCACCGGTTTCGTTCCAGCTGATGTCACTCAGATGAACAAGCCCGTCGATGTTGCCCTCAAGGCCAATAAAGATGCCGAAGTCGGTGATCGACTTGATGCTGCCGGAAATCTTGTCGCCTTTGGCGTGGTCTGCGGCAAACGCATCCCAGGGGTTCTGGGTGCACTGCTTGATACCGAGCGAGATGCGACGGCGCTCTTCGTCGATATCGAGCACCATGACCTCAACCTCGTCGCCGAGCTGCACAATTTTCGAGGGGTGCACGTTCTTGTTGGTCCAATCCATCTCGGAGACGTGTACCAGACCCTCGACACCCTCTTCGATTTCGGCAAAGCAACCGTAATCGGTCAGGTTGGTGACCTTGGCGACAACACGGCTCCCCTCGGGGTAGCGGCCGGTGATTTGTACCCACGGATCCTCGCCCAGCTGCTTGAGGCCCAGCGACACGCGGTTGCGCTCGCGATCGAACTTGAGGATTTTGACATCCATTTCCTGTCCGACTTCCACGATCTCGCTCGGGTGCTTAATCCGCTTCCAAGCCATATCGGTGATGTGCAACAGTCCGTCGACACCGCCGAGATCAACAAACGCGCCGTAGTCGGTCAGGTTCTTGACCACACCCTTCACGGACTGGCCTTCTTGCAAGTTTTGCAGGAGCTCCTCGCGCTCGGCACTGTTGGCGGATTCCATTACCGCGCGGCGAGAGACAACTACGTTGTTGCGCTTCTGATCGAGCTTGATGACTTTGAATTCAAGCTCTTTGCCCTCAAGGTGCGTGGTTTCCCGGATGGGACGCACGTCGATCAGCGAACCGGGTAAGAATGCGCGGATAGAGTCTATGTCAACTGTGAAGCCACCCTTGACCTTGCCATTGATCACGCCCATTACCACTTCGTCGGCGACCTGCGCTGCCTCAAGGCCCTTCCAGGCCTCTGCGCGCTTGGCTTTCTCTCGGGAAAGCTTGGTTTCTCCGAAACCGTCTTCGACGGTCTCCAGCGCCACCTGCACTTCATCACCCACGCTGAGACTGCACTCACCGTTGGCATTGGTAAATTGATCAAGGGGAATTACCCCTTCTGACTTCAAACCGGCGTGGACGGTGACCCACTCGTTATCAATATCGATCACGACGCCCGTGACAATTGATCCGGGTTCCATATCGACGGTTTGGAGGCTTTCTTCAAAGAGTTCAGCGAAGGATTCGCTCATGATGCTATTCCTGCATTGCGGAGTGAAGTCACTCCTGCCGGCTTCCAGACCCAGCCGGGTTTATGGTCTAGACGCTTCGGCGGGGTCCAGCCGTGACTCCGATGCGTCGCTCTATAAATCGCGGGCAGCTGCCAAGTCGCGTGCTGCCCGCAGCACCTCATCAGCGGTCAGCGCGGTGCTGTCAATGACGATGGCGTCCTCTGCCGGCACCAGTGGAGACACGGCGCGGGACTGATCCCGAGCGTCTCGCTGCTGTATGTCAGTCAGAAGGCGCGCGAGACTAACACTCTCCCCCATACCCTGCAACTGATGGAAACGTCGTTCGGCGCGCGCCTCAGCGCTGGCTGTCAGGAAGATTTTTAGCGGCGCCCGTGGGAAGACGACCGTACCCATGTCCCGGCCGTCGGCGATCAACCCGGGCGATCTGGCCAGCTCCTGCTGCCTTAACAGGAGCGCTTCCCGCACCGCGGGTAGTGCCGCCACCGTTGAGGCATCCCGGCCTCCCTCCTCGGTACGCAGTTTTGCCGTCACATCCCTACCAGCCAACCACACCGAACCACCGTCATCGATCGGTCGAAAATCAACATCCAGGGATCTGGCAATCGCGGCAACGGCGTCGCTGTCCTCCAGAGAGACGCCTGCTTGACGACCGGCAAAACCCACTAAGCGATAGAGGGCACCGCTATCCAGCAGATGCCAGCCCAACTCAGCGGCGAGGCACTGACTGAGAGTACCCTTTCCCGCTCCGCTTGGTCCATCGATGCAGATCACCGGCGTGATGCCAGTCATTCTTCTGCCACCTCTAGGCGCAAACCCGTTTGCAATGCTAGGTCTGCAAAGCCAGGAAAGGACGTTGCCACATGCGCACAGTCACTGACCTTGATACGGTCGGACGCTCTGAGCGCCGCCATGGAAAAGCTCATCGCGATACGGTGATCGTGGTGGGTTGTTATCACGCCCCCCGACAGGTCTCCGCCGACCACCTCGATCCCGTCCGGCTGCACGGTGTTCTCGATACCCAGTTGCGATAGCCCTTCAGCCATACTGGCGATGCGATCACTTTCCTTCACCCGCAATTCCTCAGCGCGCCGCAGTATGGTGACACCCTCGGCGCAGGCTGCGGCAATCAGCACAGCTGGTAGTTCATCGATCGCAAGCGGCACGGCCTCGACAGGGATCTCGATGCCTTTCAGCGGCGCATGCCGAACACGAAGATCAGCGACCGGCTCACCTCCGACCTGGCGCTCGTTCAAAATCTCGATATCCGCGCCCATGGCGCGCAAAATCGTGATCACTCCATCCCGAGTCGGGTTAATACCCACATGCTCCAGAGTGAGATCCGAACCCGGCGCAATCGAGGCGCCCACTAGGAAAAAGGCGGCGGACGAAATATCGGCGGGGATATCGATGTCTGTGCCCTCCAGTGAGCCTCCTCCCTCCAGACTGATCACACCCTGATCACGATCCACGGTGTAGCCAAAACCATTGAGCATGCGCTCGGTGTGATCCCGAGTCGGCGCGGGCTCAGTCACGCTGGTGCGGCCGTCGGCAAACAGGCCGGCCAGTATAACGCTGGACTTCACCTGGGCGCTGGCGACCGGCATATCGTAGTGAGTACCCCTCAGCGCGCGGCCCCCTTGAATTTCCAGGGGCGGGCAGCCCTCATGTGAACTGATGAGCGCCCCCATTTGGGACAACGGGGTAATCACTCTGGCCATGGGACGACGCAGTAACGACTCATCACCTGTCAGGATGCTGTCGAAGGACTGCCCGGCAAGCAGACCCGCCATCAGACGGATGCTGGTGCCTGAGTTACCGACATCCATAACCCGGGTGGGCGGCTCCAATCCGCGAAGACCAACGCCGTCGATCGTCAATCGACCCGATTGCGGATCCGTAATCTTCACACCCATCTCACGAAACGCTGAGAGCGTGGCCAGCGCGTCCTCGCCCTCCAGAAAGCCACTCACGGTGGTGCAACCCTCGGCAATCGACCCCAGCATGATGGCGCGATGCGACATCGACTTGTCTCCCGGAACACGAATACTGCCCGTAAGCGAGCCACCCGGGTCCAGATAAAAATGCATTAGTCCGCCTTCTCCGACTCTAGGGTAAGGGGGTTCAGAATGTCATCATGCTTGCGCCGCACCGCTTTGCACCGGGCAAAGAAGGTTTCTATCGCGTCACCATCAGCCTCGGCGATCAGCGTCCGCAGATGATCATGCTCCTGCGCCATGGCATCCATGGCGTTAAGGATGGCGTCGCGGTTGGTGAGCGCAATATCGCGCCACATCAGCGGGTCTGATGCCGCAATACGCGTCATATCCCGAAGCGCGCCGCCGCCGTGCTTCATGGGCGACAACCCATGGTCGGCGAGCATCGATGTCAGCGCGTAAGCCACCATATGGGGTACATGGCTGCTGGCCGCCAGCGCTGCGTCATGATCTGCCACGGACATGTGGGTGATCCGCGCGCCCGCGGCGGTCCACAGCCGTTCCACGGTCTTGAGTGCCGAGGTGTCGGTGTCGACGGAGGGCGTCAGAATGACCTCGCGCCCATCAAAAAGCTCCGGATATGCAGCTCCCACACCGCTATTTTCGCTACCTGCGATGGGGTGGCCGGGAACAAACCGTGGGTAGTCGGTGCCCGCAGCCTCAACAATAACGCCCTTGATGCTGGCCATGTCCGTTACCGCGGGTTCTCCTGAGACTGATGCCAGATCCAATACCTCTGGCAACAGCCGAGCCGTGGCCTCCGGTGGGGCGCCGACGACGATGACATCGGCCTCGGCAACGACGGTCGGCAGATCCAGACTGAAACGATCGATCAGACCCAAAGCCAACCCGCGCTCAAGAGAGGGCGCACGCGGACCCCAGGCAATGAGATCAGCGCCCCAGTTGCCACGTTTCAGCGCACCAGCCAGGGACCCGGAAATCAACCCGAGACCCAAAAACGCGACTATGGGGTCGTGATCAGCGTCCACGATCAAATGGGCGCTCGGGGGTAAGAGCCCAGCCTCTTCAACATGATCGAGTGTTCTTCGATCTGCCCAATCACCTCCACCATGACGTCATCGGCGAGGTGACCTTCGCACTCGATGTAAAATACATAGGTCCACTTTTCGGTTTTGGAGGGCCGGGAATCGATGCGCGTCAAACTGATGCCATTTTCCTCGAAGGGACGCAACAAACCGAGTAACGCACCTGGCCGGTTCCGCGCAGAAACCAGAAGCGAGGTTTTGTCGTGACCACTGGGTTGCACCGTCTCTTTGCCCAACACCAAAAATCGCGTGGTGTTGGTGGAGCTGTCATGTATGGCGCTCGCCAAGGTGTCCAACTGATGCAAGCCCGCTGCCAGCTCACCGGCAATCGCCGCCACACCCGTCTCAACCCCTGCCCTGCGCGCTGCCTCGCCGTTGCTGGCGACGGCCTCACGGGGAACTTCTGGCAGGTGACTGTCGAGCCATTGCCTGCACTGCCCCAGCGCCTGCTCGTGACCCAGAATTAACTGAATATCAGATTGCTGGGCACCCTGACCTGCGAGGAGGTGGTGCACAACAGGCAGTTCTATCTCACCGGTGATCTGCAGGGGCGACTCGAGAAAACAATCCAGCGTCTGACCCACCATGCCCTCGGTTGAGTTTTCAACAGGCACCACACCATAGTCACACAGGCGTTCTTCAACCTGCCGAAAGACTTTGTGAATGCTGGCTTGACCCTGCGGTATGGCCGATTGACCAAAATGCTTCAAGGCCGCGGCTTGGGAATAGGTGCCCTCGGGCCCCAAGAAGGCGACAGACAGCGGCTGCTCGAGCGCCAGGCAGCTGGACATGATCTCCCGAAAGGCTGAAGCAATGTGCTCGGACGCCAGCGGACCCGGGTTGCGCTCCTGAATGGCTCGCAACACCTGTGCCTCACGCTCGGGCCGGTAGAAGACCGGGGGCGTTTCGTCAGACTGCGATGCAGCGAGCTTTACCTGCGCGACTTCTTGTGCGCATCGCGCCCGCTCGCTGATCAGCTCGAGCAACTGGCTGTCGATGGCGTCAATGCGCTCGCGAATCTTGCTGAGTTGTTCATCAGGGTTCATAGGGTATCCCCTCGCCGGGTTTCCTAACCGTGGCGTTGTTCGAAATCCTGCATGAAGTCACACAGGGCGTCCACCGAAGCTTCTTCCACCGCATTGTATAGGCTAGCGCGCATCCCGCCGACCGAGCGATGTCCCTTTAGATTGAGCAGCCCGGCTTGCTCGGCCTCCTGAAGGAAAATGGGATCTAGGCGGTCATCGGCCAGCGTAAACGGCACATTCATCAACGAACGGCTTATGGGCTCCACCGGATTGCCGTAGAAGTTGCTCTCATCGATGACACGATAGAGCTTGCTGGCTTTTCGACGATTAATTGCCGCCATTGCTTCCAGCCCTCCCAGTTTTTCTAACCAATGAAATACCAAGCCGGTCAGATACAGAGCGAAGGTGGGCGGTGTGTTGTACATGGAGTCGTTGTCAGCCGCGGTCTGCCAATTCAGCATGGCGGGTGTCTCGGCCCGGGCGCGCCCCAGCAACTCGCGATGCACGATGACGAGGCACAAGCCTGCGGGGCCAATATTTTTCTGGGCGCCGGCGTAAATCACACCATACTGCTGCACGTCGATGGGCCGCGACAGGATGGTCGATGACATATCGGCGACCAGCGGCACCTCAAGCTGCGGCACAAAATCAAATTCCAGACCCCCGATGGTCTCGTTGGGGCAGTAATGTAGGTAGGCCGCATCGGCGTCCAGCTGCCACGCATCCTGCGGCGGCACCGTTGTGAAATTCGAAGATTCAGAGGTCGCCGCAACGTTCACCGGTCCAAAACGCTGCCCCTCCTGCAACGCCTTTTTTGACCATTGCCCGGTTACGATCTGATCGACGGGCTGGCCGGTCGCACTCAGATTCAGCGGCACCGCGGCAAACTGCAACGAGGCGCCGCCTTGTAAAAACAATACTGCGTAGTCATCTGTGATGCCCAGCAGGCGACGCAATGTTGCCTCGGCCTGACTTGCCACATCCACAAACGCGGGGCTGCGATGACTCACCTCCATCACAGAGGTGCCACTGCCCGACCAATTCAGTAATTCGGCTTGCGCGTGCTCCAAAACGGATTGCGGGAGCGCGGCGGGACCCGCGCAGAAGTTATGGGCTCGGGTCACTCGCCGGTGCCCTCGTCCCCCTCCGCAACGGCATCGTTCGCATCGCTTGGCGCTGCAGTCGCCCCGTCATCAGCCGCATCGCCTGCAACGGCCTGCACTTCGGTGGTCTCGACGTCGTCTTCAGCGATCCGGCTGACACTCACCAACGCCTCACCCTCTCGCGTGCGGATCACGCGCACACCCTGGGTATTTCGTCCCTGCACGCTCACCTCTTCAACCCGGGTTCTCACAGCAGTGCCCTGATTGGAGATGAGCATCATCTCGTCACCGTCCCAGACTTGCTCAGCGCCCACCAGGGAACCGTTACGCTCGGAGGTCGTCATCCCGATGACCCCTTTGTTGCCCCGACCTTTGACAGGAAACTCACTGGTTTCCGATCGTTTGCCGTAGCCATTCTCGCTCACGGTAAGAATCTTGCTGCCTTCCTGTGGCACCACCAACGAAATGAGGCGGTGCCCTTCGCCCAGCTTGATGCCCCTGACGCCTCGGGCCGTCCGACCCATTGCGCGCACCCCTGACTCGGCAAACCGCACCACCTTACCTTCACTGGAAAACAGCATGATGTCCTGACTACCATCCGTCACCGCGGTGCCGATCAGCACGTCACCCTCCTCGAGCTCGACCGCGCGCAGGCCAACACTGCGCTGACGGGAGAACAGACTCATATCGGTCTTCTTCACGGTACCGTTGGCAGTAGCCATGAAAATGAAATGATCTGTCTCATACCCTTCGATAGGCAGAATTGAGGTAATGCGCTCGCCCTCCTCCAGCGGCAAGAGATTTACCATGGGTCGCCCGCGGGCCGTTCGACTCGCCAGCGGAATATGGAACACTTTGAGCCAGTAGACCTTGCCCAGATTGGAGAAGCACAGGATCGTGGCATGGGTACTCGCAATCAGAAGGTGCTCGACAAAATCCTCGTCCTTGACGGCCGTCGCACTTCTACCTGTTCCACCGCGTCGCTGGGCCTGATAGTCGGTGAGTGACTGCGTCTTGGCGTATCCACCATGAGAAATCGTGACAACCCGGTCTTCCTCGGTAATCAGATCCTCGACCGTCAGGTCATGGGCCGAATCGGAAATCTGTGTTTTACGATCATCCCCGAACTCTTCGACGACCTCCTCAAGTTCCTCTCGAATCACCTGCTTGAGCCGGTCGGGATCACTGAGGATTTCCAGATAATCCGCAATTTCGGCAATCTTGTCGGCGTACTCCTGAAGCAGCTTCTCGTGCTCCAAGCCCGTCAGGCGATGCAGCCGCAGATCCAGAATCGCCTGCGCCTGTGCAAGTGACAAGTGATACTGACCGTCGTGCAGACCCAATGCCTCGGGCAGGTCGTCGGGTCGGCAGGCATCAGCCCCCGCGCGCTCAAGCATCGCCATCACGTCACCGGGCGCCCAGGAACGCGCCATTAATCCCTCACGGGCATCGGCCGCGGTCGGTGAGGCCTTGATCAACTCGATGACGGCATCAATATTGGCCAGCGCGATGGCCAGACCCTCGAGGACATGCCCCCGCTCGCGGGCCTTGCGCAGCAGATAGACCGTGCGGCGGGTCACAATTTCGCGTCGATGGCGGACAAACGCCTCAATCATTTGCTTCAGATTGAGCACTTTGGGCTCACCATCGACAAGGGCCACCATGTTGATGCCCACGACCGACTGTAGCTGGGTCTGCGCGTACAGATTGTTCAGCACCACATCACCCACTTCCCCGCGGCGCAGCTCAATCACAACGCGGAGGCCGTCCTTGTCTGACTCATCCCGCAGTTCGGTGATCCCCTCGAGCTTCTTCTCTTTCACCAGCTCGGCAATCCGTTCGATCAAGCGCGACTTGTTCAGCTGGTAGGGAATCTCGTGGATGATGATGGTGTCTTTGCCCTTCGCTTCATCTGTGATGACCTCGGCCTTGGCCCGCACATAGATACGACCGCGCCCCGTGCGATAGGCCTGCACAATCCCTGCACGGCCATTGATCTGGGCACCGGTGGGGAAATCGGGGCCGGGGATGTACTGCATCAGCTCATCCACGTCGGTGTCAGGGTTCTGGAGGATCGCCAGACAGCCCGCAACTACCTCACGCAGGTTGTGGGGCGGAATGTTGGTGGCCATTCCCACCGCAATGCCCGACGATCCGTTGACCAACAGATTGGGTACCCGGGTCGGCAGCACCGCGGGTATCTGCTCGGTGCCGTCATAGTTGTCGACAAAATCGACCGTTTCTTTGTCGAGATCAGCGAGCAAAGCATGGGCAATTTTCGACATGCGAATTTCGGTATAGCGCATGGCGGCGGCAGAGTCGCCGTCGATTGATCCAAAGTTGCCCTGCCCGTCTACGAGTGTGTAGCGCAGTGAAAAATCCTGAGCCATTCGCACGATGGTGTCGTACACCGCCGAGTCGCCGTGAGGGTGATACTTACCGATCACATCGCCGACCACGCGCGCCGATTTTTTGTAGGGCTTGTTCCAGTCATTATTCAGCTCGTTCATCGCAAACAGCACTCTGCGGTGCACCGGCTTCAAGCCGTCTCGGACATCCGGCAAGGCGCGACCCACGATCACGCTCATGGCGTAGTCCATGTAGGACTGTTTCAGCTCATCTTCGATGTTGACGGGGAGGATTTCCCGCGCCATTTCCTGGGGATTTTCTGCCATGCGGGCTACTTAACTCGGCCTCGTAATTGGGCCTTTTAGGGCCCGGATACGTAAAGTCAGAGTGTACCAAACAACCCCGCCTCAAGCGAGTTTTTAGCGCCTAAAACAGGCGCTTTTGAGGCCGCGGCCACTGTATAATCGGCGGCCCGCATGAGGAGCCTCCATGCCCGATTTTGACACGATCCTGCACCCCGATTTCCTGGTGCCAATGATGCCTCGCCGCGAGATCCTGACGGGTCACAGCGTGGCCGTTCGCACAGGGCAAATTGCCGCGATTTTGCCCACCTCGGACGCGCAGGCTACCGACGCCGGAGAGCACATCGAACTACCCAACTGTGCGTTGATGCCGGGACTCATCAATCTGCATTGCCATGCCGCGATGTCGTTGCTGAGAGGTTATGCCGACGATCTGTCACTGATGACCTGGTTGCAGCGCTATATCTGGCCGACCGAGAGTCATTTCATCAGCCCGGAGTTTGTGCGCGACGGCTCCGAGCTGGCGATTGCCGATCTATTGATGGGCGGCACCACGACGCTGGCCGATCAGTACTTTTTCCCCGAGGTCACTGCCGAAGCGGTTGATCGTAGCGGTCTGCGCGCACTGCTGACCTTCCCGGTGATCGATGTCGAAACCGCATGGGCGCGAGACGCTGAATCCTGTATCAATCGAGGCCTGGCGTTACGCGATCAGTACCGCGATCACGATCGTATCGACGTCGGCTTTGGACCACACTCAACCTATATGTTGAGCGAAGGCACCCTCGCCAGAGTGGCGATGCTGGCTGAGGAGCTCGACGCCCACGTTCAGATCCACCTGCACGAAACGTGCGACGAGGTACTGGCCTCAGTAGGGCGTTCAGGTGTTCGCCCGATCGATTTTCTCGAGCAGGTCGGACTACTTGGGCCGCGTACCCAATGCGTGCACATGACAGCGCTGGGTGAACAAGATATTGATACGGTGGCCACGCATGGCGCGCACGTCGTGCACTGTCCCCGCTCAAACCTCAAGTTAGGCTCCCGTATTTGTCCGGTGCAAAAACTCCTCGACCGCGACATCAATGTGGCCTTGGGTACCGACGGCGCTGCCAGCAATAACCGCCTGAGTATGCTGGGCGAACTGCAGACCGCGTCACTGATCGGCAAGAGTCAGCAAGGCGATCCGAAGGCGGTCGACGCCTGGACCGCGTTGGAGATGGCGACATTGCATGGCGCGGCGGCATTGGGCCTGCAGAACCAATTGGGCAGTATTGAGGTAGGCAAAGCCGCTGATCTGATCGCCCTGGATCTGTCTGGCCTGCAATACCTGCCGCGGCACGATCTCGCCTCGAGCCTGGTTTATGCCACCAGCGGCAACGAGGTGCTGTGGAGCTGGGTAGCGGGTAAAGCCCTGGTAAGCGCGGGCACGCTGCAAACACTCGACTACACTGACCTTGCCGAGAGAGCGGGTCGCTGGTCCGAACAACTCGGTGCATTCCGAAAAACACTGGAGTCCTGACTCGATGCCCTTGAATGACAACGTCGACCGAGACGAGATCGCCAAATTTGAGAAGCTGGCGTCCCGCTGGTGGGATCCCAATAGCGAATTCAAACCGCTCCACGATATCAATCCGTTGCGCGCTGGCTGGATTGACCAGCACGCCGACGTGAAAGGCAAAAACTTACTGGATGTGGGCTGCGGCGGCGGGTTGCTCTGCGAGGCACTGGCGCACCGTGGCGCCACCGTCACGGGCATCGATATGGGAGAAGCGCCGTTGGCGGTAGCACGGCTTCACCAGCTGGAGAGCGGTGTTGAGGTCGACTACGTGCAGAGCACCGCCGAGGCCATGGCGGCCGAGCAGCAAGGCACCTTCGAGGTGGTCACCTGTCTCGAGATGCTGGAGCACGTGCCCGACCCCTCCACCGTGATTCAAGCCTGCGCCGACCTGTGTCAGCCCGGCGGCGATCTGTTCTTCTCCACCATCAACCGCAACCCCAAATCTTTCCTCTTCGCGATTGTGGGCGCTGAGTACATTCTGAATCTGCTGCCCCGCGGCACCCATGAATACGACAAATTGATCAAACCATCGGAGCTGGCCCGTTGGATCCGCGAGGCCGGGCTCGACATGAAGGAAATGATGGGCATGACCTACAACCCACTGACCAAGCGCTATCGGCTCACGCCGAATGATGTGTCGGTCAACTATCTGATTCGGGCAAAAAAGCCTTGACACGGCCTACGGTGAGCGCGGTGCTGTTTGACCTCGACGGCACGCTGATCGATACCGCTCCAGAGTTTATTCACATTGGCCTGCGGCTCCGCGCTGAGGCCGGTCTCCCCCCTATCGATGCCAAGACGATCTGGCACAGCGTCTCCAACGGTGCCATCGGCATGGTGGAAACTGCACTCGAGATGCCCACCTACGATCCGGCCTTCGAGCAGTGGCGGCAGCGATTTCTAACGCTCTACGAGGCTGGTCTGGGCGATCTCAGCCACCCTTACCCAGGGCTGCCGGAACTGGTTGCCGGTCTGCACAAAGCGGGGGTTGCCTGGGGTGTTGTCACTAACAAACTGTCGCGATTCGCGCTCCCACTGATGAACAAGATGCCCTTTGATCCTGCGGCGGACGCGGTGGTGACGCCTGATCACGTCCATCAGCCCAAGCCCGATCCCGAGTCGATCCTGCTCGCCTGTGAACAGTTATCCTGCGACCCCGCCGAGACCCTGTTTATCGGGGATCACCTAAGGGATATCGAGGCAGGTCGGGGCGCGGGATGCTATACCATCGGGGCGGCCTACGGCTATCTGGCCCCCGGAGAGGCTGCAAGCAGCTGGCAGGCAGACGCGGTGGCCGAGAATAGTCTCGAGCTGGCCGAGATGATCTCGGGCATGGTTTCATGACTTTCCTACCTGATGATTGGCAAGCCTCCAGTAGCGAGCTGGCGGGTAAAACAATACTGGTTACCGGAGCTAACCGCGGCATCGGTGAGGCCGTCGCGCTCAGCTGCGCCCAACACGGTGCCGAGGTACTGCTCCTGGGTCGCGACGAAGCGGCACTGGCGCGAGTCTATGACCAGATTATCGAGCTGGGGTGCCCGACGCCGGGCATGATTCCATTGGATCTCACCACCCGCGATCCTTCTCTCTACGACACGCTGGTAGATGAACTCTCCAGAGCCAACGTGGTGCTCGACGGGTTGGTGCACAATGCCAGTGTGCTCGGCGAGCGTCGCGCGTTGGCACAAACATCACCATCGAGCTGGGACGAGGTCCTGCAGGTCAACATGACCGCTGTCTTTTTACTCACCCGCGCACTGATGCCACTGCTCGAGGCGGCCCCGGCCGCCTCGGTCGTGCTCACAAGCTCTGGCGTGGGGCGGAGAGGTAAAGCCTATTGGGGCGCTTACGCAGTGTCGAAATTTGCCACCGAGGGCTATATGCAGGTGCTCGCCGATGAGTTGGGCGCGACCAGCACCGTGCGGGTGAATAGTTTGAACCCAGGGGCACTCAACACGGGAATGCGCAGAGCAGCCTATCCCGGAGAACCGCCGGATACCAACCCGATGCCCGACGCATTGACCGATCGGTGGCTGTATCTGCTGAGTGATGCCAGTCGTGATGTCCACGGACAGGCCTTGAGCGCACAGAGCTAAAGCGCTCAGTCGCTGCGTCGGCTGCGACGTCCCGCCACCCGCTGTCCCTTCTTTGCGAACCGCTGACGACGCTCCAAATCCTTTTTGGACAATGAAGCGACCTCTTTTGTGGGCAGTGCCGCCATCTGATAGATCACGTCCACATCCCGCTGCGGCAACTCCAGCCACTGTCCCTTTTTGAGTTTGGATGGCAGGAACACGTCGCCATAGCGAACACGCTTCAGTCGCGACACAGTGGTGCCCTGTGATTCCCACAGGCGTCGGACCTCACGATTACGCCCCTCCATCAGCACGACATAAAAGAAGCGATTGATGCCGTCACCGCCGCCTTCCTGAATGTCAGAGAATCGCGCTGGTCCATCGTCGAGCTGTACGCCGTCTTTCAAGCGCTCGAGCATTGGCTCATCGACCCGCCCCATAACGCGCACAAGGTACTCGCGCTCAATTACATTAGAGGGGTGCATCAGCGCGTTGGCCAACGCCCCGTCTGTCGTGAACAGCAACACACCGGAGGTATTGAAATCGAGGCGGCCCACCGAAATCCAGCGGCCACTCCTCAATTTGGGCAGACGCTCGAACACGGTTTTACGGCCCTCGGGATCATCCCGGGAGCACACTTCTCTGACCGGCTTGTGATAGAGGAGCACACGCACCTGCTCAGTCGCGTCTACCTCCAGCGGTTTGCCGTCTAAACGCAAGGTCTGCCCCGCATGAATCCGATCGCCGAGCGTAGCCAGGCTGCCATCGACGGTGACGCGACCCTCTTCAATCCAGCGCTCCATCTTGCGCCGCGAACCCAGACCCAGATTCGCCAGCACCTTCTGCAGCTTCTGGCCTTTGTCCTCGACGATCGACTCGGGCGAGTCAGTCTTGGCGGCTGTCTTGCTCGGCATAGTCTGCGTCTTCTAATGCCGACTGATCGTCATCCGGCGTTTCAGTGTCTTCCGTTTCCGTCCCGGATTGGGAGGCTTCGCCTTCCCCGTCCGATGCAGCATCAGCGTCGGAGGCCTGCTCGGGGACTTCGAGGGCCAGTTCGCCGGACAAATTATCGAGTTCCTTGATCTCTGCCAGGGGCGGCAACTGGTCCAACGATTTCAGGTTGAAGTAATCGAGAAACTGCCGGGTCGTCGCATACATGGCCGGTCGGCCCGGGACATCACGGTGTCCCACCACCCGCACCCATTCCCGCTCCAGCAGGGTTTTGATGATGTTTGTGCTCACCGCAACGCCGCGAATCTCTTCAATCTCACCTCGCGTTATGGGCTGGCGGTAAGCAATCAGAGATAGCGTCTCCATGAGCGCTCGCGAATAGCGGGCGGGACGCTCCTGCCAGAGCCGGCCTACCCATGCCGCCAGATCCTGTCGCACCTGAAATCGATACCCAGAGGCGACTTGCACCAGTTCGTAGCCCCGGTCTTCACAACGCTCTTCAACTAACTTGATTGCCGCGCGAATGTCGTCCTTGGACGGACGCTCGTTCTCCTCGAACAACAGCGCCATGCGCTGCACGGATAGCGGCTCACCTGCCGCCAGCAGTGCGCCTTCCAAAATCTGCACCAACCCCGCTTCCATGTTCACTCCGATTTCGCTTTGATGTGGATAGAGCCAAAACCCTCTGTCTGAACCAGCTCGATCAAGGACTCTTTCATGAGCTCCATCAGCGCCAGGAACGTGACGACTACCCCCAGCCGGCCTTCCTCGGGCTTGAAAAGGGAAACGAAGGGGACAAAGCCGCCTTGCGTCAATGTTTCCAAAACCTGGGACATCCGCTCTCTAGTTGACAGCGACTCCATCTGTATCTGGTGACTCGCGTACATCTCTGCCCGTCGCAGCACCTCTCCGAGCGCAAGAAGCACTTCGCGCATATCCACCTCGGGCAGCGGTCGCTCCAGACGTAGGTCCGGCGGCGCTGCCGAAGCCTGCCACAACTCCCGCTCCAGACGCGGCATCGCCTCGAGATCCTCCGCCACCTTTTTAAATCGCTCGTATTCCTGCAGACGACGCACGAGGTTGGCCCGGGGATCCTCCTCGTCTTCTTCTACCTCGCTGGAGCGCGGCAATAACATGCGCGACTTGATCTCAGCCAACATCGCCGCCATAAGGAGGTACTCGGCTGCCAGCTCAAACTGCATGGCATCCATCAGTTCGACATAGCGCATGTATTGCTCGGTGATCTGCGCAACGTCGATATCGAGAATGTCGAGGTTCTGGCGACGGATCAAATACAGCAGCAGGTCAAGTGGCCCCTCGAAGGCGTCGAGGAACACCTCAAGCGCCTGTGGGGGGATGTATAGATCCTTGGGCAGATCGGTGACCGCTTCCCCCCGGACCATAGCGAAAGGCATCTCTCCCTGCTCGGGCCGGAGTGCGGGCATATCAGTGTCTGCCGTGGGGTTTTCCGGCACGCTTGTGGCGCCCTCCTCCGGGGCGTTTTCAGCAGGATTGGTCACGGCGAAATTATACCCTCAGGCGGCCTCAAAGTCGCTGACGTCACCGACGCCGCGGCGCAAAATGAGCGGTGCTGGGCCGGTCAAATCAATCACGCTGGTCGCCTCCAGTCCGCAGAAACCGCCATCGATCACGAGATCCACTTCATGCTCGAGCTGATCCCGGATGTCATAGGGGTCGGTCAGCGGGTATTCATCCCCGGGGAGCGCCAGCGTCGCACTCATCAGCGGCTCATCAAGCGCCTGCAGCAGCGCCTGGGGAATCGGATGGTCCGGCACCCTCAAGCCAATGGTCTTGCGCTTCGGTTGCACCAGACGTTTCGGTACATCACGCGTTGCCTCTAATATGAAAGTGAAGGGACCGGGGGTGGCATGACGCAGCAGTCGGTAGGCGGTGTTATCTACACGGGCGTAGGTGCCCAACTCCGACAAGTCGCGGCACACCAGCGTGAAATTATGGTCGTCCCGCAAGGCACGGATCCGCCGGATGCGCTCCATGGCCTTCCTGTCTCCCAACTGGCAGCCCAGCGCATAGGCTGAGTCCGTGGGATACACCACAACACCACCGCGCTGAATAATGTCTACCGCCTGCTGTATCAATCGAGCCTGCGGTGTCTCGGGGTGGATGGCAAAAAACTGGCTCACAGTTGTTCCCAGACTCCCGTGCCCTCGGGAATCGTCGAGACCTCGACGCCCAGTCCCGCACCGTAGGGTGAGTCACGGTGAAAGTCCGATCCGACAGAAACCCGCAAGTCACGCTCCCTGACCAAACGCCATAGGGTATCCGCATCACCCGGTTTTGGCCGACCATTAATAACCTCAAGTGCCACGCCGCCGGCATCGCAAAAAGCATCGGTCAGCGCCCGCAGCCGGGTCGCCGTCATTTTGTATTCGAGGGGATGCGCCAATACCGCGAGCCCCCCGGAAGCGGTAATCGTCGCCACGGTGTCATCCAGCGCCGGCCATAGCAACGAGATATCACCCGGCTTGCCGCGACCCAGAAACCGCTTGAACGCCATTTCCACGCTCTCAACGTGCCCCGCCAGCTCCATCCAGCGGGCGAAATGCGGCCGACCTATCTGTCCGCCCTCTGCGACCGCCATCGCACCTGCCAATGCACCCGGCATACCGCTCCGATCCAGCTTGTGTGCGATTTTTTCGGCGCGAGCTCGGCGGGCTTTGTCCAGACCTTCGAGATGACGCGTCATGGCAGGGGCAGCCGGATCAAAGTCAAGTCCAACTATGTGGATGCCTACCCGACCCCACTGGCATGAGAGCTCGACGCCACTGATCAATTCCAGTCCCGATGGCACCGACTGGCAGACGCTCAGATACCCTGCAATCGTGTCGTGATCCGTGATCGCCATACGACGGACACCACCGCGGGCGGCACGATCAACCAAATCACGCGCGCTCAGGGCGCCATCAGAAGCTGCACTATGTGTGTGGAAGTCGATCACGGCAATCTCTACACTGCGCCCGAAGCAGGTAGCGGACCCACCGGGCTGAGGAGCAAGGCGGGATTGTCTACCATAGTCGAAGTGATAGCGAGCGTTGCGGCGCGGGATCGAACCCATCTATGAAACAACTGCTGGAATTCCTGCCTCTGGTGCTTTTTTTCGGCGCCTACCAGATGGACGGCGAGATCGTTACCGTTGGCGGCTGGTCACATACCTTCGATGGCATTTTCAGCGCCACGGCGGTGTTGATGGTGAGCAGCGTCATCGTTTGGCTACTGGCCTCCGCCTTGTCGAGGCAGAACGAGCGGCGCCTTATGTGGATGGCGATCGCTGTGGTGGTCTTCGGTGCTGCAACCCTGATTCTGAGAGACCAGCGGTTCATTCAATGGAAGCCCACCGTGTTCAATTGGGTGCTGGCGGTGGTGTTCCTCGGCTCCCAATTCATGAGCGATCGCAATCTGCTAGAGCGACTATTGGGCGGTCAGCTGTCCCTGACCCGCCGGGTCTGGGCTCAACTGAATACGCTGTGGATCGGCAACTTCACCCTCGTCGGGGCGCTGAATTTATTCGTAGCCTATCAATACGAGGAAGCCTTCTGGGTGTCCTACAAGCTGTATTCGAGTATCGGCTTCACGGTTGTGTTGATGTTACTCACGATCCTCATTGTTGCCCCGCACCTAAAGGAACAACAGGCGGTGGAAAACGAACAGGCTGGGGGCTCGTGATGGCGCCGTTGATGACGCTCTCCCTGACAAGGGTACTCTCTGCAATGCTGTCCGCCGCAACAAAAAGCACCTCAATTTGGCTGTTGCTCGCGGTAAATCTGGTCAGCCTGCCTGCGGCCAATGCTCAGGACACCCAATACATCAGCGACATGGTGCTGGTCCCCGTGCGCAGCGGGGCGGGCTCAGAGTTTCGTATCGTGAATCGCGGACTGCCGTCGGGTACCGCGCTGCTAATATACGGACAAAGCGACGACGGCGAGTGGACAGAAGTCGAAACCCGCGGTGGCACGCGTGGCTGGATTCCAACCCAATACCTCCAGAAAGAGCCGCCGGCGGGATTATTGATCAATGATATGAGACTGGAACTCGAGCAGGTCCGGGGCGAGCGCGACCGCGTGGTCAGTCAACTGAACCAAAGTTTCAGCGAAGTCGATGAAGCCGACGAGACCATTGTCAGCTTGACGACCCAATTGGAGAGCGCCGAGGCGGAACTGACAGAGGTCAAGCGTGTCTCTGCTGCGGCACTGGATCTCGACCTGATGAATCAACAACTGGTCGCCGAGCTTGAGTCCGAGCGATCGGATGCGGATCTGCTACGGTTGGAAAACGTGAGGCTGCGCGAGCGCATCGCCAATAATCAGATCATGGATGGGGCCCTTGCCGTGCTGTTGGGCGTCATTTTGGCTGTGGTTGCACCCAGACTGTGGCCTAAGAAAAAGCGCCAGGACGGCTGGTCATGACGGAGATGAGCATGAGAAACATGACAAACCTTTTACCCGGACTGTTGAGCTATTTGCTCGCAGCAATCCTGAGCGTCTCAATGAGCGTGGCGCAGGCCCAATCGGATGACTCAGCGGAGAATCCCCGGGTACTCATGAAAACTACCGATGGCGATATTACGATCGAATTATTTGCCGACAAGTCACCGATCACCGTCGAGAACTTCCTGCGTTACGTCGACGATGGGCACTACGACGGCACCGTTTTTCACCGCGTGATCCCCAACTTCATGATTCAGGGAGGTGGTTTCGACGCCTACCTCAAGGAAAAAGAGACGCGGGACCCCATCGTGAATGAATCGAAGAACAAGCTGCACAACGTGCGCGGCACGCTGGCAATGGCGCGCACCAGTGACCCGGACTCGGCTGCCGCACAGTTTTTCATTAATCAACGCAGCAATCTGCGTCTGGACTGGTCAGGAGGTAAAGACGGCTACACCGTGTTCGGAGAGGTGCTCGAAGGGATGCAGGTTGTTGACATCATCTCACTGACTGACACGGGTTCAGCGCAGGCGCAAACTACGCGTGGCCCCACCATTTTTCAGGATGTGCCGGTGCAGCCGATCGTGGTCCTATCCGTGACCCGACTGGCCCCGTGATTCAACTCAGCATCAATCTCAACAAGATTGCGCTGATACGGAACGCTCGAGACACCCGGCATCCGGACCCCTGCGACTTCGCGGCCGAAGTCATTCACGCCG
>CAJXDE010000009.1 GCA_913052635.1 uncultured Halieaceae bacterium
TGCAAACAGCCGTGATCAGCCGGGACATGGTCGCGGTATTTCTCACGACTCTGGTTCTTGCCCTTGGAGCGCTGTGGCGTTGGAATGGGGAGACCGAATCCGGCACGTTGGGGCGAGGAACAGGGTTGCTGCTGCTGTCTCTCTACATCGCTTATTACGGCTGGCTCTTTTTAGCGCCTTGACTGAGTCCTGAAACTACAAAACATGGCCAACCACACCGATCAATTTTTCGTCGACTCTGCGCAGAGAACCATCTCAATGGAGGCGGACGCGGTGTCTGCGCTGAGCAGCGCACTGGGCCCACCCTTTGCAGCCGCCTGTCAGTGCGTCCTCGGCACGACTGGCCGCGTGGTGGTGACGGGCATGGGCAAAAGCGGACATATCGCTGGCAAAATTGCGGCCACACTGGCCAGCACTGGCACGCCGGCTTTTTTTGTGCACCCCGGTGAAGCGTCCCATGGCGACATGGGCATGATCACCGCGAGCGACTGTGTGATCGCGCTGTCCAATAGCGGCAGCACGCACGAGATCCTAACGCTTTTGCCTCTGATCAAGCGCCTCGGTGTCCCGCTGATCAGCATGACTGGGAGTGATAGCTCCGAACTCGCACAGGCCGCCGACGTGCATCTACTGGCCTCGGTGGAAACAGAAGCCTGCCCATTGAATCTGGCACCGACGTCCAGCACGACCGTTGCACTGGTCATGGGCGACGCGCTGGCGATCGCTATTCTGGAGGCGCGGGGTTTCACAGCAGAGGAATTCGCCTTCTCCCACCCCGGTGGTGCACTGGGCAAGCGATTGCTGCTTCGCGTTGCCGATGTCATGGTCAGCGGCAGCGACATTCCGGCAATCACACCCAACGCGATGCTGTCCGATGCGATTGTAGAGATGACCCAGAAAGGCCTGGGCATGACCACCATCGCTACAGCCGACCAGCGACTGCTGGGCATCTTTACAGACGGCGATCTACGCCGAGCGGTCGAAACTGGCACCGATTTGCGCGCCACACCTCTCACTGAGGCGATGACCGCCGACGCCCGCACCATTCATCAGGAGTTGTTGGCCGCCGAGGCGATGGCCCTGATGGAAAGGCATCAAATCAGCGCCTTGGTGGTGGTTGATGATCAGGACACGATTCTCGGCATCGTCACGCTGCTAGCGCTGCTGCAGGCGGGACTCTCATGACAGGTCGCGCGGCACAGAAGGCGGAGTCAATCAAGCTGGTCGCGCTGGATGTCGACGGCGTGATGACCGACGGCACGCTGTTTTACCGGGCCATGTCAGAGCCCGAGACCAAGTCCTTCAACATTAAGGATGGACTAGGCATCAAGCTGCTGCAGCGCTGTGATATCGATGTGGCGATCATCACGGGCAGATCTTCAGAGGCGCTGGAAAGGCGCGTTGGCGAACTGGGGATCGCTACAGTGATTCAGGGCCGTGAAGACAAGGGTCCAGCGCTCAAAGAGTTACTGAGAGCAAAGGAGCTCAGCGCCGCTGAGGTGGCCTATATGGGGGACGACCTGCCTGATCTGGGCGCTCTCCGTCTGGCGGGGCTGGCCACCTGCCCCAATGACGCGGTTGTAGCTGTTCGTGAGTATGCAGATTGGATCGCGCCGTTGCCGGGAGGGGCAGGTGCCGTTCGGGCACTGGCCGATTTTATTTTGCAATCTCAGGGTCGCCTGTCTGATGTGATCAGGACTTTCTGATGAAAGGCGCTGTGATCACCGTGGGCATGGTCGCGCTGGGCATCGCACTCTGGCAGTCATTCGCTCCCGAATCCTCGCCCGTCCAGCAAATTGATCTGGAGGAAGAGCTGATCGCGAGCTATCTGCGCGAAGGGACGCGACGGCATTTTTCTCAGCACGGCGTCGCCGCGGATGTTCTGGAAATCGGTGAGGCGACCCGATGGCAGAGCAGCGAGGAGACCACTCTCAGGGACATTCGTTATCAAACGCAGGCAGAACACGGCGCGGTTTGGGATATCGACGCAGCGGCAGGGATTTTCTTTGAGGATCTCAATGAACTTGAACTCAAAAATGGAGTCACAATACTTGAGCTGACCCGAGACGCGACGATGCAGACACAGTCTATGCATCTTTACATGAACCAAAAGCGTGCCCAGGGGGAGCAAGAAGTGGTAATAACAGGCCGAGGCAGTCGCACGTCAGGCTCGGCATTTGAGCTGGATTTGCAAAGCAGCATGGCGACCCTGAAGGGCGACGTCAGAACAGAATATGAATAACGACCATGCCGAAAGATGCCTAGCAACATGCCTGACGTGCCTCGCTTGAAGCGCTCATTGCTCACATTGCTACTCACGCTGATGGGCCTGCCTTTCTCTCACGGGGCCGTGGCGTTGGACTCGGATCGGGAGCAACCCATCCAGATTGTTGCGGACGTTGCGGTCAGGGATGAACTGGCAGGCGAAACCCGCTACGAAGGCAATGTGGTCCTCACCCAAGGGTCGCTGGTGATCACTGCGGATACGCTCTCTATCAGCCATAACATCGACGAAGCCGATAAAATCGTCGCTACCGGGAAGCCTGCGACGCTGGTGCAACAACCGACACCCGACCAGACGCCCGTCGACGCCTCGGCACTACGCATTGAATATGTCAGGTCTCAGGATCTTGTTCGGTTACTGAAAAATGCACGGATCGCACAGGACGGCTCTACGCTGTCTGGTAGTCAAATAGATTATCTCGTTAGTCAGCGTACTGTTAGGGCGGCAGGCACACCGGGCGCTGAAGGGACCGGTCGGGTAGAGGTTGTGATCCCACCAGAAAATCTGCGCGGTGATGCTTCCGATGGCTAGCACCCTCAGCGCACATCATCTCGCCAAGGCCTATGGCGGTCGGCCCGTCGTGAAGGACGTGTCGCTGCAAGTCAGCGCGGGGGAAATCGTCGGTTTGCTGGGCCCGAATGGCGCCGGCAAAACCACCTGCTTTTACATGATCGTGGGTCTTGTGGAGGCAGATGCCGGTGATATCCGCCTCGATGACGAATCGCTGATGGCCATGCCAATGCACCGCAGGGCCCGCGCAGGCATCGGCTATCTGCCGCAGGAAGCATCAGTTTTTCGACAGCTCTCGGTGCGAGATAACCTGTTGGCGATTCTTGAGACACGCTCCGAACTGACGCGAGCGACGCGCCATACATTGGCCGAGTCACTACTCGAGGAATTTAATGTCGGCCATTTGGCTGATTCCTTGGGGCAGGCCCTGTCTGGCGGCGAACGCCGGCGGGTCGAAATCGCTCGTGCGCTCGCCACTGAGCCCACTGTGATTCTCCTCGATGAACCCTTTGCGGGCGTCGATCCGATCTCCATTTCCGATATCAAAGACATCATCTCTCATCTCAAAGCCCGCGACATTGGCGTGCTGATCACGGACCACAATGTCCGTGAAACCCTGGATATTTGCGAACGCGCCTACATCGTGGGCGAAGGGCACGTCATCGCATCCGGTACGCCGATCGAGGTGCTGGCCAATGACAGGGTTCGGGAAACCTACCTTGGAGAGCACTTCTCCCTCTGAATGCAAACCGACACGGCAGAAGCCCTGCCGCCTGCAGCACTCATTTACCGCATTCTCGAGCGCGCCACTGAAAAAAAACGGTGGGTTTGACTCATTCGACTCATTTAACTCATTTGATTAAGGCAATTTCCTTGCCAACTTCTTTGCACGACCACGTTGGAGCGATACACTGACTCCCCAGCGAGCGATTACCCGTGGTATGAAACAAGCGCTTCAGCTCAAGCTAGGGCAGCAACTGGCCCTGACGCCGCAACTGCAGCAGGCCATCAAATTGCTGCAGTTGAGTACCGTCGATCTGCAACAAATCATTGAAGAGACGCTGGAAAGCAATGCGCTGCTCGAGCGTGAGAATGAACAGCCTGAGGAGATTGACCTCGATTTTGCTGAGGCAACCGCGTCAGAGGACGGCACCGAAGATCTGGCCGTAGACACCGTTTGGGAAGACGTACTCCCCTCCTCGGCACCGCCGATACCCGGCCCTGCTGCCGAGGCCGATTTCTCCGAACAGGATTCAGAAGAGGAATCTCTGCGGGACCATTTGCTTTGGCAGCTGAACCTGACGCGTTTTTCAGACACCGACCGTCTGATCGCGATGGCGCTGATTGATGCTATCGACAGCGATGGCCGTCTGACGCAAACCGCAGAGGACATTCACGCCGATCTCGGCCTGGACGATGTTGAGCTCGACGAGGTGCTCGCTGTTCTGCATCGCTTACAGCACTTCGAGCCGCCGGGCATATTCGCGGCAGATTTGCGCGAGTGTCTGCTCATCCAGCTCAGGCAGCTACCCACCGATACACCTTGTCGAGATATTGCGGGGGCGCTCGTCAGCCGCCACCTTGCGCAGCTCCCCACAGCGCCTCCCCGCCAACTGGCCAGAAAACTCCGTGCAAGCGAGCGCGAACTTGACGGGGCGATCCAATTGATTCGCTCGCTTGATCCAACGCCCGGCGCCTCAATCGGCAGTGAGCAAACGGAGTACGTCACACCAGACGTTTTTGTCCGGCTGAGCGACAGCCGCTGGCAGGTGGAACTGAACCCTGAAGTCGCCCCGCGACTGCGAGTGAATGAACACTATGTTGCCATGCTGAGCGACGGATCGGCTGCCGACAGGGGGTATGTCAAAGAGCAGTTGCAGGAAGCTCGCTGGTTCATGAAGAGCTTGCAAAGCCGGAGTGAGACATTGCTCAAAGTCGCAGCCAAGATCGTCGAGCACCAAAAAGCCTTTCTGGAGGTCGGTGAAATCGGTATGAAACCATTGGTGCTCGCAGATATCGCCGCGGAGGTAGATCTCCACGAGTCCACTGTATCCCGCGCGACGACCAGAAAATACATGCACACACCGAGGGGCACTTTCGAACTGAAGTACTTCTTCTCCAGCCGAGTGACGGGCGATGAAGGCGACGACATTGCCTCAACCGCCATCAAGGCTGTGATCAAACAATTGGTCGCCGAGGAGGATGTCCGCAAACCGCTCAGCGATTCCAAATTGTGTGCGCTGCTCAAGGAACGGGATATGACAGTGGCTCGCAGAACGATCGCCAAGTATCGCGAACAGCTTGCAATCCCTCCCTCAAATGAACGCAAACGTCTAAACTGAATTGGCAAGATTCGGCCAAGGAGTGAGCAATGAACCTGACTATTAGTGGACACCACATGGATGTGACGCCAGCTATCCGACAGCACGTCGAGGAGAAACTAGTCCCGATTGAACGTCATGGTGATCACATCACCCGCATAGAGGTGACGTTGGTTGTCGAGAAGCACTTACACAAGGCAGAGGCCAACTTGCACGTCGCAGGCGCGGATCTCTTCGCCTCATCGGAATCGGATGATATGTATGCCGCTATCGACTCACTCGCCTACAAGCTGGATCGACAGGTCATCAAACACAAGGAAAAACATCGAGGCCATTGATCGATGTCTGACCCAAGCGCAGTGACACTAGGTCACTTTCAGCTGCTGAGCGAGCAGTCTCTTCTTAGCAAAAAGCGCGTGTTTGAGCGTGCGGCTGAGGCGATGGGCGCCGCGCTAAATCTCAGCAGCGAAAACATTTATCGCGCACTGCTGGCACGAGAGAAGCTTGGCAGCACGGCCATCGGAGAAGGTATCGCCATCCCCCATTGCCGCATCGATGAATGCGCTGAGGCGGTCGGGTGTCTCGTAACCTTGCAGGAGCCTATCGACTTCGGATCCACAGACGGCCGAGACGTCGATGTCATTTTCGTGCTGCTGGTGCCCGAAGAGGCGACACAGGCTCATTTGAATTTACTGGCCGCCCTGGCACGAAGTTTCTCAAACGCCGACCTACGCAACCGCGTGCGCCAGACGCTTGACCCGGAAGAATTGAGACAACTCCTGTTGAACGGTGAGGCGACATGACGCCCAAACTCATCATCATCAGCGGCAGCTCAGGCGCAGGTAAGAGTAGCGCGCTGAGACTCCTTGAGGACGAGGGATACTACTGCGTGGACAATCTCCCCCCGAGGCTATTACCCGAGTTCTCGGGGGAGATAGTGGGTCACCAGGAATATGAACGTTTCCGGGGCGTTGCCGTCTGCGTCGATGCGCGCGCTGTTAAAAGCGGGATCCAGAATAATTCCGAATTGATGTCACATCTGGCAGCGCTACCGGATCGGCTGATCATCTTTTTGGATGCGCAACCTCATGTGCTATTAAAACGGTTCAGCGAGACCCGGCGCAGACACCCGCTCGCGGGACCCAACAACTCTCTACCCGAGGCGATTTCACGCGAAAGGAAACATCTTGAGCCGATTGCGGCGAATGCGGATCTGCTCATCGATACCACTGATCTCACGCCGCGAGCACTGCGGGATATGATCACCAGTCGACTCGTTCAGCAACGAGATGGGCTCTCAGTACTGTTCGAGTCTTTTGCTTTCAAACGCGGTGTCCCAACCGATGCCGACTTTGTCTTTGATGCCCGAGCTTTGCCTAACCCCTATTGGCAGGACGAACTTCGCTCTCAGACCGGCCTCGACACAGAGGTCATCCAGTTTCTGGAAAAAGACGTACGCTGCCTGGCTTTTTTCGCCAAGCTGAAAGACTTCATCGCCAGTGTTTTACGTGACTTCGATCAGTCAGATCGGAGCTATATGACAATTGCTATCGGTTGCACTGGCGGTCAGCATCGCTCCGTTTATCTGACCGAGAAGTTACATCGAGACCTGATCACGCAGTTTCCTGCGGCGCAAATTCGGCATCGCGATCTGCAGGAGCCCGGCAGCTGAAAATGGAAAAGATGATCAAGGTCATTAATCCGCTTGGCCTACATGCCCGCCCCGCCGCCAAAGTAGTGGACTGTGCGGCCAGATTTAACAGCGCTATCCGTATCAGCTACCAGAATCAGGAGATCGACGCGAAAAGCATCATGTCAGTGCTCATGCTGGCTGCACCTTTTGATGCTGAGCTGAGCGTGGCGATCACTGGTGATGACGAAAACGACGCAATGACGGCGCTGGAAACGCTTTTTGCCAACGGGTTTGACGAGCTGGAATAAGTCACAAAGGCATTTTCGCGGGTAGATCTTCAGAGTCGGTAGCGGATAATGGCGGCCTCAAAGGAGGTCCCGCGTTGAACTCACCCGCCAACTTCCCCACCAAGACAGAGCGTCTTGAATTTGCCCTCCGCTCGGGCACGCTGGGCGATGTCGCGGGTATTTTGGCTGAGATGTCACCCGGTGACGTCGCTTATTTGATCAGCTCCTCACCCCCCGACTATCGCGCGGTGCTGCTGGGCCTTCTCGAACCGGAGCAGGAATTACTGGTCGTCAATGAATTGCCAGATGAGCTCCGCAATGCCGTGTTGGCGGACCGGGAGCCCGAGGCACTGGCCGAAATTGTCGGGCAGTTGGATGACGACGATGTCGCCGACATCCTCCATGAGTTGCCCGATGAGGTGACCGGTCAAGTGTTGGCGATCATGGACGAGCAGTACCGTCAGCGCCTTCAGAAGGTATTGAGCTTTTCTGATGACGTTGCAGGTGGTTTGATGAGCACCGACACCATCACCATTCGCGCAGATCTGACGCTGGATGTGGTGCTGCGCTACCTCCGCCGGCATAAGGAGCTCCCGCCCAACACGGACAGTCTGATCGTGGTGACCCGCAACGATCGGTTTGTGGGACTGCTGGCCATCAGCACCGTACTCGTGTCCGACCCCGCCGTCTCGGTGCGGGAGATGATGATCACCGACCAGGAGGCCATTGCCGCCGATACATCCGCGACCGAGGTAGCGCGGCGATTTGAGCGAAATGACTGGATTTCGGCACCGGTGGTCGATGATGACGGCAAGCTGCTCGGACGGATTACGATCGACGACGTGGTGGATGTCATTATGGAGGAGGCGGATCACTCCCTGACCTCGCTCGCCGGTCTGGCGGAAGAGGATACCTTTGCGACGGTATGGCAGTCAGCGCCGCGGCGCGCGATGTGGCTGGGTGTCAATCTAGGTACCGCTTTACTGGCCTCCTCGGTGATCAACCTGTTTCAGGACACCATTGAGAAAGTGGTCGCGCTGGCGGTGCTGATGCCTATTGTGGCCTCAATGGGAGGGATCGCCGGCACTCAGAGTCTGACGATCCTGATTCGTGCCATGGCGATGGGTCAAATCAATCATCGCAATGAGTTGTGGCTTATCGGCCGGGAATCGCTGGTAGGGCTCCTCAATGGACTGCTCTGGGCCGCGGTGATTGCCACCACCGCGTCGCTGTGGTTTGGCGACCCGATGCTGGGCGTCATTATTGCCTGCGCCATGTTGATCAACCTGGTCACGGCGGGCGTGACAGGCGCAGGTCTCCCTGTCGTGCTGCGTAAACTACACATTGATCCTGCGTTGGCAGGTGGCGTACTGGTCACCACCGTTACCGATGTGATGGGTTTTCTGGCTTTCCTTGGACTAGCCACCGCATTTTATGCGTGATGGCCCCAGATCATGACCGACTCAGATACCGGCGAGACAGATGACCTACGACCCAGCAAGAGTGAGCGCAAGCGTCAGATGCTTGCGCTGCAGGAAATGGGTGAGCGGCTGGTTTCGCTGTCACGTTCGGACCTCGATCGAATCAACATTCCAGATGAGCGGCTCAAAGAAGCGGTAGAGACTGCACGCGGCATTACCGCCCGCGGCGGTCTAAAAAGGCAATTGCAGTTTATCGGCAAACTGATGCGTTCAACGGATACAGCGCCGATTGAAGCGGGTCTGGCGATGCTGGATCAGCAACATGCGTTATCCACCGCAAATTTTCATCGCGTCGAGGCGGCTCGGGATCGCTTGCGGGATGGGGGCGACGCGGCACTTGGGGAAATCCTCGCCATCTGGCCCGCCGCTGAGGCGTCCCTGCTTCGCCAATGGATTCGCCAACACCCCAAAGAAATCCAGCGCGGCAATGAGAAAGCACACGCCAGAAAGCTGTTTCGCTATCTATCAGAGCTCGATGCCGCGGCGTCTGTCGGCGATTGATCTTTGGCCGCCTGATCGTCCACCTCGAGAAGCCGTGAAGTCGCATCAAACACACGCTCAAACGCTACCTCAGGGTTATCAAGGTCGCCGCTCACGGCATAAACACCGCTCGATAACTGATTAACCTGATCCTCAAAGACTTTACTGACTAAATAAGTACCGGCAGCAACGGGTAATCCGCCTGCAAGCGCTGCCACCCAGGGGATGTTTTCGACCAGCGGCAGCGTCACCACCAATTCACCGTTCAGCGTCTCGGTAACAAGATCGATATCGCTGCTAAAGGTAAAGTATCCTCCAGACCCCTCGATGGAAAAGTCAGGGATGCGCAGGTCGCCCTGCGAAAAACTGAAGCTGCCCCCTGCGCTATCGAATGTCACGCCCGGATCAAATAGCTGATTCATGTTGGCACGACGAAACAAACCCGACAGATTCAGCAAACTCAGCAAACGCAGCGCCCCGGTTGCCTCAGCATTGGCCGTGACGAACGATCCGGCCTCCACCTCCAGTTCCATATCACCGCTTATCGCGGTCAACTCAAAATCGGTGGGACTGCCCGGCCATTGCCACTCAGCGTCCAACCTGCCGCGCTCGGTTTCTACCAACGGGGCGACGCCGACCAAAGCGAGAGATGTGGCCACATCTTGAAGCTCTGCTGAGAGGGACAGCGTAGTCGACTCACCCTCCTCGCTGGACTGCCAGATCATCCGAGTTTTTGGCAACCAATTGATGCCCAAAAAATTACCCGTAACCTCTTTGAACTGCCAACCCTCATCCTCCACGTAGTCGATTGTCAGATCCAGATCACCCAATTCGGTATCGGCCCGATGGATACCCTCGACAGACAGACGCAGTTGTCGCATCCAGGCGCCCAACGCGCCTTGCGGGTCGGGCGGCGCGGCGCGCTCAGCCCACCGTTCGCTCACCTGCGGCAAGCCCTGAAGATCCAGATACTCAATGCGCAACTCACGCTCCAGACTGGCCTGCAATGCCGCCGCCGAGTCCGATACCGGCGCACTGGTGACCTGCTGAAGTTGCCCGCGAAGCCAAGGCAGCTCAAAATCAGCAGACCACGTTTCACCCTCCAGATTGGCGTTGAGTGACAGGGCGCCCAGCTCTTCACCGCGCCACAATAGACGCCCGATCTTCAGTGCATCAACCCGCACAATCGGACCAGACGGTGCTGCCTCTGCCGAGAACGGTGCGAGCGTGTCCTGCCAGTCTGAAGGATCGAGTGACGGTAAAAACCCGGTCACGCGCAAGCCGGGGTCGGGTGCCAAAAGCGGCCATTGCAGCGGTCGAGTTCTGGGGGTCACGTCGAGAATGGCAGAAATCGATCCAGCCTCCGGGGTATCGGTAATGGCAGATGCCCTGCCAAACCAGAACATCTCCCATGCGGCCCATTCACGATCCCGCCAGCTGACTTTCAACGGCGCCCTGGCCTCGGCGGATTTGCCCCAGGGAAGAGGCAGATCCACCGAAACGCCCTTGAGGTCTGATTCGACATCAACCGCCACCTCGCTAGCCACATTAATACCCACGGTGACGGCAGTCACGCCTTCGGCGGGAAGCGGGTAGTTGATTCCTCGCCAGGACAAGACGTCTGACACAGCCGCTTCAAAATCAAGCTGCGCCGCCAACAATGTGCCGGGTGCCGTAGCAAGCTGGGGACCCATCGCAACAGCAACTTGCCTATCGAAAACGCGGGCAGTGATGCCCATGCTCTCGAATCCGGTCTGCGTGCGATACCGCAAATCACCACTCAATGACACCGCCTGCAGATCAAGCAGCGCAGAGGCCACTGTGGCGTTGGTCATTGCCATTTCAACGTTCACATCCAGTGACGGGGCCACATTGCGCAGGTCAAATCTGATGTGGGCACTGGTTGCAGTGGGCTCATCACCACCAACGGTCAGATCACGCATGACCGGGTACGCGACAGAAAGCGCGGGTAATTGCTTCAATGCCGACAAGATTTCACCCGGCTTACCCTTGGACCGCGTCTGCAGATTCAGCCAGATGGCATTGCTGTCCACCTGCAGGCCGGCTGCCGTCTCAACGAGCGCTAGCTCTGCCAACTGACCCTGTGCAGACCACAAATCAATTCGCGTGTCATCAAGGCGCAGCTGGCTCTCAGTCAGCAAGGCGGCTGGCCAACCGGGCTGGTAGTCGAGCGTCACCCCAGATAGATGGGCTGCCAGCTGCATAGTTTGACCGGCGTGGCCGTAGGGTTTGAACCCGCCGTGCCATAAGAAAATTCCGCGCTCAATCTTGCCGGCCGGCAGTGCCTGTTGCAGCCATGCATAGGCCGGCGCCGGCATTCGGTATGGCATATAAGCATCGCGGATGCCCACCGGCGCATCCAGCACCGAGGCCGACAGCCTCATTTTTAGTGGCACCGAGGACTGTTTGGAAAACGGGATATCAATCTCGAACTGCACCGCGGCATCATGCTCAGGGGCACTCCCTAACAGCAAACCATGCTCTAGGAATAGAGCATCTCGCTGCCAACGCCCCTCCAGTGTCCCCAGCACAGACGTCAGGCGAATGGGCTCCCGATAAACATTAGGCAGCACCAGCTCAAAGTCCCGGGCATCTATCCAGGCGGTCGCACCCTCCTCATTGGCGGTAATCGAGGCATCGATACCGACCAGACCGGGCACCTTTCTGAAAGGGTCTGTTGTTGCATCGGTGACAGTGGCCGCCAACTCCCAACGGTGCAGTGGCTGGTCCAATGCTTCCACGGTTAGCGCCAGACGATCGACGGTTCCGGCAGGGCTTAGCGTTTCGAGAATCTCGTTCACCTTATCGGGAAGAAATTCGCTCCCACGCAGTGCCGCAATCAGAGGCGACACCTCAAAGCGATTGGTCAGCATCTTCCAGCTCCGCCCAAGACTATGCAGGTGTATCCGGGGAAGCAAGAATGTCTGGTCATCAGCCGTCAACGACGCGTCATCGATCCAG
The DNA here is from genome assembly GCA_913052635.1 of uncultured Halieaceae bacterium. Classification (GTDB taxonomy): domain Bacteria; phylum Pseudomonadota; class Gammaproteobacteria; order Pseudomonadales; family Halieaceae; genus Luminiphilus. The sequence goes on from CAJXDE010000009.1 coordinate 11,979, forward strand.
ATTCTCGCCTGATCAAATGGGCCCTCAACAACACTGTCAACGCGCAGTTGTTCCAAATTAAGGGGTGTTTGGCCTGTCACCGCAATCTGCGTCAGGTTGACCTGCATGACCGCGGTAGGCCGCCCCCCATTAACCGCAAACCAAAAATCTGCTTGCCCCTCGGCTGTGAGGTCCCATCGCAGCCACTGCGCCAGATAAGACACGCCTGCGCCGCTGAGGCTACCCTGTAACTCGCCGGAAAACTGGTTGAGCTCAAAGGGATTACCCGTCCCGGACCCCTCTGCAGACAACAGACGTTCATCGGGAGAATCAATCGACACCCTGAGGGTCCGGCGGCTTCTGTCACGCGCCAGATCAATATCAACCGTCAATGATTCGAGGGTCATCGGCACGCCATCCCGATCCACCTCACCGATCAGGTGAGCATCGCGAACCTGCAAACGCGCAAAACTGCTCAGGAAGTCGCCCAGTCCCGCGGGGATGGCTATCGAGTCGGTGCCCGACTCGCCAGTCCACTCGACACGGGGCCCGATCAGCGTGAGTTCATCAAAGCGAGGGGCGCCGCTTAGCAGACTCTCCCATGGGTTCAACCTGATGCTGGCCTCGGGTAGCGAGATAGCTGCGCCCGTCTGACTATCCAGCACCACGAAATCAGTCAAATCCAACCGTGGCGAAAATCCCTCCATAGCGCCACTCATCTGCCCGATGCGAATGTCACCCGAAAATCGCTGGGACAGCAGCTGCTCTATATCCTGCTGCACCCGCGGGAGCGCCCCCAGAAGCACACGACCACCGCTGACATAAATGGCGAGACTTACCAGCGCCATCACCATCAGCGGCCAGACGGTTCGCCCCAGATTTTTGGGTATCATGCTAACCATGGCGGACCGGCACCCCCGCCTCGATCAACAGCGCCCGGGTTTCGCACAACGGCAGCCCGACCACGGCACTGTAACTGCCTCTGATTTGACTCACGAAGGCCCCTGCATACCCCTGTATGGCGTAAGCACCGGCTTTATCCCACGGCTCGTCAGTCAACAGGTACTGCTGTATCGTCGCCTCTGAGAGCTCCGTAAACAGTACCGATGTTGTGCAGGTGACCGTCTCGATACCACCGCCATAGGCTATAGCAACCGCTGTGTGCACCTCGTGGGTATTCCCGGATAGCGCGCGGAGAATGGCCGCGGCATCCTGACTGTCGCGGGGCTTACTCAATATATCGTTGCCCATCGCCACTGTGGTATCGGAACCCAGACTCACCCATTGGTCCACGGCACCCGTTTTGGCCTTTTCACTGGCAAGCCTAACAACGTAATCAGCAGGAGGCTCCAATGTCCGGGGGCGTTCGTCAATATCAGGCGCCGAGGACTCGAAGTCAGAAACGAGCAAAGAGAGCAGGGCCCGCCTTCGCGGGCTTGACGATGCGAGCAGCAGCCGCATCAGTGCACCTCGTAGTAGCGTCTGGAGTGACGAAGTACTGTGCGAATGGGCACCCAAAAGAGCATGGAACAGATCATGCCAGCCACTCCGGCCCACGGTACCGTAGGGACATCGATGCCGTTTCTCAGCCACTGCTCGATCCCGGCGCTGAGCAACAACAATACCAGTACCGCGAGCGACTGCTGCAACAGGTCAAACTGGCGAAGGCGTTGATAGTTGTAGAGCAACAACAGCGTGGCCAACATGAGCCCGGGAGAAGAAAGACCCAGTGGCGCGCCCTCGATCAGGTCCTGTGTGACTCCCACCGTGAAAGCGGTCGCCACCCCCACTCTGTGCGGCAAAGCCAATACCCAATAAAACAGGGCTAAAGCCGCCACATCAGGCCGAAAGCCGCGCCAATCCATAGGGAGCGGCAGCAACGTTAATAGCAGGGCCGCCGCGAGCGAGACGTAGATTACCCAGACCGCATGCGCACGCGTCAAGGGGCAACCGCCGCTTCAAACCGAGACGACTGCGCCACCACCAACACGTGACGGCCACGATCCAGGGCCGATGCAGGCGCTGCGCTCACCACTGCGAAAGCATCGCCTGCCGCTATTTCAACGTTAGTCACTCTCGCCACCGGGTAGCCGTGAGGAAAACGGCCACCAAGACCGGATGTCACCAATAAATCACCCGCTCTAATATCAGTGGTCGCAGCGAGATGCCGAATCACCAGCCGATCGATATCGCCGCTACCTTCTGCGATCGCTCGCAGTCCTGATCGATTCACCTGCACGGGCAACGCGTGGGCACTGTCAGTGATGAGTAACGCGCGACTGTTGTATTCGTCGACCAGCACAATCTGACCGATCAAACCTTCAGCGCCCAGCACCGGCTGCCCCTCTTCGACCCCGTCCGCTGCTCCCTTGTCCAGCATGACCAAATGTCTCGCGGGATCTGGTGACACCGAGCTTATCTGAGCCGCGATGAGCTCATCCTCAATATCCCGAGCCGATTTCAGCAACGCCTTGTAGCGGGCGTTCTCCGACAGCAAGGAAGCCAGTCTTTGTGCCTTTCCCTTCAACACCCTGTTCTCTTGCTGCAGCCTCAGCAGCTCATCCTGTAATGCATTCCTCGATCGCACTGATTCGAGCAACCGGTCCCAAGCATCGAAAGGGGCCAGCACAATATTGCTCGTGAACGCGACCACATCGACCGCTCCACGTTGAACGGCAGTCACTCGGGGGTGTTCACGAAAAATAAACAGGATCGACAAACACAGCAGGGTCAGCACGATAAATCGCGCGCTGATCAGGTTCTGTTTAAGGAAAAGCGGTTTAATGACGCTGCCCCAGTCGCCGGTTTTATTCGGTTGAGAGCAGATCCAGGACGTGACGATCCATCAACTCAAGCGCCTTCCCGCCGCCGCGCGCCACACAAGTCAACGGATCCTCCGCAACCACTACTGGTAACCCGGTCTCAGTGGATATTCGCTTGTCGAGGTCGGTGAGCAAGGCACCGCCACCGGTCAGAACAATGCCCGTCTCGGCAATATCTGCGGCCAATTCCGGTGGCGACTGCTCCAATGCCAGCTTCACCGAGCGCATCATGGCTTCAAGCGGCTCTTCGAGCGCGCCGAGGATTTCGTCGTTGGTCAGCGTAAAGCTGCGCGGCACGCCCTCGGCGAGGTGACGGCCACGCACATCGATCTCTTTGAGCTCGTCTGATTTGAAGCCGCATCCCACCTCCTGCTTGATGCGTTCTGCGGTGGAGTCACCAATCAAACTGCCGTATTTACGTCGCACGTAGGACACGATGGCCTCATCAAATCGATCCCCACCAATACGGACCGAGTCGCTATAGACAACACCATTCAGGGACATAATGGCAATCTCTGTGGTGCCGCCTCCAATATCGACCACCATGCTACCGGTAGCGTCTTCAACCTGAAGACCGGCACCAATCGCCGCGGCCATTGGCTCTTCGATCAATTTCACCTCGCGGGCACCCGCACTCAACGCAGATTCCCTTATTGCTCGCCGCTCAACCTGAGTCGATGTACAAGGCACGCAAATCAATACTCTCGGGCTGGGGCGGATGAATTTCGTCTCATGCACCTTGGCAATAAAGTGCTGCAGCATTTTTTCGGTGATTTGGAAGTCAGCGATCACGCCATCCTTGAGCGGCCTGATCGCTTGGATGTTGCCCGGCGTGCGACCGAGCATCCGCTTCGCTTCTTTGCCCACCGCCTCAATTGACTTCTGCCCGTTATGCACGCGAATCGCTACGACCGAGGGCTCATCTAGGATGATGCCACGCTCCCTGACGTAGATAAGCGTATTGGCTGTGCCAAGATCAATGGACAGATCGGTAGAAAACATCCCGCGGAGGCGCTTGAACATTATCGTTCCCTGATTGTGAAGAGGTCATTCGGTTTGCTGCGGATATCGTCGGCTTACCGGCCGCTGTGTCGCATCACTGGCTTCTGCGACGGGCTTAAAAACGCCCCCAGATCCAGCGTTTGCAGCGCCAAATGCCAATCGAATGTAGCAACGCGGGGGTTTTTGGGCAAGCCACAAGTGTGTTAGTTTTCGCGGCCTTCGACGAGGATACGTCTTATGTCTGTCTCACCCCAGGACGTCGAGAAGGTCGCCCTTCTCGCACGGCTCGCTATATCTGAATCTGACCTACCTGAGGTCACAGAGCGGTTTGGCCGTGTCCTCGGGTTGGTGGATGAACTCAATACCATCGACACCGAGACGGTGGTACCCATGTCGAACCCCCACGATATGCACCAGCGACTGCGACCGGACGCGGTCACACGACAAAATGACCGAGAGAACTTGATGGCCTCTGCTCCCGCACAGGATCAGGGCTATTTTCTGGTGCCCAAGGTCATCGACTGATGACCGATAGCGCCCTACTCTCTGGTTCTGTCAGTTCGCTCAGACAGCAGCTACGCGACCGAGTGGTATCCAGTGAGGAAGTCACTCGCGCCTGCCTAGAGCGAATTGAAGCCTGTAACGGTGCGCTGAACGCCGTCATCACCGTGTGCGCGGAGCAAGCCATTGACAGCGCCCGCAAGGCGGACAAAGCCATCGCCAGAGGTAATGTTGCCTCGCTCACCGGCATTCCCGTGCTCCACAAGGATATTTTCTGTACCAGTGGTGTCAGAACGACCTGCGGCTCGCGCATGCTGGAACAGTTCGTTCCCGCATACGATGCGACGGTTGTCTCCAAGATGCAGGCCGAAGGTGCCGTAATGCTGGGCAAATGCAACATGGATGAGTTTGCGATGGGCTCCTCCAATGAAACAAGCTTTTTCGGCGTAGTCAAAAACCCCTGGGATCTCAATTGCGTGCCGGGCGGCAGTTCCGGTGGTTCCGCTGCGGCACTCGCCGCGGGCATGGCGCCGTTGGTGACCGGCACCGACACGGGCGGCTCGATCAGGCAGCCCGCCTCCCTCTGTGGCGTGACGGGCCTTAAACCCACTTACGGCCGGGTCTCCCGCTTGGGCATCATTGCCTTTGCGTCTTCGCTGGATCAGGCAGGCCCCATGGCCCGCACTGCTGAAGACTGCGCGATCGCGTTGACCGCCATGTCAGGCATTGATGCGGGAGACTCGACGTCTGCCGACTTGCCTGTGCCTGACTTTCATGCGGGACTGAATCACGATGTTCAGGGGCTTAGGATCGGGCTGCCGCGAGAGTACTTCAACGATGATCTCGAGCAGAATGTGCGCGAGCGGGTGATGGCAGCGCTGTCTGTGCTGGAGCAGGCGGGGGCAACGCTGGTGGACATTGAGCTACCTCACAGTCACTACGCGATTGCCACCTACTACGTCATCGCGCCCGCGGAGGCTTCGGCAAATCTGGCTCGCTACGACGGCGTGCGCTTTGGCTATCGCTGCAAAGAGCCAGTAGATCTCGAAGACCTCTACCTGCGCTCGCGCAGCGAGGGTTTTGGTGAGGAAGTGCAGCGGCGGATTCTGGTGGGCACCTACGCGTTGTCAGCCGGGTTTTACGATGCTTATTTCAACAAGGCGCAACAGGTCAGACGCGTGATTACAGAAGATTTCACGCGAGCCTTTGATAACGTGGACATGATCGCCGGTCCCTCTGCGCCCGGCGTCGCCTTTCAGTTCGGGGCGAAACAGCAGGATCCCGTCGCCATGTATATGGAAGACGTCTACACGCTGGCAGTGAATCTGGCAGGCCTACCCGGCTTATCCACCCCCGCGGGTTTGATCAACGGCATGCCCGTTGGATTGCAACTGATTGGCAAGCCGTTTGACGAGCAGACGATTCTCAACGCGGCACATCGCCTGCAGACCGACACGGACTGGCACATGGCCAGGCCACAACTTGAGACGGTGACGCCATGAGTTGGGAGACGGTGATGGGTCTCGAGGTGCATTTGCAACTCGCGACGCAATCGAAAATTTTTTCGGGTTCGGCGACGACATTTGGTGCAGCGCCGAATGAGCAGGCAGATGCGGTAGATCTGGGCATGCCCGGCATGCTGCCTGTGTTGAACGAGGAGGCTGTCCGCTACGCAGTCAAGTTTGGTTTGGGCATCGGCGCCCGTATTGGAGAACGCTCCGTCTTCGATCGCAAAAATTATTTTTACCCGGATCTGCCCAAGGGATACCAGGTCAGTCAGTTTTTTGCGCCCATCGTCTGCGAGGGTGTTTTCGAGGTGCCATTGGAAGACGGGACGCTTTTCCCGATTCGCATCACGCGCGCGCATTTAGAGGAAGATGCTGGCAAATCTGTCCACGATGCCTTCAGCCAGGAAACAGGGATCGATCTCAACCGCGCCGGCACGCCACTTCTCGAGATCGTGACCGAGCCCGACTTCCGCTCGGCGGAACAGGCGGTGGCGTACCTCAAGGCGCTCCACTCGCTGGTGACGTATTTGGGGATCTCTGACGGCAACATGGCAGAGGGCTCTATGCGCTGCGATATCAACATCTCGCTGCGTGAAAAAGGGGCCGATGCCCTGGGCACACGCACCGAAATTAAGAACGTGAATTCTTTCCGCTTCGTCGAGCGGGCGATTCACAGTGAATACGAGAGACAGGCAGACATTCTCGAGAGCGGCGGTTCGATCACGCAAGAAACGCGGCTTTACGACGCTGAACAAAATGTCACGCGCTCGATGCGCTCAAAAGAAGTGGCCAATGACTATCGGTATTTCCCTGAGCCCGATTTGCTGCCGATCGTCATCGACGCAGAGTACATCGAGGCAGTCAGAGCCACGCTACCCGAGTTGCCCGGTGCCAAAAGAGCGCGCTTCATCGCGGATTATGGGCTCAATGATTACGACGCTGCACTGCTCGTTCCCAATCATGCGCTGGCGGATTATTTCGAGTCCGTCGTCACAGCCGGAGGCGCTGCGAAACCGGCCGCGAATTGGATTCTGGGCGACTTGGCAGCGGCCCTTAATCGCAACGAGACAGACATCACTGACAGTCTGATATCAGCGGCGCAGTTAGCGGGCCTGATCGTGCGTATTGAGGATGGCACGCTGTCCAGCAAACTGGCAAAGCAGGTATTCGACGGGCTGTGGGCGGGCGAGGGTGACGCCGATCAGATCATTGAAGCGCGGGGACTCAAGCAAGTCAGCGACTCGGGCGCCCTGGAATCGATGGTGGACGCAGTCATTGCCGAAAACCCGGATCAAGTCGCCCAGTATCTGGCAGCCGACGAAGCCAAACAGAAGAAGTTGAGCGGTTTCTTTGTCGGCCAGATCATGAAGGCGTCCAAAGGGCAGGCCAATCCCCAGATGGTCAATGAGTTATTGCTCAAGAAGCTGAACGATCAGTCTTGAACCCGACCCTTTAAATATTTCAGCCGATTTTCCCGCTTCTGCTCGGCGCTTTTACGCAGCAACACATAGATTGCGCCGGTGCCGCCATGCGCTGGCTGTGCCGAGTGAAAAGCCTGAACCGCTTCCAATTCTCGCAGCCAATGATTGAGGTAGCCTTTCAGGACCGCTTTCCGCTCGCCCTGGTTTTTCGATTGCCCCTTGCCATGAACAATCAGCAATGTTCGCAAGCCCAGCTCTGTCGCCTCACGAATAAAGGAAAACACCTCATCTCGCGCCTGCTGCACCAACATGCGATGCAGGTCCAAACGCGCGTCGATCTGGTACTGACCCAATCGTAGCTTGCGATACACCCCGTGCTGAATCCCCGGCCGCTTGAATTCCAGTACTTGCCAAGCATCGAGCGGCATCACGCCATCATCAACGAGTGGATTCATAACTTGCTCTTCACCCACTGCAGCCTGCTGTCGGCCTTTCTGTTGGTCTTCAGAGAGACGGTCCTTGACCAAGCGGACGCGCGCCTCTCGGCCCAAGGGCTTAACCCCGGACATTTCCTCGGCAAAAAGATCCTCGTCGCTCACCCGTAGTTGCACTCTGATCTGCGGTTTGGACAGTATAATCGTCGCATTCATCGCCGGGGGACCTCATGAACGGCAATTTCGTGACGGGCGCGGGATATTTCCTGCGCGGCCTGGCCATGACCTTTCAACCGGACCTGCGTCGCTTCGTAGTGATACCGCTAATTGCCAATGTGGTGCTGTTCAGCCTGATGGGTTGGCTGCTTTACGAGGTCATTACAGACTTTTACGACGCCGCGATGCTCACTGTGCCGGAGTGGCTGCAATTTCTGTCCTGGATCATCACGCCGTTGCTGTGGTTAGTTGGAGGGCTGATGACGGGCTATGTCTCGACCCTGCTGGTACTGATGCTGACCTCACCCTTTCACGCCTTGCTGGCGGAGAAGGTCGAAGAATCAATTACGGGAGAGCCCGTGCCGGCATTGGAGGGTATCGCCACGGCGCTCCTCGAAGTCCCGCGAGCCCTGTTTCGGGAGATCAGGAAGCTTCTCTACTACGTCCCGATGGCACTGGCGGTGCTGATACTGACCATCATTCCGGTGTTCAACGCTTTCGCCCCGCTGGGCTGGTTTTTGCTGGGGGCTTGGATGATGAGTCTGCAATTTGTCGACTATCCAATGGATAACCACAGATTGACGTTTCGGGAAGTGCGCGACGCGTGCGCAGAGCGAAGATTATCGACGATTGGCTTTGGCGGCACGGTAGCCTTTTTCACCGGCATCCCGCTCTTGAACCTGGTCGTGATTCCTGCGGCGGTGATTGGCGCAACGCTACTCTGGTGCGAAGAGCTGAGATCCCAACATTAGGCGTTTTCGCCGGGAGCCGGCGGCGCCACACAAGCCAGAGAGTGACCGAGTAAGGCCTCTATGTCGGGCAACAGAAAGGCATCATCTTCGCTGGCGAAGCTGATCGATACACCCGTGGCCCCCGCACGGCCAGTACGACCAATGCGGTGGACGTAATCCTCCGGGTCCTCTGGCAGGTTGTAGTTCACTACGTGGGAGATGCCTTCGACGTGGATCCCGCGCCCCGCAACATCCGTGGCGACCATGACTTTCGAGCGCCCTGATTTGAAGTTCTCGAGCGTTTTGGTGCGTTTAGCCTGAGTGATTTCCCCGGAGAGCATGCCGCATTGGACACCTTCCTTGCGCAGCTTCTCATAGAGCCTTCTCACCTGATCGCGCCGGTTGGCAAAAATAATAACGCTCTCCACGGCAGGATCATTGAGCAGATCCATGAGTACGGTGAATCGCTCCCGGCTGGAAACCAAATAGACCTTTTGATCTACCGATGCCGTCGCCACCCGCTCGGGCTCAATCTCAACGGTGATGGGCTCGAAGGTCCACTGCCTTGCCAGATTCATGATGTCCTGAGTAAAGGTGGCCGAAAAAAGCAGGGTTTGTCGATCTTCCTTACGGGGCGTGGCGCGCACAATGCGCTTCACCTGCGGAATAAACCCCATATCCAACATACGATCCGCTTCGTCCAGCACAAGCGTTTCCACCCGGTCTAATGCCAGGTCACGCCGTTCCATAAAGTCGATCAGGCGGCCGGGTGTCGCAACTATGAGATCAACGGGTGCGTGGTTCACCTTGTTCAACTGCTTTTGGTAATCCGCACCGCCAATGAGGGTGACCGTTTTCAAACCGGTAAAACGCCCAAGTTCGGCTGCATCGGCGGCGATTTGCATGACCAGTTCACGAGTCGGCGCAATGATCACCGCGCGCGGCTCACCCAGGTACCGCTCCCCGTCAATGGGATGGTTTAGCAGATCGTTAAAGATTGTAATCAGGAAGGCAGCGGTTTTACCGGTGCCCGTCTGTGCCTTACCGATGGCATCATTACCCGCAAGGGTATGAGGCAGGATGCGACCCTGAATGGGTGAACAAAACTCAAAACCTAGCGCATCTATGCCCCGTTGCACAGAGGCGTCGAGATCCAGCGTCTCAAATTTTACTTGTTCACTGGGCGCGGGAGCAGCGGACTCAAGCGGTTCTCTCTGCGCGGCGGCGTTTTCTTGCACGCTTTCTTGCACGCTTTCTTGCACGACGGTAGCCGAAAAAAATGAGCGCGAAGTCTAGCACAGAGAACGGGTTAGAATGCGCGTGCTTTTGGACTCGGCAACGCCCTAACTATCGACCATGAACAACGCTGATTCATCCCGGTTCGCTTCGCAGATGCTGGCAGAGCTGCGCCCACTGTGGCGAATTGCTTGGCCGCTACTGATTGCGCAGACCGCCCAAATTGGCACCGGAGTCGTCGACACATTGATGGCGGGCAATTACGGCGATATCGACCTGGCCGCCATCGCGGTGGGCTTCAATATCTGGCTGCCGCTCTACCTGATTATACTGGGTACGCTGTTCGCCTGCTCGGCCATCGTGGCGCAGGATTTTGGCGCAGGGCGCACAGAGCGGGTTCGCAGTTTTCTTCCGCAGGGCCTTTGGGTGGCGGTGGCGCTCAGCGCGGTGATGACCCCGCTTTGCCTGAATAGTGATATTGCGATCGCATTACTGGGGCTCCCCGCGGAGACGGCGGCCAAAACCAGCGCCTATGTGAGTCGCGTGGGCCTTGGCTTCCCCGCCCTCGGCATCTTTATGGCGCTTCGTTACCACACCCAGGGCTTGGGCATCACCGCGCCCTTTGCATTTGCGAGCGTGGTGGGCTTCATCGCCAACGTGCCGCTGAACTACATGCTGATATTCGGCGCATGGGGCGCGCCCGAGCTTGGCGCAGAAGGCTGCGGCCTCGCCACCGCGGCATCCATGTGGATCAGCACGCTCATCATTTTGCTGTATGTCCTTACGGCGCGCTCCCTGCAGCCATACCTACCGAACCGTTGGTTCGAGGGGCCTGATTGGGGCCGTATCAGTGAAATTCTTGTCGTGGGCTTCCCAGTTGGGCTGACCTTCTTCTTGGAGACGGGTGTCTTTTCCGCCATCACGCTACTGATCGCGACACTCGGCGACGCCGCGGTTGCCGCGCATCAAATCGCAATCAATGTGTGGGACGTTTTCTACATTCCCATGATCAGCGTTGGCAGTGCCATGGCAACTCGCATGGGCCATGCTATCGGCGCGCGGAACGCTCATGGGGTGCGCATGGCGCTTCGGGTCGGTGCCGCCCTCTCCACGCTGATTGGCCTGCTGGCTATGTCGCTGTTGTTACTATTTCCGGATGCCATTATCGGGGCGTATACCCAGTCCCAGGACATTCGGGATCTTGCGCTCAGGCTACTGCGACTGGCAGCGCTATTCATCATGATCGACGTCGTTCAGATTGTCGGTTCATTTGTACTGCGCGCTTATAAGGAGACCCGCTTTCCGTTCATCGTCGTCACGCTCTCTTACTGGGCCCTGGCGCTGCCGCTGGGTTATCTGCTGGCCATCCACTGGGGAGGTGGCTCGCCCGACGGCACAGTAGAATTCTGGTATACCACCATTCTGGGTATTGCGGTTGCAGCTGCGCTGATTACCTGGCGCGTCAGGCGGATTCTGAGCACGCTGGAGTGATGGATCGCTATGTATGCGGCGCCTGACACAGCTCGCAGTCTTTGCAGACAGCGAGCCCTAGTTGACGGGTCTCTCCCGTCCAGGCGTCCAACATATGCAAGTAACCAGACGGGAGCGCCGCGCCCACTAGATACCGGATCACCAACAGAGTCTGATGCAACGCCACCAGACCGACCACTGGTCCAAGGATGCCGAGCTCCGCGCAACCCCGGTTTTCCGAGGAATCAGGCTCTCTCATCAGACAGTGGTAGCAGCCCTCGCGGCGCGTCTCATCAAATGCTGCCCACTGACCCGATGTCCCCACCGCTGCACCCATAACCCAGGGCAGCCTGGCGGCATATGTTGCCCGGTCTATGTCCTGTCGCGCTTGCAGGGAATCAGTGGCATCCAACACGATATCGACCCCCTCAAGGAGCGCCGGGCCAGTATCACCGCTAAATCGCGCGCAGTGGGCATCAACCACAATTTCTCCGTTGGCATCCCTCAGCCGTCGCGCGAGCACCTCCACCTTTAATTGCCCAAGGTCGTCCTCGGTGTACGCCAACTGGCGCGGCAGATTACTCAGCGCTATTCGGTCATCATCCGCAAGGCGAATAGATCCGACTCCGGCGCCTGCAAGATACTGGGCTGCGGGGGTGCCTAGTCCACCAGCACCAATAATCAGCACGCGACTCTGTTTCAGCCTCGCCTGCCCCTCCAGATCGACCTCTGGCAGGATCAACTGACGTGCATACCGCGCCAGCTCATTGTCGCTCAATGCAGCCATTGTCCCCCCGTCATGCGCGGCTGGCCGGACCAATCCCGTCGGGAGCTGATGTGCTGAAAACCTCGATACTGCATACACGCCGTGACGGCATCGGCCTGATCAAAGCCATGTTCGAATAACAGCCACCCGCCAGAGACCAAATATTCTGGGGCGTGTTCAACAATATGCTCGATCGATTCTAGACCCGTCTGACCGCCAATCAACGCGCTATCCGGCTCAGCGGGCAGATCACCCTGTTTAAGGTGCGCATCCGATGCGCTGATATAGGGTGGGTTGGAAACCACCAGATCCCACTGGGCGCCACCCAGTTGCTCAAACCACTGACTTTTAAGCCACTCCACCTGCACGCCCAGTGAACGCGCATTGCCCACGGCACAGGCCAGCGCCTCCGCGCTGCAATCGATCGCCGTTAACATCGCATCAGGTCGCTCGGACTTGCAGGCCAGCGCAATCGCGCCGCTGCCGGTCCCCAAGTCGAGTACACGCCTCGCGCCCGCATCAATACGCTCGATCGCCCACTCGACCAAATGCTCTGTCTCCCGCCGCGGAATCAACACGTGACAATTCACGCCTAGCCGCAGTGACCGAAAATCTCGATACCCCAGCACGTACGCCAAAGGCTCACCGTTCTGACGCGCCTCGGCATGATCAATAAAAAGTGCCAGCGCCGGCTCTGCCACTGAATCCTCGCCATGGGCGAATAGCCAGGCGCGCTCTACTTCGAGTATGTCGGCAAGCAGTATTTCAGCCTCGAATCGATCGATGCGCGCCTGCTGGATCAGCTCACGAACCGTCATTCCTCTGCCATCGCAGCCAACAGATCGGCTTGGTGCTCTTGCCGGAGCGGCAGAATGAGCGGATCCAAGTCACCGCTGACCACCTCATCTAATTTGTAGAGTGTGAGATTGATTCGGTGATCCGTAATCCGGCCCTGCGGAAAATTGTAAGTGCGGATCCGCTCCGAGCGATCTCCTGAACCCACCAATGAGCGCCGCTCGGAAGCCTGTGAAGCGCGCTTACTCTCCTGCTCTGCCGAGAGCAGTTTTGCCTGTAGCAGAGACATCGCTCTGGCGCGATTTTTATGCTGTGAGCGCTCATCCTGACACTCGACGACAATGCCCGTCGGCAGATGAGTCAGGCGCACCGCCGAATCTGTGGTGTTTACGTGCTGGCCACCGGCCCCGGACGACCTGAAGGTATCGACGCGGAGATCCTCTTTGCGGATATCGATGCTATCGACCTCTTCCAGCTCAGGCAGCACTGCCACCGTGCAGGCTGAAGTGTGAATCCGGCCTTGAGATTCGGTTTCGGGAACGCGTTGCACCCGGTGAGCGCCCGATTCGAATTTTAGGTGACTGTAGACATCCTGTCCGGCCACTCTGCTGATCAATTCCTTGTAACCGCCGTGCTCACCAGACCGCTCTGACAGGATTTCCACCGACCAACCCTTCTGTTCGGCATAACGGTGATACATCCTGAACAGATCTCCGGAAAAGATCGCCGCCTCATCGCCACCGGTGCCCGCTCGGATCTCAAGGAAAACGTTACTACCGTCATTAGGGTCCCTCGGCAACAGCAACACTTGGAGTGCCGACTCAATCGCCTCTAAGGCGGCTGAAGCCTCTCCGACCTCCTCGGTGGCGAGGGCTTTGATTTCGAGATCCGAGTCCTCAAGCAGTTGTCTAGCGCCCTTCAGTTCGACCTGTAGTTGCTGCCACCGCTGATACTGCGCCACCACGTCATTTAAGTGAGCAAACTCAACCGAGAGATGGCGAAATCGATTCTGATCGTTGATCACATCGGCATCACCCAGCAGGGCCTCAACCTCCTGATGGCGGTCAGCCAGTGTCTCAAGCTTAGTCAGTAGAGATGCTTTCACTGCGAGGATACCGGGGCAGTTTTATTGGAGGGTCGCGCCCTCGTCCCGCTCTTCATCGAAGTCTGTGAGCCCCAACATGGCGGCCATTTTAGAAACATCGCGCTTACCGCCTTCCTTCGCGAGTTGACGAAGGCCCGCGGTAGGGGCGTGAATCAATTTGTTGGTCAAATCCCTCGCAAGGCGTCCCAGCACCTCCTCCGGGTCAGCGCCTTTTTCCAGCATTTTGAGCGCTTTATCGAGCTCGGCTTGCTGCAGGGCCAGCGCGGAGTCGCGGTAGGTTTTCACCACATCGGCTGATTGCCGTTCAAGTAGCCCGTCTTTCAGCGCCTCGATGCCCGAGGCGACAATTTCATCAGCCTTGCTCGCCTCTGACGCACGCAGACGCAAGTTTTCCTCGATGACCTCACGCATGTCATCAACGGTGTAGAGATAGATATCGGGAATTTCAGCCACCTGCGGCTCAATATCCCGCGGCACCGCCAAATCGATCATGAGCATGGGCCGCCACCGCCGGGCTTTGACCGCCTCTTCTGCCGCACCTTTACCCAGAATGGGCAACTGGCTACCCGTCGAACTGATGACAATGTCGGCGTCGGGCAACCGCTGTGTGACATCAGCCAGAAGAATCGCTTCTGCATCAAACTGCGCGGCCAACTGCTCAGCGCGCTCCAGTGTCCGGTTGGCAATGATCAACTTGGAAACACCTGCGTCCCGTAAATGTCGGGCCACTAGCTCGATAGTTTCGCCAGCACCCAAAAGGAGTGCGGTGCTGCGTTCCATATCACTAAAGATCTGGCGCGCCAGATCAACCGCCGCATAGGCCACCGAGACCGGGTTTTCACCAATAGCGGTATCCGTGCGCACCTTTTTCGCGATCCGGAAGGCTTCCGGGAAAATCAGGTTGAGGTGAAAGCCGACCGCTCCCGCCTCCTGCGCCACGGCAAAGGCGGACTTCATCTGCCCGAAGATCTGCGGTTCACCGAGCACCATGGAGTTCAGACCGGCGGCCACTCTGACCAAGTGCGAGGCTGCCGCCACCCCGTAATTACGATAAACAGAAGGAGATAACTGATTGATGTCCAGTCCATGGTGGGCGGCAAGCCACTGCGCCACCTCATCGCTGGCGCTAACGCCGTCCACATTGTCGGGCAATACGCCGTAGAGCTCCGTCCGGTTACAGGTGGACAGGATCACCGACTCGCTGAGCTGGGTATCGCGAATCAGGGCACTCAGCGACTCGTGCACTTTTTCCGGGGCAAAAGCAATGCGCTCGCGCAGCTCTACGGAGGCCGAGTCATGATTTACGCCAACTACTACCAGCTTTTTCAACATGGCTTTGGTCAAGACCCTCGCCATTCATCCCAGCTTGCTATCATAGCATTTACTGCTCACTAACACGCCGCAGGGGCTCAGCGCCTTTGTGGCACTATGACGGCCCATGATTGTCCTTCGCTCCGCCTCCATCTCGCTCGCACTGCTTCTCGCAGGGTGCGCCACCTGGGCACCCGACCTGAGCGTCGAGGCGCCGGTGGCGCTCGACGAGATGGAGATCGCTGAGACACCTTTAGCCCAACCTGAGACGCCGATTCCGGATGAGAGCCTGCTACCACTGTTGCAGGCCGAATTCGCCTTACGCCAGCGCAATTTTGATCAGGGTCTCGCGTTGCTGGCCGAGCAGGCAGTCTTACTGGAAGACCCGGCGCTGGCGCGGCGCGCACTGCGACTGGCTGAGTTCGTCAACGACACAGATCAGGCCGCAATGATGGCGGTGCGATTGGTTGAACTCGAACCCGATGATGGCGCTGCCGCCGCCGCTGCCTCGGGTTGGCTCTCGAGAGCGGGACGTCATGTCGATGCCGTATATTACGCCAAGCTCGCCTTTGAGCTCGGGCATCCGGTCAACGTCGCGACCAATCTTGGCACCTACGACACGCTGGATGAGGGCAGTCAAGTAGCGATTGCCGAGGCGATCCGCGCTATCGCCGCGCAGTGGCCAGAGGATGATCAGGCAGCGATCGCAGCCTGCCTGTTGGCCCGACTTGAGAGCGATTTAAAACGGGCAGAGGCATTCATTTTGCCTGTGCTTGAGCGCTCACCAGAGGATGTTCGCGCTGTCATGCTCTGGACCCAACTCATGCTGGACCAAGACGTCGACGATCCTTTTCAATTGCTCGCGACCACTGTATCGCGTTATCCCGACAATCAGGAACTGCGCCTGCAGTACGCCCGACTGCTCGGTTCAGAGGGGAACTACGCGGCTGCCCAAGCGCAGTTTGTGCGACTGCTCGAGCGCGATCCGGAAAACACCGAACTCCTGTCGACTGCTGCGCTACTCGACTTTGAACTTGAGTATTTCGAGGAGGCGCTGAGTAAATTTCAGGAGCTGATCGCTCTGGGTGAGCGGCTTGATGAGGCCCACTACTATGTCGGCCGAATCGAAATGGCGAACGACCGTTACCCCGAGGCCATCGCTGCTTTCGCGGCGGTGGGCCCCTCGCGGGAGTTTCGGGATGCCAAAGCTCTCGCCGTCCAGTTACTTATCGACACTGCTTTCGCCAGCGATATCAAAACGTTCTTCGACGATCAGCGGCGCGCTTACCCGAGTGCCGCGGAGCAGCTGTTTTTGCTCGAAGCCGACTCACTGCGAGACTGGTCTGGCGAATCCCTCAAAGCCTATGACCGTGGCCTGATCGCTTTTCCGCAGTCATTCTCTCTCCTGTATGGCCGTGCGATGGTGCACGAATCCGAAGGCCAACTGGGCGAGATGGAAAACGACCTACGCAGCATTCTCGCGCAGGACCCCAACCACGCAGCCACGCTAAATGCCCTGGGCTACACGCTGACCAACCACACACAGCGTTATGAAGAAGCCGCTGATCTGATTGAGCGCGCGCTCGCGCTGTCACCCGGTGATCCCGCCATCCTCGACAGTCTGGGGTGGGTGTATTACAAGCTAGGTCAGTACAGCGAGTCCGAGGCGCTGCTACGCGAGGCACACAACGCCTTCCCAGACCCGGAAGTCGCGGCTCACCTCGGAGAGCTATTGTGGGTCCAGGGGAGGCAATTCGAGGCGCGAGACGTGTGGCGCGACGGATTGAGTCGGGTGCCCAACCATCCCATCATCGTCGAGACGGTGAAACGGCTGGGCGCTGAACTACCGTGATCCAACGTCTGAGCTCAACAGGTCGAGGCCGCTACGTCACGGCTTGGCTCTGGATTGGTTTGACCGCGCTAATTTCCACAGGCTGCGCAAGATTCGACCCGAAGAGCGAGGAGCCTGTTGAGGCGCTTTCAAGGGCGCCCAATGATCTTGTCGATTGGACAGCAAAAGGGAAAGCCTCTTTTACCTACCAAGGCGTCACGGAGGCCGCGCGCTTTTATTGGGCCCGGAACACGCTACAGGATGATGCCATCACCTTGTCGGGCCCGTTCTCGATGAACCGCCAGACAATAGAACGCCGGGATGACCAACTCATATGGCGCGACGGGGACCAGATTCGACCACTGTCTGACTTGGGCCCTGATTCACCCGCCCTCACCGCCCTGACCGCCATCCCGCCAGAAGCGCTGGGGCGTTGGTTACTGGGTGATCAATCTGACTCATTGGCATGGGAAGTCGACGTGAGTGAATGGCGGGCAGCTCCTCCCTGGCAAGCGCCCTCGCGGGTTACAATTAGCGGCAGCGGCATCGAAATTAAGGTCATTATCTCGCGATGGGAATTCAGTCCGGCACCATAACTGCGATTGAGGCCTGCTCTCCCGCGAAGCTCAATTTATTTCTCCACGTGACCGGGCGCCGCCCCGACGGTTATCACTCGCTTCAGACGGTCTTTCAGTTACTCAACTGGGGTGACGACATGCGTTTTGAGGTCCGCACCGAGCCGGGCGTGACGCTGTCGGGTGATACGGACGATATTGCGCCCGAGCAAAACCTGATTCTTCAGGCAGCCCAAGCCCTCGGGCAAACCGACCGCGGCGCTCATATCCATATTCGCAAACGCATTCCAAGAGGCGGTGGGTTGGGCGGGGGCAGCTCCAACGCGGCGACCACCTTGCTGGCCCTCAATCAAGTGTGGGACCTGGGGTTCGAGCAGGATGCTTTGCAACGTTTGGCAACACCGCTGGGCGCCGACGTCCCGGTCTTTGTGATGGGCCAGAGTGCTTGGGCAGAAGGGATTGGTGGGGTGCTTTCCGCCCTCGCTTTACCCAAGCGATGGTTTGTCATTGCGCAGCCGGATTGCATCGTAAGTACTGCCGAAATCTTCGACGATCCCGCGTTGACACGTCACACCCCGCCCATTACAGTGCAGGCCTTTTTTTCAGGGGCGGGCCACAATGATCTGCAGGGCGTGGTGTTGCCGCGTTACCCTAAGGTTCAGCAAGCGTGGGAATGGCTCAATCAGCACTCCCCGACGGCAAGAATGACTGGCAGCGGCGCCTGCGTTTTTGCCGCGCTGGAGACAGAGGAATCAGCACGCCAAATTGCGGCCGAGGCCCCGGACGGGCTGACTGTTGTGGTGGCCGAGGGCGTGGACCGACTCCCCGAAATGCGGGTAGTTGGATAAAGGGTTTGTTGGGGCGTCGCCAAGTGGCAAGGCAGCGGGTTTTGATCCCGCCATTCGGAGGTTCGAATCCTCCCGCCCCAGCCATCTTTCATAGGGTGAGGGAAAAGAATGTCATCAAAAATGATGGTGTTTACAGGCAACGCCAACCCTGCGCTCGCGCGCAAGGTTGCGGACCGGCTTTACCTTGCGATAGGCAGCGCGGCGGTTAGCAAATTCTCTGATGGTGAGATCACCGTTGAGCTGAACGAGAACGTGCGCGGCAAAGACGTGTTCGTATTGCAAAGCACCTGTCACCCCACCAACGACAATATCATCGAGCTATTGCTCATCATCGACGCCCTGCGCCGCGCCTCAGCGGGTCGCATCACGGCTGTTGTACCTTACTTTGGCTATGCCCGTCAGGACCGACGCGTCCGCTCTGCTCGAGTGCCAATTTCCGCCAAAGTGGTCGCGGATACCATGGTGGGCGTGGGTGTAGACCGGGTACTCACCGTCGACCTGCACGCCGAGCAGATTCAGGGCTTCTTTACCGTACCGGTAGACAACGTCTACGCCTCATCGATTCTCAACGCCGATATTGTGCGCTGCGATTACGAGAACCTCATCGTCGTGTCGCCTGATATTGGCGGCGTGGTGAGAGCTCGGGCGATCGCAAAACAGTTGGACGATGCCGACCTGGCCATCATCGACAAGCGGCGTCCGCGCGCCAACGAAGCGGAAGTCATGAATCTGATTGGAGACGTAGAAGGCCGAACTGCCATTCTGGTCGACGACATGGTCGACACAGCAGGCACCTTATGCACTGCGGCCAACGCGCTCAAAGAACGTGGGGCATTAAAGGTGGTGTCTTATTGCACCCATGCCGTTTTATCGGGCAAGGCCCTGGAGAACATCAGGAATTCGCAGCTCGACGAATTGGTCGTCACAGACACAATCCCACTGTCGAGTGAGGCGCAGGCCGTTGGCAAGATCCGGCAGCTGACGATCGCTGATTTACTGGCGGAGTCAATTCGTCGAGTCAGCAACGAAGAATCCATTAGCGCACTGTTTGATTTGTCTTAAGCAGTGTTTTACCCACCCACCACCACGTCGGTCGCAGACAAGGTGGTGCTAAAAAAGGAGCCAGACCATGGCTGACTTTATTGTTGTTGCAGAGGCGCGAGCCGACGCGGGGAAAGGTGCGAGCCGCCGCCTGCGTCGTCTCGAGGGGAAACTGCCCGCCGTCATTTATGGGGCGAATAAGCCCGCGCAGAGCTTGACGCTGATCCGCAAGGATTTCGAGCATATGTTGGAAAACGAAGCCTGCTTCAGTTCCATTCTCGAAGTTCAGGTCGGTGGTGAATCTGAAAACGCCATCATTAAGGATATCCAGCGTCACCCCGCAAAAGGCTTTCCCATGCACGCCGACTTCCTTCGCATCCGCATGGATCAGGCGATTAAGGTGAATGTGCCCCTGCACTTTATTAACGAAGAGCAGTGCGCTGGCGTCAAACTTGAAGGTGGCATGATTCAGAAGCAGGCAACGGATATCGAAATTCAGTGTCTGCCCAAGGATCTTCCGGAATATCTCGAAGTCGATATGCTCGAGGTCGAAATGGGTCAGATCGTCCACTTGTCTGACATCACGCTTCCCGAAGGCGTCACCTCTACCGCGCTGGAACAAGGTGAAGAGTATGACCTCACTATTGCCTCTGTTGTTGCGCCAAGAGCCGCGAAAGAGGTCGAAGATGTTGAAGCGGATGGCGAGACCGGTGGTGAAGCGGAAGGTGATGGCGTTGAGGCGGCATCCTCTGATGACACCGGAGACGGCAGCGAGGACTGATTAAGCCTTGTCTGCCATCCGACTCATCGTCGGGCTCGGCAATCCCGGCACGCAATACGAAGGCACTCGGCATAATGCCGGCGCCTTTTTTGTGCGCCGTCTTGCCACACAATTCGGGTTAACGCTAGCCGCGGACCGCAACGCAGTGGGCGAGTCAGCGCGAGGCACTGTCGCTGGACACGACCTGCGGCTGCTGATTCCCGAAACCTTTATGAACGAAAGTGGCCGATCGGTAGCCGCCATGGCGCGCTACTACCGCATCGAGACCGATGCAATTCTGATCGCCCACGACGAGCTCGATATTCCGCCTGGTGAGTCCCGATTCAAGTACGACGGCGGCCACGGTGGGCATAACGGTCTCAGGGATATCATCCCTGCACTGGGAGGTCACCGTGACTTCTGGCGATTGCGCATTGGCATCGGCCACCCGGGCTCAGCCAAAAAAGTGTCTGACTGGGTACTGAGCAAGGCCTCCACCGCTGATCAGGCCGCCATTGAGGCCAGCACTGAAGCAGCCATCAGTGCACTACCAATGTTGCTAGACGGTGAAGACGTAAAAGCCATGACAGCGCTGCACAGCGAGAGCTATGCCGCCCAGCCATCTCAAGAGGAATAATTGGCATGGGAATTCAATGTGGCATCGTCGGTTTACCCAACGTGGGTAAATCCACTTTGTTTAATGCGCTCACGCAAGCGGGTATCGACGCGGAGAATTTCCCGTTTTGCACCATCGAACCCAACACAGGCGTTGTGCCCATCCCGGACTCAAGGCAGGGGCAAATTGCTGAACTGGTATCTCCCGAGCGGAACATTCCCGCCACCATGGAATTTGTGGATATCGCCGGATTGGTAGCGGGCGCCTCGAAGGGCGAAGGTCTCGGCAATCAATTTCTGGCAAATATTCGGGAAACCGATGCGATCGCCCATGTCGTGCGCTGCTTCGAGGATCCCAACGTCATTCATGTAGCCAACAAAATTGACCCGCTGGCGGACATTGAGACGATCAACACAGAGCTTGCTCTGGCAGATTTGGAGTCCTGTGAGAAGCAGCTCTCCAAAGTGGTGCGCACAGCCAAGAGCGGCGACAAGGAAGCGGTCGCACTGAAGGCACTCCTTGAGGACAAGCTGTTACCCCAGTTGAACGAAGCGCAGCCGGCTCGCGCGCTGACGCTCGATGACAATGACTGGGCTCGCGTAAAAACCTTGCACTTATTAACCACCAAGCCGACGATGTATATCGCCAACGTGGCGGAGGATGGCTTCGAGGGTAACCCTCACCTGGAAGCTGTCAGGGCTCACGCCGCCGCAGAGAATGCAGGCGTCGTAGTGATCTGTAACAAGCTCGAATCCGAGATCATCGAGCTGGATGATGAAGAAAAAATCGACTTCCTCGCCGAGATGGGCATGGAAGAACCGGGGCTCAATCGGGTCATTCGTGCTGGCTACGAGTTACTCAACCTACAAACCTACTTCACCGCAGGACCCAATGAAGTTCGCGCCTGGACTATCCGCGTGGGCTTCACCGCGCCGGAGGCCGCCGCGGTCATTCATACCGACTTTCAGAAAGGCTTTATTCGCGCTGAGGTGATTAGCTTCGAGGACTACGTGACGCATCGGGGCGAACAGGGCGCCAAGGATGCCGGTCGCTGGAGACTGGAAGGCAAGGAATATGTCGTTGCGGATGGCGACGTTATCCACTTCCGCTTCAATGTCTGACCTAGCTTGCGACAAGCGCGCGGCTAATCGCCGCCCGCGTCTCCTCGGGCTGAATCACCGCGTCAATCTCGAGATAACTGGCGGCCTCAACTGCACGCCCTTTGTCATACATCTCGGCGAGTAACTTGTCATATAAGGCCTGGCGCGCTCCCTCATCAGGCGCCCCGGCAAGTTCCTGACGAAAGCCCAGATGAACGGCCCCCTCTAAACCCATGGCACCAAACTCACCCTGCGGCCAGCTCACGGCATAGCGCGGTACCTCGAAGGATCCGCCGGTCATCGCCATGGCGCCGAGCCCATAAGCACGGCGCAAAAAGATCGCGACAATAGGTTGGGTGAGCGTGGCGCCTGCAATAAAGAGATCCGACATCAACCTCGGTGCACCCCCGGCCTCGCTTTCAGGGCCAACCATAAATCCGGGCGTATCAATCAGAGACACCACTGGCAGGCGCCATCTTTCCGCCAGCTGGTAAAGGGCCGCCGCCTTGGTGGCAGACTCACCATCAATCGCGCCACCCAGATGACGACAGTCACTCGCTAGTACTGCAACGGCACGACCCTCGACCCGGGAGAGACCTGTGATAATCGCGCGCCCCATGTCCGGTCGCGTCTCGATGAAAGACTCCGTATCGAAGAGATGTCGGATAATCTTGCGGACGTCGAAGGCATAGCGGCGATTAGTGGGCATCAGTGCGGCCAACTCTGACTGATCAGCTGCTTGCCAGTCCGCCACTGAGCCCTGTACACAGGCGAGCACACGTTTCGCCATCAGTGTCGCCTCGGCCTCGTCGACGACCACAATATCCACCACCCCGTTTTCGCGATGCACTGAGACCGGGCCAATGTCCTGCGGCTTCCAGCTACCGAGGCCACCGCCCTCGATCATTGCCGGCCCCGCCATACCAATACAGCTCGCCTCGGTGGCAATGCGAAGATCCGCAGCACCGAACAGCGCCGCGTTGCCGGCAAAGCAGTAGCCATGATTCACAGCTATGCGGGGTACCCGCCCTGCCAATGCCGCCCAACGATGAAAGGTGGGTACATTTAGCCCCGCCATCGACACCCACACATCGGTATCACCCGGTCGACCACCGCCGCCCTCGGTGTAAATCACGATGGGCAAGTCATCCTGCTCGGAGATCTCCAGCAGCCGATCAATTTTGCGATGATGGAAGTATCCCTGAGTGCCCGCTAGCACCGTGTAATCATTAATGATCAGCGCCGTTTGGCTCTGCTCAATGGGAAACAGCTCAGCGTTGACGGCGCCGACCGCCGTGATCACGGCATCCGCGGCGGTCTCTGCGTACAGCGCGTCACCCTCGCGCCGCGTCCGCTGGGCCGCAACCGCCAACTGACCGTACTCCGACACGGCGCCGCCATCGGTGAGATCAGCGAGGTTCTCCCGCGCAGTGCGCCCCCCACGGGCATGCCGCTTATCGACCGCCGCGGCGCGCGCCTCGTCAGTCGTCTTCGCAAGCCTGTTCTGTAACCCAGCGTAGGGGTCGTTTTGTTGGTCACTCATGGGGGGCTTTCTGTCCGGTTAGCGAGCGGCTCCAGTCAGCACGGGTGAGCTGAAAGGGCTGACTGGTTGACTTCAATCACGGAGTTTTGCAGAATCGCGCGCCTCACAGATTTCCTTATGTGGCTACGTAGCTCAGCTGGTTAGAGCACAGCATTCATAATGCTGGGGTCGGTGGTTCAAGTCCACCCGTAGCTACCATCCCTCCTCACTTTACCCGTTACGATTTGCCGTTAGACGTATCGTCTAGAGTTGCCTTGCGTTTATTGGGTAACAAGATTCGCTTCACGAGGCCATCCACTCCCGTTTCACGACAAGTGAACAGCTTCGACGCCAGCCAGCCGAATAACTGAGCTTTGGTCTCCAGATAACGTTGTTTTAACTCTGAACGTTGAGTCACCTACGCCGCTCCGATGGCATCGGGTTTTGCGGCTTTCACGACCCTCCCCGGAAAACCTTTGAAATGGGGGATGCCCTGCTCGTGATCCAGAAGCTCGTCGTCGTCCGAGCACAGCACCGCATCGCTCGACAAAAACGCGCCGGCCAGCGTTTCGGTATCTGTCGCCTCCGGGTACCACCAACCATGTGGCACCCGCAGATGCCCCGTTTTCATATTGGGCTGCACTGAAAGCTCCGCGCTCACTGCACCGTAAGCGGTTTGCAGCTCAATCCACTCACCGTCTGTGAGGGCTTCTCGTTTCGCATCATCAGGGTGCATATAGATCCTGGGCACCGGACACCGGTCTCTGAGCTCTTTAATGTTGCGTTGCCCAGTCTGAAAAAACGGATCCTCGCGCACACCGTTGAATACCAAGTAGGGGAACTCCTCTGACGTCGCCGGTCCCGGGCGGAAGTAAGGCAAGGGATCGAAACCCAGATCCCCCAGCACCGAGGAGGACAGCTCGACTTTGCCTGAAGGTGTGGCAAAGCCGGTCTTGCGATACTTGCGATAGCGCACGGGTGGAATCTCCATGAAACCCTGCGCCTCGAAATTTGAGAAGCTGCGGCCGGAACGCGACAAACGGTAGTCGAGCACCTCGTCATGGGTGGACCAGGGGAACCACTCTTCGAAGCCAAAACGCACGGCGAGATCCCGCCAGAATTGGTAGCTGTTACTGGCCTGCTCGGGCGGTTCTGCAACCTTCTGGGAGAGCCCGAGTCGCGTGGTCCAGCTCCAGGTGTCTGCAATGTGATTGCGTTCCGAGAAGGCATCGCCGGGTAGCACATAGTCCGCCATCATGGCGGTCGGCGTCATAAATAGCTCATGGGCAACGATCAGGTCCTGGTTCAACATCGCCTTATGAATCTGGTGTTGATTGGGATAGCTCATGAGTGCGTTGTTACCGAGCGCAAAAAACGCTTTGATCGGATACGGATCCTCATAGGCCATAGCACGAAACACCTCGCTCGGGTTCGCCATATGGCAGCCCATCACGATATCGGCGTAGGGATATCCCCAGACTTTTTCCGTAGGCGCCTTGAGCATCTCGGCGACCCGATACGTATAGGCGGGGTGCTTTTCATATCCCAGCTGTTTGGCCTTTTGATCATCAGAGAGCACATCGTGAAGTGCCAGTTCGGACTCAGGAATCATGTCTGGATTGAAGCCGCCCAGCGTTTCCCCCCCCACGACATCCAAATTGCCGGTCACCGCACGCAAAATCGAGTGCAAGCGGATCGCAGACGTCGACGAAATTTGCATATCGGTGATGGGCGTCCAGGGAATGATGGCCCCGTCGGCCGTCGCATAGAGGCGCGCGGCCTCTGCAATTAGCGCCTGATCGACGCCTGTGATTGCTGACACCCTCTCAAGTGGATACTCGTCGACACGTGCCTTGAGTTCATCGAATCCCGTGCACCACTTGGCCACAAATTTCTTATCGTGAAGTCCCTCGTCGAAAATCACTTTCAGCCAGCCCAGGCACATCGCTGCGTCGGTGCCCGAACGCAGTCTCAGATGCACATCGGCCACCTCTGCCTGTTCCGATACACGGGGATCAAGCACGATGACCTTGGCACCCCGTGCCCGTGCGGCTTCGATCATGTTGTAGATCGGCGTCCAGGAATGCTTCTTAGGATTGTGGCCGAACAACACGATGCAGTTGGTGTTCTGGAAGTCGCCCATGGGGAACCAACCATAGGTGAGGCGGTTGATAGCGGCCGTGTTACCCGCGCAGAGCGAGACGCCGCTGATCCAGTTTGGCGCGCCCAACAGATTCATAAAGCGCCGATCTGCGGCTTGCGTCGTCTGGGTATTCCATCCCGACGTCGACACCGCCATCCCTTCAGGTCCGCACTCGTTGACCACTTTCTTCAGACGCTCGGCGATCTCGTCCATCGCCTGCTCATAGCTGATCTCTTGCCAGCGATTCTTGCCGCGTTCACCGACTCGCTTCAGGGGCACGCGCAATCGATCGGGCGCATTATGTATGCTCGGCGCTGCGACTCCTTTGAAGCAGATATTCTTGGCCAACAGGGGGTTGTCGTGCGCAATGACGCGGGTCACACGGCCATCTTCTGACTCGGTTCTGACTTGGCAGCCGATGTCACAGATCGAGCAGATCGAGTAACCGGTTTTTGTGGTCATATTCAGCCGACAGTTTTAGTTTAAGGTGGCAACTTACCCGATCAGTATGTGTAGCTTGGATGTCGATCAGGCCTTACAAACCATACCCGCTGACACCTACCAGAATCAATGGTGGGCCGCATCAGGCAAGGCATGACAGGGAGAAACTCATGACCGACTACGATCCCCTCGCCGCGTTGAGCGATATCCATACAAAGCGGGGATATCTGCTGCCCCACCACGGCCTGATGGCGATTTCGACACCGCATCTGCTGGAGCGTTACGACTCACTCTACTCCGCGCTTGCGCTTGAGGAGAGACATCTCAGCCGTCACGCCCACGAGTTTGTGTGGCTAGGTGTGTTGATCAGTTGTCAGGAGTCCCTAGGAAGCCATCACGTTAAACGTTTCGTGGATGCGGGGGGCGATGCCGCGCATCTTGGCCTCGCCACCGCAATCAGCGCCATGGCTAAAGGCAGCGAGGGCTATCTGTTTGTTGAAGATCATTGGGTGCCCCATCTCCCCACTGCCAACCCACGCGAGCAGTATCTCGCCGCGTTTACACAGCTGATCGGCCCCGTGCCGCCCGCATTGGCACACATGACAGCCTGTGCGGTGCATACCTGTTCAGGTAACTGGCGAGCTCTCAAGTGGCAAATTGAAGCGGCCTATCAGGTTGGGGTAAACGAATTGGAATTGGCTGAAGCACTCTCGCTCGCCATGTTCCCCGGCAGCGTGCCTTACTATGTGCGCGCCGCGGAGGTCTGGCGACAGCTGATCGTTG
>CAJXDE010000010.1 GCA_913052635.1 uncultured Halieaceae bacterium
GCGAGTCCATCGCCGCCTCGTACCCCTCAATATCCAGACTCAGCCCTCGCTCGCGAGCAATATCATTGGTCAAATCAACGGGGAATCCATAAGTATCGTAAAGCTTGAAGATCACGTCGCCCGGGATGGTCTGGTCGGCAATCTGCTCCAGCGCCTCCTCAAGAATGGCCATACCGTTGTCGAGTGTCCGGGCAAATTGCGCTTCCTCGCCCTGCAAAGCTGACGTGATCGCCGACAGCTGGGAGACGAGCTGTGGATACGCCTCGCCCATTTGAGCCACCAGCTCAGGCACCAGCTCAGCAAAAAAGGGCTCCTTGGCGCCCAACTTATTTCCGTGTCGAATCGCGCGACGAATGATGCGCCGCAGCACATAACCCCTGCCCTCGTTGCCGGGTATCACACCATCGGCAATCAGAAACGCCGTCGAGCGGAGGTGATCAGCGATCACTCGCAACGATTTGTCCTCGCTATCACTCGCTCCTAGCTGTTTTGCCACTGCATTGATCAGCGCGGTGAAAAGATCGATTTCATAGTTGGAGTGCACGTGCTGTAGCACCGCGGCGATGCGCTCCAAACCCATCCCGGTATCCACAGACGGAGCGGGTAGCGGGTGGAGTTCTCCTTGAGCGTCCCGGTTATACTGCATGAACACCAGGTTCCAAATCTCGATATACCGATCGAGATCATCATCCTCGCTACCCGGGGGCCCGCCAGGGACATCCGGGCCATGATCGTAGAAGACCTCTGAGCAAGGGCCACAGGGACCGGTATCGCCCATTTGCCAGAAGTTGTCCTCATCTAGGCGGGAGAGCCGCGCGGGATCAACCCCGATCTCGTCTACCCAGATCTGTGCCGCTTCATCATCGCTGATGTGCACCGTGACCCACAGCCGCTCAGGGGGTAACTGCAACGTCTCCGTCAAAAACTGCCAGGCAAATTGAATCGCCTCGCGCTTGAAGTAGTCGCCGAAGCTGAAATTGCCCAGCATTTCAAAAAACGTGTGGTGGCGGGCCGTATACCCCACATTCTCGAGGTCGTTGTGTTTACCACCCGCTCTGACACACTTCTGAGCTGTCACTGCCCTCTGATAAGGGCGCTGTTCAAGACCCAAAAAGGTCTCCTTGAACTGGTTCATACCCGCGTTGGTAAAGAGCAGCGTGGGGTCATCCGCCGGCACCAGCGAGCTCGAATCCACGCGTGTGTGACCCTGCGTCTCGAAATAACTGAGAAATGCTTCGCGGATTTCAGCGGTGTTCATGGGGACTTCTCTTGCTCAGGTGGTGGTCAGGGGCGGCGGCTAATCAGTTCAGGTCAGCCGTCAGCTGACCCTCGGTCATCTCGCGCCCGGCCAGAATATGGAGGTGAAGGTGGAAAACGGTCTGGCCTCCCCCTTCACCGTTATTGATCACGAGCCGAAACGCATCACCCACACCAAGATCCCCGGCAACACGACCCGCCACCAGTAATAAGTGGCCCAATAGCTCCTGGTCGTCAGCGCTCGAGTCCACCAATCGGGGAATGGGCTTCCGCGGAATGATCAGCACATGAGTGGGCGCCTGCGGGTGGATGTCGCGAATCACCACGCATTGGTCGTCCTCGTAGAGAAATTCAGTGGGTATTTCACCCCGGGTGATCTTGCCGAAGATGGTGTCTTCCATAGCGTCGTGCTCAGTCCAGCTTCTCGTCGGCGGTCAGGGCGCGGGCTTCTTCCTCTAGCATCACAGGGATACCGTCCCGAACCGGATAGGCTAGGCCACTAGCCTTACACAAGAGCTCTTGTGTTTCCTCGTTGTAGACCAAAGGCGCCTTGCTCACCGGGCAGACGAGGATATTAAGCAACTTGGGGTCGAGCACGGGTTAGTCCTGCCGTTGAAAAGACAAAGTATACGGCCTTGTCACCCGGAGAGCACCGTCCTGTCCGACGCAGGAATGAATACCCGCCGCCAGAGCGATGCTTAATCAGGCATTGGCGGGACCAGCAACTGGGGATCAATGCGCTGGTTAAACCAGCTCATACGCCAATCGAGGTGAGGCCCGGTCGCCCTGCCCGTCGCACCGATCGCGCCAATCAGATCGCCGGTGGCGAGTTGATCGCCCACCGCGACAGACACCTCACTTAAATGCAGGAACGAGGAGGAGAGTCCATAGCCGTGGTCAAGGATCACCGTGCCCCCCGAGTAAAAGAGGTTGGGCTCGGCGAGAGTGACCTCCCCGGCTGCCGGCGCAGTGACCGGCGTGCCCGTGGGTCTCGCAACATCGACCCCATAATGGGGCGTCCCCGGCGTACCGTTGTAGATCCGCTGGCTACCGTAGACGCCGCTGATACGCCCCGTGACCGGCCAGACAAATCCGTCGCGCACTGCACGTAAGCCGTCATCTCGAGACAATCGCTGCGCTTTGGCGATGCGGACTTTGGCGCGCTCGGCTCTAATACGTTCCAGGTGCTCCTCACTTGGGGTAACCGTTTGCTGGGGCACACCGGTGATTTCCTGCAGCCGATACTCCCGGACCGTCACTGCCACCTCCTGCACACAGGTATCGTCGGTGGTGATCGTTAATGTATTGGCGCGGGGCATATCTCGACCCAGGCCCAATAGGAACGCGCCATTGGACAATACCGGCACCGTAATGTCCGCAAAGGTGACCGTGGCCGACGGAAGCGTATACCCCCGCAAGATGCCGCCCTGAATCGCGTTACCTTCCAGCGTCGTGCACGGCTCCGCAAATGCAACGCCAACCCAGCAGGCGGTCAACTGCAACGCACTGATCCATAATCTGCGAAATCGGTCATGGCTCCAACCGGCCAACGAGCTGATTGTGATAGTCACCCTTTCCCCTTGTATGTTGTTACTGGCGAGGCTTGGTCCTGCCATCATTTCTGCGACATCTGGTTAAAGTAACGGCTAAGGCAGATGGTATTACAGCACTGGCATTCCGTGTTTGGTATGCGGAGTTTAGCTCTTAGACACGCTACACAGACTGGGTGGACGGGAACGCATGTTCACACCGCTTGTGGCATTCCCACTCTGCGTCCACCGTTCTACACTTTGCCCATGGGCCGCTATCGACCACCCCGCCCTGCGGGCTCTCCCTATATCACCCCCGAGGGTGAGGAAGCGCTGCGGACCGAACTCCATGAACTATGGAAAGTCGAACGCCCCGAGGTCACCAAAGCGGTTTCCGCAGCGGCGGCTAACGGCGACCGCTCAGAGAACGGCGACTATATTTACGGCAAGAAACGACTGCGGGAAATCGACTCCCGGGTGCGGTTTTTGCGCAAGCGGCTGGATGCACTGCAAGTCGTTGAGGGCCCCTTGGGCGATCGCAACAAGGCATGGTTCGGCGCCTGGGTGACGCTCGAAGACGAGGAAGGTACTGAACAAGTGTGGCGAATCGTGGGCCCCGATGAATTCGATGTCAGCCAGGGGAAAATATCCTGCGACTCACCACTTGGGCGGGCGCTGCTGGGTCAGCCGGTTGGCAACGACATCCAGCTGGAGACCCCCGAAGGGCGCAGTTATTGGACCTTGATCGACGTCGAGTACCTGTAGCTACCGGCTTTCTCACTGCTCTCGCGAATCTTATTGACAATCATTCCCATTATCATTACCGTGGGACCATGTACATTTGTATCTGCAAAGGCGTCACAGAAAGTGCCATTCGCGAGCAAGTTTGCGCGGGCGCAACATCTGTCGATGAAGTCAGCCGTAATACGGGTTGCTCAACCCAGTGCGGCAAGTGCCTGCTCAGGGCGCAGCGGGTCGTTGAAGATGCCCGCTTGGCATCGTCATCCGCCCCGTCGGGCGCGGCCATGGGAGCAACCGCTTCCGCCTGAGAATACGAATACTTCTCACTTCCATTTTTATTAACAAAATCAGTCACTTAGTTGCACTCCTCCCTGGGGTTAGTTATAGTGCGCCCTGTCCAAAATACTCAGGCAGGTAAACCCCATGAAAGGCAACCCCGAGGTGCTCAAGCACCTGAACAAAATCCTCTACAACGAACTGGTTGCGATCAATCAGTATTTTCTTCACTCAAAAATGTTCAAGGATTGGGGGCTCACTGAGCTCGCGGAGCACGAGTACCACGAATCGATCGATGAGATGAAACATGCGGACGCGCTGGTTGAGCGAATCCTGTTCCTTGAGGGCATTCCAAACCTTCAGGATCTAGGCCAGCTGCGGATCGGTGAGACGCCGAAGGAAATGTTGGAATGCGACCTCCAACTGGAGCACATTGCGCATACTGATTTAGTTGCCACAATCCAGTGCTGCGAAAAAGAAAATGATTTCGTTTCGCGCGATCTCGCTAAGAATATTCTCGAGGCCGAGGAGGAACACGTGGATTGGCTCGAAACACAGCTTTCGTTGATCGAGCGGGTGGGTGAGCAGAACTACCTACAAACAGCTATGAAAACTGTTAAGCCCGTTTAAGGCATCGCTCTCTGATGACCCGTTCAAAGGGGGCTTCCAGCTTTTAAACGACAGACATGGGACGCAGGTCATCAATACCGAATTCCTCGACGTCCATCCGTGGCTCCGGAAGTCCGTAACTAAGCTCTTTCGCCTCGCTACCGGCTACCCAACTTCTATTGAACCTATCCCAGATAGCCAAAAAGGAACCATAGTTGGGATGTGAATGGGCGATGGAGTGATGCAATTGGTGCTGCGCCGGACTTATGAGCAAACGCTCAGCCCTACCGAAGTGAAATGGCACATGACTGTGTCTCAAGTTAGCCCCCAGTAAGGTCAAAAGAAAGCCCAGCGCGTTGACCCCCAAGATATCCCAAACCTGTAGGCCATGCCCAAACAGCCACACAAAAATCCCTGACATCAAACCCAGAGATAGTACTGCCCTACTGGAATTGATAAAGCTCTCCACCGGATGGGTGCGATGAACCGTCACCGGCGTGAGTGTCGTAGCCGAATGGTGCACTTTGTGGAAACGCCAGAGCACTGAGAAACGATGCATGCAGACATGCATTAAAAAGCGCATCCAATCATCAAACAAAAAAGCAGTCAGCGTGAAAGCAATAGATATCGCGACAGGCGACCAAGAGAAAATGTGGCTTTCCGTCACATTAAAGTGCAGAAACTTTGTGACGGTAAGCGAGACGACAACTTGACCACCCAGCACGGGTGCAAATAAGACCACTTTGAGAAAACTGTTTAACGCAAAAAGCAAATAGTCCAAGCGAGTTGAACTGTTCCACCAGTAGGCAGAGCTGAAGAGTTTACTTGTCATTTCACTCAGCGAGCGACGATTTGATGAAAATCTGAAATAGATTAATGCGATAACCGCCGCGCTCAGCAAATTTAACCAATAGAGCCGTTTGCCAGGGTCGGCAAGAACAAATAACGCATCTCTGAGACTAAAGATTAAGTATTCGAGTTCCATGACAATCAGAATTGATACTTAACTCGACCGATAAGTGACCGGGGCCTATTTGGCCGCGCACCAAAGGGCCGATGCGACACGATTGCCGCCTCGTCAGAGGCATTCAACAACAAGAGCTGCCAAGTCAAAGTTTCACTAGCTCGGTAAGACACAGTTAGATCAATAGTAGTGAAGTCGTCTGCATGTAGATCTTCATTTATCAGCCCAGCCCCCGGCACCTCCCGCATTTTTGACTGAAAATCTAGAGATGCTTCTACACTCCAATCATTCCTGAAAAAACTGACGCGAGCATTGCCCGTGCTCTCGGGGACATAAGGCAATTCATCCCCTGCTCGCACCAGACCCCACTGAGAGAAGCCTGAGAAGAACGTCTCTCCAAATTCCGATTCCGTGTACGTGTAAGACAACGCCATTTCCAGTTCTACGGAAGCCGGAAGGCTCATTGCATGAAGCGCAGAAAACTCAACTCCCGTGATCTCTACTTGACCTCCGTTGAACTCTGAACCTGGCACGCAATTGGGGTCGCTTACACGACAGCGACCTATCAAGTTATCGTAGTCACTGTGAAACCCCGTCACAGATGCCTCTGAGTCACCCGAAGAAAAACGCAGTCCCAACTCGTAGTTTAGGCTCTCCTCGTGATCCGCTCCTGAAGCGGGGCCAGCGGGTGAGAATCCTTCGTAAGCACCCAGAAATAAGGATATTGAATCAGTCACTTGCCAGATTCCACTTATAGATGCAGCAGTGAGCTCCTGTTTCTGACCCTTCACTGTATCAATCAGATAGTTGGCAACTTCGCCGTCAATATTCTCGTGCCTCAAACCCAGTGAGAGAGCAAAGTCTCCCAATGAAAACTTTGAGGTAATGTGAGTAGCCCATGCATCTGTCGTTGCCTTATTTAAAGTTTTAGGCGATCGGGGAATGCCATCGGACACCATAATGGAATTGGACATCAAGTATGTCCGCGGCTGATGATCTCTCTCAACTTGATCCGTGTGGAACCTGAGCCCGACGAGAGTATCCATGCTGACACCCCATAACTCCCTAGTATCAGAGAGAGTCCATTGGAAGCCACCATTCACGTATTTTCTAAAATTATTTGTTACGTCTAAGGTTTGGTCGGGGGACCCCAACGAATCTCTCTCGCCTGTCAGGATGGAATAGTAAAGCTCGTATTGATCAGGGGCAGCCAATATTCTCTGAAGTGACGGGCCTCGCCAAAAGCGATCCAGCTTATTCCAAGATCTATCGAACTTATTCCAGTAAAGCTTAATGTTCGTAGTGTTTGTTGGTGTCAATCTCGCACTGTAATTCAGCAACGCGTTGTAATGCTCTGAAGTAAATTTGGCGAGCTGCGAAGCCGCATATCTCCTGTTCGGCGTAGCTCTAAAATCGTCGTCAGTCAGCCCTAGATAGGTTTCATCCGCTACCTCGTCACCAACCTCCAACAGGAACGATACCCGATGTTCGAATCGCGATTTTGGAAGAGCGTAGGCAAGCTTTATGCCGATATCGTTGCGCTCGAAACCTGTATCCTGATTGCTTCTATCCACCCGCTTGAAACCGTCTGCGCCGTAGCTGAGCACATCGAGGACATATCCGAAGTTACCCTCAGTAGCGCCGTATGAGAACTGCCCCTTGTAATATCCGTCTGAGCCGGCGCTGAGATCAATGAACCCTTCCGAGGCACCCTCGGGAATTGATGGCGAAGCCAAATTGATGGCGCCACCCACGGTGTGCGGGCCGTAAGCAGTGGCCGCAGGGCCTTTTAAAACCTCCACACTGGCGATCCGGCTAACGTTGGGAATGTAGTAGGCTGCTGGGGCTGAGTAGGGGGCCGGAGTGATCAAAACCCCGTCCCTCATAATGGTGACTTTCTGACTTCTCTCGGCGGCAGCACCGCGGATTCCAATGTTTGGTCTGAGACCAAAGCCATCTTCCTCACGAATGTAAACACCCGCTACTTGATTAAGAACCTTACGCAGATCAATTTGGTCAAAACGTTCCAGGTCCTGCTCGCTGATGAAGTTCGCGGAGCCAGACACGTTTTTGGCAGCAGTTTTGCTGCCAATGATTAAAACTTCCTCTAACGCTGGTTCAGATATGGGCGCAGACACAGCCCAAACGGATGAGAAGCTTGCGATACAAATAAAAGCGATCCAAATGCGCGGCATAGCATGACGCATCAATCATTATCCGACTGCGATCCGCCCGGAATATCCACGTTAACGATCGTAACAAAGTCTATTTTTAGGCTATCCACAACGCGCTTCACCAATCCATACAGCGTGCACATTGGAAGGGACTCAGAAACTGTATCTGGGTTGCTGAAAGCATTTGTACACTCTGTCTCATCAGCCTCCGTCTGAATAGCTGCGACTTGAGACGCAATAGAGCTGTCTATAGTCTCGGCAAGCTCTTTAGCTTTCGCCAGATTAGATTTAAAGGCTTGAGATACCTCTGGCCAACCCTCATTCTCTAAATGCGCATCGAAGCCAGTCTCAGCGTTAGAAGAGAACATCTCTTTAAACATTTCTATGTTGGTGATTACATTCTGCAGTGACATACCACTGTACGGCGCTTCAACAGAATCGGGACAAGTTCTATTTGTGCATGCCGCGATGATTCCCAACGGCTTCCCTAGCTTCGCGTCCTTGGTACCCTTCTCTAAATAAAACAAGCTGTCCGTGGTCGCTTGCAAACTTTGGAAAGTATTTGAGGGCTCTAGGTAGGTTGCCCTGTAGTTTCCTCCCGTTGCGCTCCAAGCGCTGTGAAGCTTATCCGCGGCGTCCGAAATATCTCCGGCAATGGCTACTGCAGCATTACACCGGGCGATTTTTCTGTCGGATTCGGATAAGTCATTCCAGTCTGAGGTGGCTGACACCTGAGGTGCGCAAGTGTGCGTGAGATCGCTATTAAAAAGGAGGTAATCCAGCGCCCTGATGCCTCGCGCATTGAGCGAACGGGAAGCCACGTCTACATTGTCGGATGCCGCAATGCTATCGATGCCACAAGTGCTGATAGGACCAGACATATAAGAGTTAAGCCGATACTGAAGAGCTTTGCCATTGTCCGTAGCGGGCCCAATTGCGTGCATCTCAGCACGCTGAACAGCTCTCACAAGGTCTTTCAAGCCTGTTTCAGCTGTGTTGAAAGCTTGGGCTTCGTCAGCCGAAGATATAGCCGAGCAGTAGTTGGCTAGCACTCCATCTTCAGATGAAAATTCACGAGCCTCCGTCACCAACTTTGCATAACTGGGAATTATTACCTCATCAGCTAATGCAGTAAGCATACATCGCGTATCGTAAGAGCCAGATACCGATTCCATGCATTCTGAATAACCCGAGTCGGCGGAGTTATTGGACCCATCAGTGCTGCCACCAGCTGAGTCTCCATCACCGCCATCAGGCTCAGCCTGCTCATTTTTAATGCTGTAGCTGTTCTGCACACTTTTCAGCAGCTGATGAAAAAGGCTGCTCATATTTGCCTCCGCGTTCACAGAGATAAATGCGGCAAATGCAAGTGCTACTCCCCAGTACTTCATAATCGATCACCACCTGGTTTCAGGGAAGTTGTTCCCCAACAAATAAAATTGTCGCCTCAAATCAAGTCCATAAAAAACAAGAGCGTCGCAGTGCGACGCTCTTGTTGCGAATGATAACTAATCTTCTTACCAGATGGCGACTGCATCAGTATTGAAGCCATAAGCCTCTGACAAGATAGTCCTGGCCTCCTGCAAATCTTTGAGGTAGCCAGCAATGGCATCATCGGCGGATGCGGCGGTAGTTGGCTGACCATTTTGCGAGCCATCAGGCATCATCGGAGCATCTCCCATAAGATCTAGTGCCCTTTTTAGGTCAGTGATTGATTTGCCAGTGGACCCGTCTCTGAACGGAGATAGCGCGCTAAATTGCAATCCTAGAGCAAAACCTTTCAATTCCGCCCAGTGCTTTGCCAAATTCACAAAGTTGCCTCTATCCGCAAATGCTCCATTAGAGAACTCTGCCATATCAGCTGACACGTCGTTAATGTAGTGAACGGCAGTCGCAGCAATGCACTTCTCCCAAGTCACGGCAGCGATTTTGATCTGCGCTTGCAAAGCATTATTGGCCGCTTCAGTTAGCTCGCCGGCCTCCTCAGCATTTTGCAGAATCCTGCGGCCAATCATAAACGCATCCATCGCGTCCTTCGTGAAATCGGTGTAAGGATTTCCCTCTGGATCTTTCAAACGATCGCGCTTGGCACAATTTTGAGCGTGACCAAATACAAACTCGCTTCTGAGGTCAATCAGCCCATCTCCATTTGAATCATAGTAGCCCTTGCCGTACTCGGCACGGCCGCCTTTCCCCGCTGCCTCGTCATCCGTGTAATCGTTCATGTCACGAGAAGCACCGTAGTAACCAAATCCCTCATCGAATTTGTGGGCGGCACTTGAGTAGGTCTTGTCTTTATAGGGGTCAAGGGCTGAACCAAAATCAGTAAGGAGATAGTCGTTTGTGCCCTGAGAGAAGTTTACCGCTACAGAGAGAAACTTCTGTATCAATTGTCGATAATGCACCCCTTCTTTGGAAATCATCGGCGAAGAGATGTTGACCTCTGACCCATCTGCAATGGTGATGGTCGGGTCTAGCCCATCTGAAGCTTCAGCCGCCAAAGCATCCATCCATAGATAGACTAGCTCAATAGGTAACGGTGTGCTGTCAAGACCAGATTTCCACCCAAAGAATTCATCATTGATGAGCTTTCCAGTTTCTCCGGTGCCAGCTAGGCTTCCTCCAGCTATCTTGCCGTTCAGGTTTTTACCGGAGCTAATGTCTCCGTATGTCGGCCCGGGGATCACCGGGTCGCCGCCCTTGGTTGTGAAACCATGATTAACGTCGTCGGCACCTTCTCCGTTAACGTAGAATCGTAAACCAGCAGAGATCGTTGCGGTTTCGCCCTCTTGCTCAACAATGTCTTCCATGTAGTCCGTCAGCTTCTGTTGCAGCACCAACCGAGCTGTTTGACCGGTGTAGCTGACCCCGTCTGCGGATCCGCCGTTCAGTTTGCCTTCGGCGCTGTAAACCAGAGGCATAGCGTCACAAACGTCACCCTCACCGTTAGCATCACTGTCTTCTTGCCCTGGGTTTTCGGTCTCAACGCAGTTATCTCCGTTGTCGCCCACACCGTCGCCGTCTGTATCAGTATCCTCATTCGGATCATCCGGGAATGCGTCATCATCGTCCGCCACTCCATCGCCGTCCGAATCGGGCGGTGGCTCAGCCACTGGGGGCGCCGGCGGAGTGGATCCACCACCACTTCCGCCTCCACAAGCCGCCAAGCCAATAGTCATTACTATGGCCCATGAAATCGTAGCCGTGAGCTTTCTAAGATCCATTATTTTCAATCCCCGTTTTTTTTTGAACTATCGTTGCTATCACTTTTATAGCTGCTCGTTGAAGGAGTTAATGATGCCGCTGTCCTAACATTCAGAAGTAGTATCGATAATCATTCTCATTTATAAACGATAATGGGATTGTTTCTCATTTGCAACATCTTTTTCTTACTGCAATTTGATGGTTTGGGCGTGAGCAACTCTGGTGTCAAGGAGGGCGAAACAGCCGATAAACAGAGATATCCCCGAAGTTGGCGATCCACCATTCCTGCGAGACTCAGATGCTGCCGATAACGACTAGGAG
Organism: uncultured Halieaceae bacterium; assembly: GCA_913052635.1. Classification (GTDB taxonomy): domain Bacteria; phylum Pseudomonadota; class Gammaproteobacteria; order Pseudomonadales; family Halieaceae; genus Luminiphilus. The sequence goes on from CAJXDE010000010.1 coordinate 11,076, forward strand.
GGCAATGGTGTGAAAAGAGCGAGTGCCTGGAAAACGGCCTAGCCCAAGGGTTTGCCGGTAGTAAGAGTGCTGTCTAGGGGCTAGACATGGCGTTCGCCCGAGAAAACACTAGTGTGCCGTCTGAGAAGGTGTGGTCTACCTTGATGGCATGGATCGTGTACGGATCACTGGTATACGGATCTCTATCGAGCACGACAATGTCCGCGAGCTTGCCCACCTCCAACGTGCCAATTTGATCCTCGAGCCGCAGCTGCCACGCAGCATCGGAAGTGTGCGCTCGAATCGCCTGATCCACACTCAGTCGCTCGCTGACTCTGGCCTGCACGGGAACCCCTGGGTTCCCCGCCTGCTGCCGGGTCACTGCCATTTCAATATTAAACATAGGGTTCAGCGCATCTTTGCCGATCCAGCTCACCGGGTAGTCGCTACCCAGCGTGACCTTGCCACCGTGCCGCAGAATCGAAGCCAGTGGATACATTTGGTTGAAGCGCCCCACTCCCAAATATCGGAGGGCAAGCGTGTCGTAATAAAACCAGGTGGGCGTGGTCTGGGCGACTGCACCCAGCTCAGCAAAGCGACTCACATCATCCGCATTCACAATCTCGATATGGCAGATCGTCGTGCGCGAATCGCTCTCGGGGTGCAGTGTTTTGGCGCGCTCGATCGCATCCAACGCTGAACGCACCGCACCATCTCCAATCGCGTGAAGATGCAAGTCCACGTCGGCTTCATGGGCCGCAGCCACGGCGTCGAACATCACCGGGTTTGGCAGCAGCGGTTTGGCCATATGACCCTCCGGCAGAACGTAGGGGTCGAGCATCACCGCCGTTTTGGCCTCCACGGTACCGTCCAATGAGAGCTTCAACGTCGATACGTTGAAAAGCGGGTGGTGGTAGCGCGCGTTCAGTTCGGCCAATTTTGCCAAAGCAGTCGGCAACTGCCCTGGCTGATTCACGTAAAGCGAGGCCACCATGCGCACCGGAAACTCCCCGGCCTCAACCATCTTGAGTGCAAGCCGGCGCCCCAATTCACCAGTATCAATCATGCCGGCGTCAAAGGCACCGGTCAGACCAACCGCCGACATGTCTTTGAAAAAATCAGGTGCCGCGAGGGCCAGCGCCTCCTCGCTGATCACGCCGAGCGCCTCGGTCACCGGATCGATCGCCGCGCCCTCGACTAACCAGCCGGTTGGATTGCCCTCCTCGTCCCGCTGAAAAAAGTGCGCGCCTGGGACCGGGTCGGGGGTATCGCGTGAAATACCCGCTGCTTCCAGAGCGAGTGTATTCGCCCAGCCCGTATGGCCTCCTTCGTCAATGATCAGCGCGGGCCTATCGGGTACGATCGCGTCCAACTGCGCAGCCGTTGGCCCCTGCACCCCAAAAGCGGGAGCCAGGAACCCGGAGCCAAGCAGCGGATTCTGATAGGGATGCGTGAGAGCATGTTCTGCAATTTTCTCAAGCACCTGCTCTGGGCTGTCGTAGGGGCTGAGCTTGACGCCATTCACCAAGGGCAATGTGTCCATGCTGTGAATGTGGGTGTCGATAAAACCTGGCAGCACCGTTCGACCCTCAAGCTCAATGATCTGGGTCTGCGAACCAATCTGCGCTTCCGCAGCCTCACTCCCTCCCAGCCACGTCAATCGATTCCCCTTGAAGGCCATTGCCGAGTAATGTGAGGCCGTGTCATCCATCGAATAGATCACACCCCCCCGGAGCACCCAGTCTGCCTCCGCCAGCGCAAACTGGGTCCAAAGGGCACCCAGAAACATCCAGATAAATTGGCTCTTTTTCATCGCTACTCCCTAAAGGGAATCAATAAGACTTACTCGGCTATACCAAAGTGACGGCAAGTCCCTGCGTTCCCATTAGATTCGAATGTCCGTACTATTTATCTATTGAGCAACAAATTCATCTGAGGAGCAAAACATGTCTCAATCGCGACCGCTGGAAGGCCTGCGGGTCATCGAGCTAGGGCAACTGTTGGCCGGTCCTTTTGCGGGCACTGTGCTCGGTTACTTCGGCGCCGAAGTGATCAAAGTGGAACCTCCTACGGGCGACCCCATCCGCCAATGGCGTGAGGTCCGCAACGGCATGTCGCTGTGGTATCACTCGCTGGCGCGAAACAAAAAGAGCGTAACGCTCGATTTGAAATCAGAGCGCGGTCGGGAACTTGCTTTTGACCTGCTGACCAAGGCAGACGTGGTCATAGAGAACTTCCGGCCGGGTGCCATGGAGAGCTGGGGACTCGGCCCCGATCAAGTGAAGGAGAAGAACCCGGGCATCATCTACGCGCGTATCTCAGGTTATGGACAGAGCGGTCCCTTCTCAGAAAAACCTGGTTATGCCTCTGTTACAGAAGGTTATGGCGGCTTCAGATACATCAACGGCGAGCCCGGCAAGGCACCAGTGCGCCCCAATATCTCGCTTGGCGATACCGTGGCTGCGATTCACGCTGCATTGGGCGTGGCGTTTGCCATTATCGAGCGCAACAAAAGTGGCAAGGGCCAAGTGGTCGACGTGGCCCTGTACGAATCGATCTTCAACCTGCTAGAGGGGATCGTGCCTGAATTCGACGGCGCGGGGGTTGTGCGGGAGCCGTCAGGCACCACCATCACCGGCATTGTGCCAACCAATACTTATCTCTGCTCGGACGGCAAACACGTTGTGATTGGCGGCAACGGTGACTCCATCTTCAAGCGCCTGATGACCGAGGCTGGTCGCGAAGATATGGCAAACGACCCTGAACTGGAGCACAACCAGGGTCGGGTCATTCACGAGCAAAAAATTGACGCTGCGCTCGCCAAGTGGTGCAACGAGCACAGTTCGGCTGACATTATTAGTAAGCTCGAAGGCGCGCGGGTTCCGGTGGGACCCATCTACAGCGTCGAGGATATGATGAGCGATCCCCACTACAACGCGCGCGGGATGTTCGAAACGGTCGAAATTGACGGTGAGCCGCTGAAGATACCCGCTATCCTTCCGAAACTAAGCGAGACCCCAGGGCGCACCGATTGGCCGGGAGCAAAAATCGGAGCACACAACAGCGAAATCCTCGGTGACCTTTTAGGGCTATCTGAAGCCGATCTCAGTAGCCTCAGTGACGCCGGCGTCACCTGTTAACACTTGATCCAGAATGAAACTGGATGGCCTGACTGTTCTTGACCTGTCGCTGTTTTTGCCAGGACCCGCCGCCACGCAGTTAATGGCTGACCACGGCGCGCGAGTGATAAAAGTAGAGAACCCGCGCGCACCGGAACCCACCCGATCCGCTGCGGCGTTCCCGTGGCAACAAGGCGGCCAGACAGTCATGTTCCGCAACACCCAACGGGGCAAAGAGAGCATCGCGCTGGATCTCAAAACCGACGCCGGTAAGGCCGCCCTGCTCGCATTGGCTAAGCAGGTTGATGTGGTGGTCGAGGCATTCCGCCCGGGCGTGGCCAAACGACTCGGCATTGACTACGAGACGCTCTCAGCGGAAAACCCCGGACTGGTGTACTGCTCGATCTCCGCCTTCGGGCAGACCGGGCCGTGGCGCGATAAACCCGCTCACGATACTGCCACCGTCGCCGCTGCCGGCATCCTCGATGTCACCCGGTCACCAGAGGGCAACTCAGGTCCCGCGATTATCGGTGTGCCGATTGCTGACATGTTGTCTTCTTATCTTGCGTTGTCGGGAGTGCTTATGGCGCTACATCGTCGTCACACAACCGGACGCGGCGACTTTGTGGATATCAGCATGTTCGAGTCGGTCTTAGCAGCGAGCCCCAATATTCTGGGGCCTGTATTCGGTGGCGGGCAGGCCCCGGATCGGCTCAAAGAGCGGACGCATGGCGGCAACGCCATGCTCAATGTGTATGAGACGGCAGACAAACACTATGTTGCTCTGGGTGGTGGCGAACACAAGTTCGTGGAGGCTTTATTTACAGGGTTGGGGCGACCAGACTTTATAAGCGCAGTGACCGGACCGGCCGGTGAAGGTCACTGGCCGGCAATTGCCTTTTTACGCGAGACCTTCAGGACGCGCTCCCGAGAGGAGTGGGAAGTCTGGTTTGAAGGCCGGGACATCTGCTGGAGCCCGGTGGTGACGCTCGAGGAGGCGTGGCGGGCAGATCATGTTCAGGAGCGCGGCATGCGGTTTCAGGACGAGGCAGGCAATGACCACATCGGCTCGGCGATCAAATTTACTGATGAACCCGCCCAAATCGACACACAATTGCCACAAGTTGGCGCCGATACCGCTAAAATTATTGCGGAACTAGACTTGACCGAAACCGATCGCGAGGCGATATTGGAAGTTGACGACAGTAATGTCCGGACAACGGGCAAATCCTAGCGGGTATGGCGCTGATCTGAAGCCCCACAAACCGTGTAAACATCAGGCTCAGAGCCCTTCCCGGGCCCACAAAGAAGGAGGCTACCCATGAGGAGCTTTACCCCACTCAAGCAACGCCACAAGGCGTTAGCGACACTCCCCCTTACCGCAGCGGTATCAGCGGCAATCTCCGCCACCGCAACGCTGATGCCGTCTGTCGCCATGGCGCAGCTCGAAGAGGTGGTAGTGACCGCGAGAGCCCGCGCAGAATCACTGCAGGACGTACCCGCCACTGTGACGGCCTTTACTGAAGGCCAGATCGAGAACATGGGGGTGGCTCGAGCGGAAGATTTTGTCTACATGACACCGGGCGTCACGTTCGTGAACTCTGTCGAGGTGGGAGATAGCCAATTAGCTATTCGCGGCATCAACGGTGCTCGCGACGCAGAGACCAACTTCGCGTTTATTGTCGACGGCATTCTTTATACGAACCCCTCAGCCTTTAACCGCGAGTATCCCGATCTGGCGCAGATTGAGGTATTGAAAGGACCGCAAGGCGCACTCTATGGCCGGTCTGCCGCCGCGGGTGCAGTCATAATGTCGACCAAGCGACCTACACAGGAAATGGAAGGCAGTATCAAAGTCGGTGGAGCGGAATACGGCACGGTTTACGGTACGGCCACAATAGCGGGCCCATTGGGCAGCGACGTCGCCGGCCGCCTCACCGTCACTTCGCGCAAGACTGACGGCTTCCTCGAGAATGTTTACCTCAATGACGATGTCGTTAACGACTACGAAGAAACCGCCGTTAGCGGACGCCTCGTTTTTGATCCGACGGATACGTTGTCGATTGATACGAAGATTCGCTACTCACAGGTATCTGCTGCCTCAATCTCATTCAACGCCGCTTTTGAACTGCCGTTTTTTGTCGGCGCTCTAGACGGGCTGCAAGACTTTGGGGTTGACCCTGCGGGAGCCTCGATCGACGTCAATGACTTTGAATGGGTATACAGTCCCAACGTCGATCCAGAGAACGAGCAGGACACGCTCGAGGTATCTGTCAAAGTCGACCAACAGTTTGACTCCGGCACCCTGACCGCGTGGGCACTCTACTCAGACCAGGATCAGTACTTTCTGGCAGATGGTACCTCCGGTGCATTCGGCTTCTACAACAATCTGGGGCACTGCCAGCAAACCGCTGTAGAGCGATCATTGTTCCTTGGTGATGGGACGCCGATGCAGCAACCAACTTTTAACCTCGCCGGCTTCTCACCCGCAGGTAACCCATTCTTCCCTCCCTACAGTCCTACTACGTGTGACGGCTATCAGTATCAGGAGCGCAACCAGCGCGACATCAGCTTCCAGCTGCAGTGGACCTCGGATGCTGACCAGCGACTGCGTTGGCAGGCGGGCATGTACTTCCTGAATATTGATAGGCGCGTTGGCGTGGCGCAGCTCGAGGATGATGGGCGCGCCTCACTGCCACGTTCCTTCGTGAACGAGCTCACCGATGCACTGGTATTGGATGACTTCGAAACGACTGTATTGTCCGGTTTTGGCTCCATTAACTACGACGTTACCGATCGCATGGAGTTGTCCTTTGCACTGCGATACGACATCGAGGATCGAGAGGTCAGCAATGCAGTACCCAGCCCAGCTGCTGGGTACGTCTCGACCAATATCAACTACTGCGGGACCTTCTTTGAGGGTGGCTGTACGCTAAACGGCGCGCCTTTAGGCGGCACACCTTGGAACCCTGCCTTTATCGACCTGTCGACAGGTGCGGTGAGCGCGCGAGTAGCAGATCGTAGCGAAGAATTCGACGCCATCCAGCCCAAGATCAGTTTGACTTATGACCTGTCTGAAAATACGACCCTGTTCGGTAGCTGGGGCGTTGGCTTCAAGACCGGAGGCTTTAACAACCTCGGTGGCACCGAGACCATCAGCTTGTTCCTGGTAAACCCTGATGGCCTGCCTGTGGCACCGCCCGAAATCTACGAGGAAGAGACCTCCAGCTCGTTCGAGGTGGGTTTCCGCTCCACATTGCTGGACGGCAACCTGCAGCTGAACGCCGCTGCGTACCACACCGAAGTCGATGACATGCAGTTCTTCGAATTCTACGTAGGCCCCTTCGGTCTATTAAGAACTGTTGAAGGTATCGACGAAGTCACCATTCAGGGCTTCGAGGTTGGCGCTTCATGGCAAATGACCGATAGCCTTCGATTGGATGCCGGCTATAGCACGATCGATGGAGAGATCGACGCCATGACAGTTCGCCCCTACGTTGTGGGCAACGATGTCCCCAACGCGCCCGAATTTACCGCGAACCTGGCACTAACTTGGGACCAGAACTTCGGCGATCTGAATGTGCTGGCTCGCATTGAGTATGCCTATCAAGGGGACGTTTTCTATCACGTCGTTCAGGGCAGTGATCTTGATGTACCCAAGTCGTATGACTTTGAGGGACTTCCATATGAGGTGCCTGCCGTATTGTTCGGAGGTTTGGCCACCAGCTATTCCAAGACGAAGGTTGACGCCTACGGCATCACGAATCTCAGAGTCGGCATAGGTGGTGAGGGTTGGAGAGTGACCGCTTTTGCTCGCAACTTGTTCGACGAAGAATACGTAGGAGAAGTGATTATGGCGCCAGAATTTGGCGGCGCATTTGTGACACCAGGCACCTACCGCACGGCGGGCGTAGAGGTCCAGTGGGACTTCTGAGGCTCTGAACCCAATAAAAAGCCGGGCAATGCCCGGCTTTTTATTGGGTACTTATTTATTGTTGCTCGGCTACGAAAGCGCGAGCCACAGGAACAGAATCACTCCGGCGCCCGAGATCATTGCGGTAGAGTAACGGAGCCGAGTAGAAGACAACCCTAACCAAAGGCCCGTCAAAATAATAAAGAGCATCCCCGCCGCGAAAACCTGCTGATAGGCCTTATAGGCGGTAGGACCATGCCCCATATGCAGCTCAATCATGCGCTTTTGCAGTGAGGGTTCGTTGAGCTGCACCACCGCCCCGTCTCCGCTTATATCCAGCGTATAAAACGGCCGTGTCGTGGGCCGAGTGATCAGCTGTGAGCCTTTTTGTTTCACGTACTCAAACTCGAAATCAGCGACACCAAGGGAAGCCAATGCAGCTTGCACGTTTGCTTCGCTCGGGTCCTGCAAGAGTTGCTGTCCCATAGCGAGGGTGCCGACAGGTGTCTGTTCGATGGAGCCTTTGATACCGATCAGGTAAAGGCCACCGGACACCGCCACCAACACGATCGCGGCAGCGAAAAAAGCAGAACAATATAAATGTAGCTTGATCAGTAAGGTGCGCGCCATGGTGGCTCCCCCGCCAGAATATGAGTCGTAAATGAGACCAACAATCCTCAGGCTCAATGGGCCGGAATTGTGCCCCAAGAAACAGCTATCACCAACAGCCGGCCTGATATCCGTGCCAATAGCGAGTCACCGGGGATACGGGTACAGTGATGTGCCTATGCGCCAACACCACCCCCAGACAAGAGCCCGGACGCCTCTGGCACGCCGCAAAAATGCGATGAGGTGCGCTGTTGTCACTGGCTGACTTCGAGACGATTCCTTTCGGCGAGGTATTGCTGCGGGGTTCAAGGCAGCACCCGGACCGTGACTGTATTGTTGTCGGCGATGACCGGGTCACCTACGGTGAACTCGGCGCCCAAGCGAGGCGGATCGGTCGATCCCTGATCGCCCTGGGTATCGAGCGCGGTGATCGCGTGGGCATCCTGATGGCCAATGGGTTGGATTTCACCGACCTGCTGTTCGGCGCGTCACTGATCGGCGCGATCCCGGTGCTGTACAACGCCCGCTTCAAGGCACGTGAAATCGCCCATGTCACGGCGGATGCGGGTATCAAAGTGGTAGTAACCAACGACATCGTCGAAGAACACACGGACTACGTTGAGCTGTTGAACAAGGCCGGGGTGCAGAGAGTGTCTTCTGTGCAGCATCGGATATTTCTGGGCGCAGGGCATCGCGAGGGCTTCATGGATCGCGACACCTTCTGCGGTTTGGCAGAGTCGGTATACCCCAGTGAGGTTGAGAAACGCCACGCCGGTACCGCGATAACCGACGTCGCGCTGATGTTTTATACCTCAGGCACCACAGCGATGCCCAAGGGCTGCCCGTTGGACCATATTGTCCTGCAACATGCCGGCGTCGTGGGTGGCACAGATCGCTTGCGGCTCATCGCGGGCGATGTCGTTTGGAACCCATTGCCTATGTTCCATAGCGCCTTCACCCAGCCGCTCACCGGCATCCTGCATGTCGGTGGGACACTGGTCTCCATGGCTCACTTTGAGCCGGACGAGGCGCTTGACCTGATTACCCGCGAGCGGGTCACCGTCGCCTTCCCCGCTTTCCCCACCATTACCCTGCAGATACTCCACCACCCCCGCTACACCCCTGACGCCTTGAAGGACGTGCGCGTCATGCTGAATGTAGGACCACCCGAGGAGCTAGTCTCTATGCAGTCCCTGATGCCGCACACCACTCAGATCACCTGCTTTGGTATGAGCGAGTGCGGCGGGTCCGTCGCGATGTGTAATCCCGACGATCCCCTACCACTGCGCTCGGAGTGCTCAGGTCAAGCGCTGCCGGGCATCGACGTTGAAGTGCGCGACCCGGAAACCGGCGAGACGCTGGCGCACGGCGAACCCGGAGAAATCGTCGTCCGCGGGCGCGGCGTCTTCCGCGGTTATTACAACGACCCCGAGAAAACCGAGGCAGCTTTCTGGGACGACGGATGGTTCCGAACCGGTGATCTTGGCGTTTTAGACGCCGAGGGCCGTGTGACATTTCGCGGCCGGCTCAAAGAGATGCTGAAAGTGGGTGGTGAGAACGTCGCGGCTGTCGAGATAGAGGGTTACCTCGCCCTCCACCCGGCGGTGAAGCTGGCGCAGGTTGTGGGTCTGCCCGACGAAAAATACGGTGAGGTGCCTGTCGCGCTCATTGAACTGGTGCCGGATGCGGCAGCGACGGAAGCTGAGATGATCGATTTTTGCCGCGGTGAGATTGCAAGCTTCAAGATTCCTCGGCATGTACGGTTTGTGGACGACTGGCCCATGGGCGCCACCAAGATACTCAAGTCCGAGCTCCGCGAGCGGATCCTCGCTGAAATGGCCCCCGCCTGAGGCCGGTATCGCGCTTTTGTGACTGCCCCGCTAGCCTCGTGAGGGAATACGAGCCATCGCCTCACCTTTCAGAATGGTCTCGCCCTTTTGATTTCGTTGCCACACGGCACAGGTCACGATACCGCCACCCGCCTCCATGGGCGCCACGGCCAGTACCTCTCCACCACAGGTCAAGATGTCATCAGGAAACACATTGGCAACAAAGCGCATTTTGGTCGTCACCAAATCCCAGGGGTCGTGCAGCAACGTTGTGAAATAACGATAGAGATAAGCCTGATTCAGCGGTCCCTGCTGCACCACGTCGGGCAGGCCTCGCTCCTGAGCATAGACGCGATCCAGATGGAGCGGATTGGTGTCTCTTAAAATCAGCGCAATCGGGATGTAATCGAAGCGATCCATTGGCCCCTGCTCAATAGTGGGCAGCGCCATCGAGATCTCGTAATCCTCAAACCACGCTTTGTTCAATGGCGCTGTCATTTGAACAGAATGTAGGATTGCTGACCGGACAAGAGCAGATCCCCCTCTTCGCGACCCTTAATGTGGAAAGTAACTTCGATCACATCAAACGTCTGCTTGCCCTGCTTCTCATACACATCGCTTATGGCTGCCGAGATGGCAACAGATTCTCCCACCACCAAGGGTCGATGAAACTCAATGGACTGCTCGCCGAACATGGCCGTACCCGTTCGGTAATCAAACAGAAAGTCGTCCTGCCAGTCGAAGGTTTTCAGTAGGCCAAGCACCGCAACGAAAGGCGCAAAGGATGGCGGCGCCAAGCACCCTGAGGCTGCCTCAGCGCCAGCCTCAAAACCATCGGTTGGCTCGAAGTCTGGCTCAGCCACCACGCCGAGGAAGTCGTTCACGTCGACTTCGGATACGGTATAGGTTGCGGCCCGCAAGGGGCGACCGATCAGGGCTGTACGGTCAACGATCAAATTGCCACCTGAGTGATTGATCCAAGAAAAAGCCGGGCAAGGCCCGGCTTTGCAGTAGCTCAGATAGCAAGCTTATCAGCCGCGGGCCATCTTGATACGGCCCTTGGGCTTGGGCTGCTCCTCAAGGAACTTGAGTGCCCAGGCCTGAAACTCCGGCTGGCGCGGCGCGTCCAGCCCGGTCTCTTTCTTGCAGCGCTTTTTCAGCTCGGCAATGTCGCCACCGCGGTCAAACATTTTGACCTTGCCGCGTTGCTTGGCCATCTTGGCGCGCAGCGCTTTGGTCTTTTTCTCATCAACCGTTTGGTCGGCATTCATCACCACACCATAGCGCTTGGCGCCCTCGACCGATACCAAACCCGCCCGCACGTCGAACTCAACGCGCTCGGTTTCCCGCTTCAAGGGATCGCCACAGCCACCACCACCCCAGGTGTTGAAGTAAAGAATGTCCCCGGCGTTAACGGTAATCCGGTCGCACTTACTGGGCATCATCTCTTCACTGCCATCGACACGCTTGAGAATCTTCTCCGAACGACGTCCCGGCAAGCCACCGTTAACACCCCACGGGTAGGTCAGCCAACGGTCATCGTGGATAGAGATGGTGCCCGGCTCCAGGAAGCAGTAGCCCATCCGCAGGCCGTTACCACCGCGGTTGTAGCCCGCACCACCGCTGTCAGTGATCGTCTCGTAAGCTTCGATACGCAGCGGGAAGTAACTCTCGAGGAACTCGTTTGGCACGTTGGTAAAGCTTGGCCACAGCGAGTGCCCGTCGGGCCCGTCACCCGAGGGTTTACCCGGAATCCCACCAAAGCCAATGGAGTAGAGCTGATACCACTCACCATTCTTGTCGTAGCCCGAGTACATGAAGTGCGGGCTGTCAGAGAAGCCAGCGCCCGCGAGGAAGTCGGGATCACCCTGGCCCAAAAGACCGCCCAAGACGTCGAAAATCCTACCCAAGGCGTGGGTGCGACACGAGAGTGCGGCGGGTTCACGCGGCTTGAGCAGCGTGCCTTCGGGAATCCGCACTTCCATCAGGTCATAGAAACCGTCGTTAAACATAATCTGGGGATCAAACACCATGATCATGTAAACGCCGCAGAACATCTTGAACATCTCTTCGTTGAGATAGAAATTGATCGAGCTGATCGACTGCGGATCTGTGCCGTCAAAGTCGAAGATGACTTTGTCTTTGTCACGCCACATCGAACACTTGATGCGATATGGCCCCATGCCCAGCCCGTCATCACAAATATAATCCTCAAAGTGCTGCTTTTTCGTCGGTACGGTGTCCTTAATCAACCGGCCCATAGCGCGCTTGTTACGGGCCAAAAGCTCGTCCAAGGCTGAGTAATACTCATCGTCACCAAAGCGCTCCGCCATCTCGATGACGCGCTTTTCAGCGGTCCGCATGGCGGCAACTAGGGCATTGAAGTCACTGCGATTCCAGGTTGGCATGCGGCTGTTATGCAGAATCAAATTCAGCACATCCGTCTGCAGCTCATCGTTTTTGAAGATCTTAAGAGGCGGCACGCGAATACCCTCCTCAAAAATCTCCCGCGCGTCAGTTGGCAGACTGCCCGGCACCTTACCGCCCACGTCCGTCATATGGCCAAACATGGCGGCGTAGGCAATCAGCCGGCCGTCCTTGAAGATCGGCCGCAGCAAAAGCCAATCGTTAATGTGGCTAATGGCGCCGTTACAGGCGTAGGGGTCGGTGGTCAGGAACAGGTCACCCTCTTCGATAGTGCCGTCGTAGGCCTCTTTGAAGCCGTGAATAAAGCTACCGAACTGGCCGACCACCATCTTGCCTTCCAAATTGGCGATCATCGGGAACATATCGTTTTGCTCACGAATACCCGGTGACATTGCCGTTCGAAACACGACCGCATCCATCTCGTAGCGGGCGTTCATCATCGCGTTTTCGATGATGTCGAGGGTGATTGGGTCGATATCCTTGCGCTTGAATTTCTTGGTGTTGGTTTCAACGATTGTTGCAGACATTGTTATCTCCCCTCGCTCAAGCTGACGGTGCTATCAGGATGTTGCCGAACTTGTCGACGTTGCCGGTATGACCGGACAGGATGACCGTGGTCGAATCCATCTCGAGTACGATCGCGGGTCCATCGATTTTGTTACCGGCTTTCAGCTGATCCCGTCGGTAAAGGTTTGCTTCCATATTTTTGCCGTCCATGAAGACTTTTGACGTCCCGATCTTGGCGGCCGCGACCGGTGTGCGGCTGCCAGAGCCAGTCACTTTCTTCGCGTCGATTTCGGCGCTCTTGCCTTGCGCCACCGCACGGACATTCACAATTTCCTTGTCCGCATCGAGCGCAAAGGTAAATAGCTGTCGATGCATGTCATCAAAAGGATCGCCAATTACCGACAAGCCCTTGGACTTCAGCTTCTTGAGGTCGAAGTCGACTGTCAGCGTGAGTCCTTGCCCCGAATAACGAATATCCGCCTGGTAGGTCACCGAACGATGTGCCTTGGGAACGCCTTCTTTTTCCAGCGTTTTGAGCGCCTTATTCGCCAGCTGTTGATAGGTTTTGGTCAGCTCGGAGGGCGAGATGTTGGCGAAACGCCGGATAAAGGTTCGCGACGCCTCGTCACGCACGCGCGTGGTCGCGTCCCCGTAAGCGCAGAGCACACCCGGACCAGGGGGAATGATCACCGGCCAGCTATTCATTAACTTACCGAGTGCGTTGGCGTGCAGAGGGCCCGCGCCGCCAAACCCGATCAGTGCGAAGTCGCGGGGGTCAAAACCCTGCTCCACTGAAACCAGTCGGAGTGCGCCGTACATGTTCTCGTTCACAATATCGATGATGCCCGCAGCGGCGCGCTTCACTGAAATACCTAACGCGTCTGCAACCGGCTTGATCGCCTTTTCAGCGAGGTCCTTGCGAATTTCCATATCGCCACCCAGCCGCACTTCGCTGGGCAAGTAGCCAAGCACCACATTGGCGTCGGTTACGGTCGGCAGGTCGCCACCTTTGTTGTAGACAGCCGGTCCAGGTTCGGCGCCGGCACTTTCCGGACCCACACGTAATGCTCCCGTGAGCTCGGGCACGTGAGCGATCGAGCCGCCCCCGGCACCGACGGTGCGCACGTCGACCGAGGATGCTCTCACGGTCACGTCGCCAACGGTTGTCTCTCTCCGCAACTGTGCATTGCTGTCCTGCACCAGTGCCACATCGGTAGAGGTGCCGCCCATATCGAAGGTCAGCAGGTTTTCAAATCCCGCCTGTTTGGCGACCCAAACGGCACCGGATACACCACCAGCGGGCCCCGACATCAGCAGATTGACTGGCAGGGATTGGGCGACCTTGGCCGAGGCCATGCCCCCGTCAGAGCGGAGGATGTGAAGCTTCACGTCCTTCATTTTGGCTTTGAGTTTTCGCTCGAGGCTTTTCACGTACGCAGCAACTTTAGGCCGGACGTAGGAGTTAGCCACCGTCGTAATCGTTCGCTCGTATTCCTGCATCTCTGGCACCACGTCGTAAGAGAGCGAGACCGGAATACCGGGTAGCACCTGCTTGGCGATTTTCTCGACTTCCTTTTCGTGGGCTGGGTTGGCGTAGGAATTCACCAGCGAGATCGTCAACGCCTCGATATTTTCTTTCTTGAGCCGTTTCAGCTCTCTGGTCAATGAAGTCTTATTCAGCTTTCGCACCACAGAGCCGTCGGCTCCCATGCGCTCGTCAGCCTCAATCGTGCACGAGAGCGGGGCAAGTGGTTGGCTCTTGTTGTAGATCACCCAACCACCCAGGCCGCCCGGCACGTAAGAGCGCGCGATCTGCAGTACCTGTCTATAGCCTTTAGTGGTCACCAATCCGACTTTAGCCCCGGTTCCGGTCAGCACCGTATTCGTCGCGACCGTGGTGCCGTGCATAACCTGCGCGATTTCAGAGGGGTCTACTCCGGCGTTGTCGCAGACCTTTGCAACACCGTTCATGACGCCGATCGATGAATCAGAGGGGGTACTTGGGACTTTCGCTGTGTGGATGGAACCCGATTTCTCATCAACGAGAATCAGGTCGGTAAATGTGCCGCCGACGTCGACACCAAGACGATAAGGCATGATTGGCCTCCTCTTGTTATAGATCTTCTATTGATCGCAATGCGAGTCGCAGGGTTCAGAAAACTGCGAGTGCTCAGCGGCACTCAAAACAATTGACCGGACATTTGCTACAATTCCGCTTCCAATCCAAAGATGCACCAATCTGCAGACAGGTGCAAGGTATCATCCCTCTCACATCCGAGATTCGCTGGAGCCCACCATGATGAAACCCCTCGCCGGCATTCGTGTACTGGCTATTGAGCAGTTTGGCGCGGGCCCCTATGGGTCGATGTATCTCGCCGAACTGGGAGCCGAGGTGATCAAGATCGAGAATCGCGCCACGGGCGGCGACCCATCGCGTCAGTCAGGGTCAGTTACCCTTGCCGATGACGACAGCGCCTACTTTCAGGCATTTAACCTCGCCAAAAAAAGCGTGACGCTGAATCTCAAAAGCGACGAGGGCCGCGCGCTGTTTCATGAACTGGTCAAAAAGAGCGACGTGGTCTGGAACAATCTGCGCGGCAGCCAGCCCGCGAAGATGGGGCTGACCTATGATGACCTCAAAGGCGTCAAGCCCAACATTATTTGCACACACATCTCGGCCTACGGACGGGATAACGACCGCGCTGATTGGCCGGGCTATGACTACCTGATGCAAGCCGAGTGCGGTTTTTTATCAGTGACCGGCGAGCCCGGTACGCCACCCTCCCGCTTTGGCTTGTCGATGATCGATTTCATGACCGGAGTCGTGGCGGCGCTGGGCTGCGTCTCGGCACTGTTGGCGCGACCCAACCAGGGCGGACGCGACGTGGATATCAGCCTGTTTGATGTGGCGCTACACCAGCTGACCTATCCCGGCACCTGGTACCTCAACCACGGCATCGAGACGGGTCGCGTGGCGCGGTCGGCCCACCCCTACAACACGCCGGTGCAACTTTATAAAACCCGCGACGGCTGGATCTTCATCATGTGCATGACAGACAAGTTTTGGCAGCTGCTGCTGGAACGCTCGGAGCACACAGAATTGGCAGATGATCCCCGCTTTAATTCCATAGCCGGGCGCGCGGAAAACCGCGATGCCTTGACCGAGGTTCTGGACGAGATCTTCCAGACACAAGACACCGACCACTGGTTCGAAAAGCTACAGACCTACATTCCCGTGGCGCCGGTGTTCGACTTACCCAACGCTTTAGACAATCCCTTCGTGGCCTCCATCGGTATGATGCAAACCATGACCCACCGCGAGTTCGGCGAGTATCGGGGCCTGAGCAATCCCATCAAGATCGATCAGCAGCGCCTGCAGACACATTGCGGCGCCGGCCTCGGGGCGGATAATCAGGAGATTCTCGGTGAGGAATTGGGCGTGGGAGATCTCGAGAATTTGGCCGCACGAGGGATTATCTAAGCACCACTGACTCTCAATGAGCCCCTAAGAAGTCGAAGAGGATCCTGCCGAAGGCAATCTTCTCTTCTTTGCCAGCCACCACGTGGGCGACATCATCCATGGTGACCCCCACCGAGTTTCTGAGCCCCTCCTCGAGAGGCTTGGTAGTCCGAGGCCCGGTGATAATGTCTTCCCCCGCGTGAATCACCAGTGTCGGCGCCTCGATATCACCAAGGTGGGGCCGAATATCATGTCCCCGGCATGCTTGCACAAAGCGCAGGTGGGTTTGGATACGACCCTCGAGCGCACCCCATACACCGCCGCTACCGAGCAGCTTTTCGCGGTTGGCATTGTAGTAATCGGGCTTGAACGACAGGGAGGCTACCATCGACTGAAAGGCGTGGAATCCCGCGTGTTCGTGGATGTCACCAAAGGCCTGAAGGTGGTCGGAGAGCATGGGATCGGCCCAGGTCCAGCAACCCATATTCACCATGCAGCGCACCAGATCAGGCCGCTTAACCGCTACCCACTGACCGATACACGCCCCAATGCCCACCAGCCCTACGAAGTACACCGACTTCATGTTGAGGTGGTCCAAAAGGCCAATGATGTCGTCGGCAAACAGTTGCGTAGAGGGTTCCATCGAGTAGTCATCGATTGACTCACCGAGGCCCCGGTAATCAATGATGACGGTGGAGAACTGATCGGTCATGCCCCTCGCCAGATAATGATGCCGGCCGTGACAGAAGGTATCCCAGCCACCGATGTAAACGGCTGGCGGACCATCACCATGCACCTCGTAGTACATGTCGTGTCCGTTGATCTGGGCAATAGGCATGTTTGTTCTCCTAGCGGGTAAGCGAATTCATTGGTGTTTCGTTAAGTTGGCAGGCGCTGAGCGACCAAAGCGATGGCTCAGAGTCCATTGATATGTGCCAGCACGCTCTCCAGATCAGTGACATCGGCATAGCGTCTACCCACGTCGCGGAGGTTGCTCGCATGGGCCTCCTCGTCCTGATCACCACAGCAGTCAGCAGGGACGATGGTGCGGTAGCCGGCTGAGAAGCTGTCCACGATTGAGGCGCGCACACACCCCGAGGTCGTGCAACCAGTGATGATAGTGGTGTCGATACAATGCGTGACCAACCAAGGTTTGAGCGGCGTCTCATAAAAAATGGAGGGCGCCGTTTTAATAAACTGGAAGATGTAGTCATCGTCCCGGATGCGTGGGTCTAGCTCAGTGCAGGGATGCCCGTGGTAGAAGCTGCCGTCGTAGAGTGAGTCGATCTTCCAATAGGTCATTTCGTCAGGACCGCCCCAGGACACCGCGCAGGAAGCAACAGGAATACCCTTGGCCCTGCAGGCCGCGAGCAGTACCGCCGTGTTATCCACCGCACGTTGCACGTGGTCGCTACGGCCCAGTGGATTGCTGGCGTCGGTAAAGCCCTGCTGGAAATCGACCATCACGAGCGCTGGCCGCTCACCAAATCCGATATCGCGCTGACCGTAGCCAGCCTCTGCAAATTTATCCATGGTCGCGGGGTTCCGTTGTCTTGGTCACGTCGGTCACGCAATATGACTTAGAATGTACGGATGTTTCAAGGACGGCGATCCCGCTATGAGCCAGCCCAGCTTTATTGACAACTTCAGCCAGCAGTTTTCCCTCGAGCCCCGTCGTACAGCCCTGCTCGTCATCGATATGCAGAACGCCACCGGCAATCGCAACATGGGGCTTGGCAAACTCCTGGCTGAACAGGGCCAGAGCGAGTCGGCGCAATATCGCTTTGATCGCATCGATAAACTGCTGATCCCCAACATCCAAAAACTCATCGCGGGGTTTCGCGAGGCCGGCGCACACGTGATCTGGATTACCTATGGGGCCAACGCATCAGATGCCAGCGACGCGCCCCATCACATCGCCCCGATCATCAAAGCCACCAACAACATTGCGGGTCAGCCCGAACACGAGGTGGTCGATGCGCTGAAGCCCGGACCAGGTGATCTGGTGTTGAACAAGACAACGCAGGGAGCGTTCCGCTCGACCGCGCTGGACAGCTCGCTTCGCGCACTGGGTGTCGATACCGTGGTCTCTACCGGTGTCTCCACCAACAACTGTGTTGCCATGACGTCGATGGAGGCCTGCGATCTGCAATATCGCGTGGTGGTGACCAGCGACGCCACCGGCACCGATAGCGAAGAGATGCAGGAAGCCACGCTGACCATGCTGAAACGACTTTGGTCCCGCGTCCTGACAACCGACGAAGTCCTCAGCGAACTCACTGCTGGGGGAAGCCGCACCTGACCGCCTTCCAAAACCCCCGTCTGATTGGCGGGCTGTTGGTAGCCATCGGGGCGGTCCTGCTAGCCGCCAAGGGGCTCTTCGCAAAAGCCCTATATAACATGGGCCTCAGCTTTCACGACGTCGCCGCCATTCGCTCGGTACTGGCGGTGCCGGGCTTCGCGCTGCTGGCGTGGCTATATCGGAGTACAACCACAGCGGAGCGGGACGCCACCTCCCGGCGCGACGACCTGCTTCTCGCCCTCTTTGCCGGATTCCTTTGCTACTATCTCGGGGCACTGGCGAATTTTTATGCCCTGACCATCATCGACGCCAGCGTCGAGCGGCCATTGCTGTTTGCCTACCCCATCTTCGTGGTCATCATTACCACGCTCATTTCGCGGCAGCCCCCCTCGGCAAGAGTGCTACTCGCGTTGCTGCTGACCACGCTGGGGGTCGTACTGGTGACCGGCACCTTAAACGCCCGCCTCTCGGCCAGCCAATGGTCTGGCATGGCGTGGATACTGTTCTGCTCACTGAGCATCGCCGTTTACACCCTCATCAGCGGTGAACTGACCCAGCGGCTGGGCAGCGGCCTATTTACGCTGACTGCCATGACCGCAGCCGCAGTCGGCATGTCCGTCCACTATCAAATTTTCGCAGGCTGGGAGAATGTCGATCTATCCGTTGCCGCCTGGTGGACGCTCGCAGCGTTGGTGGTCTTCTCTACCGTTTTGCCGCTATTCCTCATGGCCGAGGGCGTGCGCCGAGTCGGCGCTTCCAAGGCCTCGCTGATCAGTACACTCGGGCCACCCGCCACTGCCATCATGGCGCAGGAGCTCACAGGCGAGGTTCTCACCCCAGCCCAATGGCTTGGCATTGCACTAGTATTAATCGGGGTCATGGCACTCGAGTTCAGGCGCCAGCGACCCACCTGAAGACCGGTTCCAGCGCGCTGTCAGTTGGTATTTCTGTCTAATGTCCGTACAATTAGGCTTCACCAGATTTGAGGCCTCGTTCATGTATGGCACACGCTCACTGGGCGCTAGCTTCGGCGCTGAAGTGCTGGAGTTCCAGCTTCCCGGGACACCCTCGCAGGAGGACATAACGGCAGTCCGGGAGCTGTGGGCGGAGCACAAACTGCTGCTTTTCCGAAATCAGTCCTTCGATGAGGCAACGCTCGTGGGTTTCAGTCGCCAGTTCGGCGACCTTGAGATTCACGTGAGAGAGGAGTACCTCTCCCCCGAACACCCCGAGATTCTTTATGTTTCCAATATGGAACAAGACGGGCGGCGCATCGGGATTCTTTCCGATACCGAAGTGGGTTGGCACTACGATCAGATCTACCTACCCAAGCCTGCCGTGGGTTCTCTGCTCATGGCCGATACGCTCCCCCCGGAGGGCGGCAATACGGAATTCGCGGACATGTGTGCTGCGTGGGAAACCCTACCCGAGGCAACGCGTGAGAAGTTGGACGGCTGTCTGGCCAATCAGTCCTACGAGGCCTTTAATCAGGCTTACAGCGTACCCACCAACAACAAGCAAAAAGCGCGATCGCCGGATATCCATCATCCGATTGTGCGCACGCACCCGGTAACGGGAAGAAAAGCGCTTTATCTGTGCCCCGGCATGACGACCGAGATCGTGGGCTGGGATGCTGCCGAGAGTGCCGAGATGCTGGCCTTTCTCTTTGACTGGACCACCAAACCGGAGTTTGTTTACTCACACGCCTGGCAACCCGGTGATGCACTCATGTGGGACAACGCCTGCACGATGCACCGCAGAGATCCTTTTGATCCTGCGCATGCGCGTTTGATGAAACGCACCACCATCCTGCCACCAGCCGACTTGGCGGTGCCGTTCTAACCCGGGGGATTGCCAAGCCGCCCTCCTCTAACAGAGGCGTGCGGCCATGGATTTACTCCTCAGCATCGTTCTCAGGTAGCGCGGGAGGCTGACAGCCCGTCGCGCAGCACTGACCCGGCTGTTTTTGACGGTTCGGTGCCCCAGAAGCGCCGGTCTCTGCCACGCCGCGATCCAGCAATCGCTCCACCAACGAACGTCTCTCTTCGATGGGATACCGCCGATAGATCTCGCGCTTCATCGCCTGAGGCGAGCCACCCCCGTGCAAGCTGATGACGGAGTACCAGCCACCTGTTGATGAGGCGGTGATATCCTCCATAAACCGGGCCACCTGCATCCGTTGGTCGTAAGGGATATCTGGGCGCCCCGCCAACACTGAGGCGAGGTCGCCGGAGGTTGCTGGGTTGTGGTCTTCGTCGGGCCCTGGCAAGGCCACGATCAACCCGCCAGACACTTCGTGCGCAATGCGATGCATATCGTAAATTTGCGTCGCCAGCAGTAATTTACCGACGTTTGAGAACACGGGCTCCGGCATCCATGACCCGCAGGGATCCTCAACGCCATACACCGACGCCGCCACACCACAAGCAAAAAAACCTTCCACCAGTTTGATGAGCTCGGCCATGCTGTCGCGCAAATGGGGGACGGTGTCCATATCGAGACCGTTGGCCTCTGTCATGAGAGAACCCGCGCCAATCAGTAAGTCTCCGAAACCGGCGCGTGCACCGATGCAACTGTGTCGGTGATGGTTGGCATAGGACGTCACCAGATGCTCGGTATAGTCATGCTCACCCGCAAAGAACACCTGATCCCAGGGCACCAGTACCTGATCAAAATGGCACACAGCCGTACTTTGGCCGTACTTTGCGCTGAAATGCGCATCTGCCTCGCCGGGCCGGCCCGCTGGCCGCGAAATGATCGTGAGCCCTTTGGCATCGATGGGTACCGCACAGCAGACCGCGAAGTCGGCATCTTCCTTACGCATTGTCCGGCAGGGCATCACCAGTAGCTCGTGCATATATGGCCCACCGGTGACGATGGCCTTCACGCCTGAAATCACGATGCCATCAGCCCGCCGCTCGGTAATGTGCACGTAGCTGTCGGCGACCTGCTGGTCTCCCGGCCGCTTGCTGCGATCTCCCTTGCCGTCGGTCATGGCCACCCCGAGAGTCAGATCCTCATCCTGAACGCGGTGCAGATAGGACAGGAAGCGCTCGTGCTGCTCTCCCCCAGTGTTCTCTGTCATCTGCCAGGTGGCCTGATAAATCGCATTGAGCGCATCGTGGGTCAGATAACGCTGCGCACAACCACTCTCACGGCAGACCAGTCGCACTGCCTCCAATTTGGAAAGCAGGTCCTCGCTGTGGCGATTGATGTGCAACATGCGGTTCACGGTCTTACCCGAAGTCGCCTGCTCGGCCAGCATTAACGCGCCGTACTCGGGTTTCTGCGCAAAATCGTAGGTCACACCGACCGCGCGCACACCAGGCTGTAGCCGCGGATCATCGGCAACGGATTCGACGCGGTCACCGTCGACATACACCGTTGGGCTGTACTCGCGCAGACTCTCTTCGTAATCGGCCGCGCTCATGATGCGACCACCGGCTTTCATCAACATGCTTCGCTCCCGGGGCGCCGTCAGGCCGCCCTGTTGGC
This sequence comes from uncultured Halieaceae bacterium, assembly GCA_913052635.1. GTDB lineage: Bacteria > Pseudomonadota > Gammaproteobacteria > Pseudomonadales > Halieaceae > Luminiphilus. The sequence continues at coordinate 32,716 of CAJXDE010000010.1, forward strand.
TTGTGTTCGCAGCAGCGCCGTCAACTCTGCTACGTCATTCATCTCGTCGAGGTTTAACATTGCACTCCATAACTGCTCTGCTTTATCCGCTGAAATAGTGAGCGCACAGTTATCGAGAAATTTGGCCTTCACTTGCTCAGCGGAGAGTAGCTGCCCCTCCGCACCTCGATTTACCGCTTCGAAGTGCTCCAGCTCGGTACCGTCTGTTAGGGTGATTTTAACGCCGCCCGAGAAAGCATCGGGGTAGCGTGACCGGTCGTCATGGGTGCATTCGATCCGCTGCGCGAGCGACAGCACCTCGGTGTCCACTCGCGCAGCGTCTTCCAGATCAGCCAGCGTAAAGCGCCCTTTGCAAAGCGCGGTAGCCACTGCGTACGGCGCACTGAATTTCGCGTCGTACTCACTTTGCGGCGCTCGCTTGGCCTCAATCGGATCAACCACCACACCAAACTGGCGTTCATCAAGACCGATAGTGACCGACGCGATCTTATCTGGCGTCAAACCGTGCTGCTCTCGCAAAACCAGTGCGGCGTCTACAGGTGCATGATTAAAGTGACAGATGGGATAGGGCTTGATGGCGACGGTGCGCAGTGCCCAGTCGCGGAATAGCTGGGAGGATACGGTCTCAGTGTCCACCGAGGTGCCCGGCGCGAACAGCGCATAAAACCCAAAGCGCCCTCCGTATGCCTCGCCTGGACCCTGAAAACCGGCAACGCCCAACGCCGCGGCTTGCACAGCTGCAGAGGCTGCCCATCCTGGATGCAGTCGCTTAGTCCAACTGCCATCATCCAAGAACGCCATGCTGCCACTGCTGAAACTGAGCGCCACACCCTGTGCACGCACCAACGCTTCACTGTTGGCCCCCATCATGCGTGCAGTGGCAACGGTCGCGCCAAATACGCCAACAACACCTGTAGGGTGGAAGCCCACCTGCTGGAATACCCCGCCCGCCTGAGTGCCCAGCATGGCGTCGACTTCGATCGCCATTAAGGTAGCAAGGAGGAGCTCTGCGCCACTCAGGCCGCGTTGCTCAGCCAGCGCCAGTGCTGCGGGGAAAGCACTGGCGGAGCAATGGACGACCGACGCCAGGTGGGTGTCGTCGTAGTCCAACCCATGCACCAGCAATCCGTTCATCAAAGCTGCGTCGCGCAGCGACACCGTCGCGGACTGGCCAATAATGGTCGACACACCGTTGCTACCCAGCAAATTAAGCGAGTCCAGAGAGGTGTGCGCAAAATCGTAAGCGCGTGAGGCGAAGGCAATTCCGACGGCATCCGCCAAACACAGCTTGAGGTAATCCCACACGTCTTGCGGAACCTGATCTTGCTGCAACGCAATTGCGCGATCAGCGATCGCGCGGCTCAACGGTGCGCTTTGGTGAGTGAGCGGTGATGCCTGCATCAGGGACTCCAGAAATGTCCGGACATGATACACCAACCGCATGCGGATACCGACCGCCGAGCCGGCTATTGGCCTGTCAGCTCAATAATGAGTCCGCCAACGCGAGGATACGCTGACTTTTATAAACAATCGGGTAGTCAATGAAATAACCGTCCAACTGGATGGAAGCCGAGCCCTCTGCCTCTGCAGCTTCGAAAGCCGCCACCACGGCGCGGGCGTAGGCAATCTCCTCGTCGGAGGGCGTAAATACCTGATGCGTTAGGGGGATCTGGGCGGGGTGGATACAAAGTTTGCCGCCAAAGCCGAACTGCTTGCCGTGCTGGGCGGACTGCAAAAACCGCTCGTCATCTTTGATTTGCAACACTACCGTGTCGATCGGCGCTTCGAGATTGCCCAGACGCGCCGCATGAGACAGCTTCGCTCGCGCATAGGCCAAAACCGACTCATCCGCGTGCCATTCGTAATTCAGATCCAGCGTGTAGTCCCCGCCGCCAAATGCCATGCGCTTGATGCGACTATCGGCAGTGGCAATCTTCCTCGCTCCTTCAACACCTGCCGCCGTCTCGATAATGGGCATCAGGTCCAAGCTACCCACTGCCATACCCTGCGCCGTTTCGGCAGCGGCCAAGAGGTTTTCCAGCTGATTGAGACAGGCCCGCGACTCCACCTTTGGCAACACCACACCATCGAGCCATGGCCCGACGGTGGCTTTGATGTCTTCAGCGCAATAAGGCGTATCGATACTGTTCACCCGGACGTAGTGCCGCGTGCCGCTGTTGGGGCGGGCGGTGAAAGCATCCACCACACACTGTCGCGCTGCGGGTTTTTCACTGATCGCCACGGCATCTTCTAGGTCCAGGATGACGGCATCGGCACCCACCTCAAAAACCTTTTCAACGCGCCGGGGATGGTTCGCGGGCGTGAACAGAAAACTGCGAATGGGCGTGAAATCTTCGGGGCTCATATCAGTTGTTCCAGGACCAATGATCGGCGGTCTGCCAGCCGCGGGTGAATTCGAAGTTATAGCTGAAGTTACTCGCGGGATGTTCAGAGATAGACGCCTCGAAAATTCGCCCGCCTCTCCCTTGATAAAAACGACTTACGCTGAGCGAGGGCGAGCCCGGCTCGACTCCTAGGACTGCGGCTTTTTGCTCTGAAAGGACGCCCGCAGTGAGGCGAATCGTGATGTTCTCGATCGATTCCTTGAAGATCTCAGCAATCATCTCGTAAACCGGACGTGAACTCCCACCCAGCCGCTGGGCGATAGAGCCGTACTCGGGGATGACATACACATTGGCCAGACAGATCGGCATGCCCTCATCGCCCAGCGTCCGCAAGCCCGAAATTTGCACCCACTGGTCTCCCACTTGACAGCCCAACTCTCTGGCTAAGGATTTGTCCGCCGTAATGCGCTCATCGGAGAGTATTCTAAAAATACTGCTGTCGGGATAACTGAAGAGTTCCGATGGCGAACGCACCATTTGCACGAACGCAGGAGAAGCCTCGGTGGAAAGCACCAGCGTGCCACGGCCCCGCTGCCGCTTAACGAGACCCATGTCCTCCAGCACACGTAACGCCTCGCGGATCGTATGCCGGCTGGCGTCGAAGCGATCGATCAGCTCCAGTTCGCCGGGTAAAAAGGTGCCGACGGGAAACTTCCCATCTCGGATTCCAGCGAGCAAGGTGTCCGAGATCTGTCGGTACAGCGGCAGTCTGGATGAGCTCTGCGCGCCATCTCCCGGCCGCTTTTTTACTTGCTCAACTTGCATGACAGGCCTGAACCCCCCAGACTTGATTTGTCCAGACATTTTAGATGGTTATCGGGTGACCACAACCCGTTCCGCCATTCTGACAAGGTATTTGATCATGGCTAAAACCACTGCAAAGGCGCGCTACGCTCATCAAAGTGGCCGTCACTTTGAGGACTTCACCGTGGGAGATATCTATCACCACCTGCCAGGAAGGACGATATCGCAACACGACAACGCCTGGTTCACCTTGCTGACAATGAATACCCACCCACTTCATTTTGATGAGGAGTACGCCGCAGAGACCGAGTTTGGTCGACCACTAGTCGCGAGCCCGCTCACGGTGGCGATCATCGTGGGCATGAGCGTATCGGATGTGAGTGAGGCCGCCATCGCCAATTTGGGCTGGAAAGAAATCAAATTGCCTGCTCCGGTCTTTCCGGGAGATACCCTTTACGCCAACACGGAGGTGCTAGACAAGCGTGAGTCGCGCTCGCGGCCCAATGCGGGCATCGTCAGCGTGCTGACTCGCGGTATTAACCAGGACGACACCGAGGTGTGTGTCTTCGAACGTCAGGTCCTCATTCCCAAGCGCAACCCCGCCTAACCCCTTTTTCCGAGAGAAACAGCATGAGCCACGACGCGTCGGTCGAACAACAAATTCTGGCCACCATCGACAAGTGGGTCGAACAGGAACTGCGGCCTATCGCGCGCGAGTTCGATCAGGCGGACGAATACCCAGGCGATTTGGTGGAGCAGATGAAGGAGCTCGGGCTCTTTGGCGCTACGATCTCTGAAGAATATGGCGGCTTGGGCCTTAGCGCCTCGACCTATTCGCGGATCGTCTCGCGGATATGTGAAGTCTGGATGGCGCCCTCGGGCATCTTCAACTCCCATCTGATTATGGCGAGCTGTGTCGAACGCGCCGGCACGCAGGCGCAGAGAGAGCATTTTCTGCCCAAGTTCGCCACCGGGGAGCTGCGCGGCGGTATTGGCCTCACCGAGCCCGACGCTGGGTCAGACCTGAAG
>CAJXDE010000011.1 GCA_913052635.1 uncultured Halieaceae bacterium
CACTGGTCATAGTGGAGTCGCCCGCCAAGGCGAAAACCATTAACAAATATCTCGGCAAGGATTTCATTGTGAAGTCCAGCGTGGGGCATATTCGCGATCTGCCCACTTCGGGAAATGCTAGGCCCACTGACCCGAAGGAGCGTGCTGCTCAAGCCGCCATCACTCGCAAAATGGCGCCTGACGAGAAGGCGCGCTACCAGGCCCGCAAAAAGCGTGAGCAGTTGGTTCGACGGATGGGTATTGACCCTGATAACGGCTGGCAAGCCCGCTACGAGATTTTGCCCGGTAAAGAGAAAGTGGTGAGTGAGTTGAAAAAGATCGCGAAGGACAGCGACGCCATCTACCTAGCGACTGACCTCGACAGGGAGGGCGAGGCGATCGCCTGGCACCTGCAGGAAGCGATCGGCGGGGACACCAGCCGTTACCACCGGGTGGTCTTTAACGAGATCACTGAAAAGGCCATTCAAGATGCCTTCAAGGAGCCCGGAGTATTGGACGTGGCACGCGTACACGCCCAGCAGGCGCGACGTTTTCTTGATCGGGTAGTCGGCTTCGAAGTCAGTCCGCTGCTGTGGGCCAAGGTCGCACGCGGCCTGTCTGCAGGTAGGGTTCAATCAGTCGCGGTGCGCCTGATTGTAGAGCGAGAGCGGGAGATTCGCGCGTTCGTGCCCGAGGAATACTGGGAGGTCCACGCACTGCTAACCGCGGGTGATATTGAGCCTGTCAGGTTCATGGTGACCCATCGGGGTGGCGAGAAATTTGAGCCAAAGAATCAGGCAGAAGCCGAGGCAGCGGTGGATGCCATGCGCGATGCCAGCTTCAGCGTTACAGATCTCGAGTCACGTAAAACGAGCTCCAAGCCGTCCGCCCCCTTTATCACCTCAACGCTCCAACAGGCGGCGAGTACGCGCATGGGATTCAGCGTCAAGAAGACCATGACGCTTGCGCAGCGTCTCTACGAGGCAGGCTACATCACCTACATGCGAACTGACTCCACCAATCTCAGCGATGAGGCGGTGAGTGCGTGTCGTAATTTGATTAAAAAAGATTTCCCGTCAGAGTATTTGCCTGCTGAACCCATTCGCTACGGTTCGCGCGAGGGTGCTCAGGAAGCCCACGAGGCGATCCGTCCGTCGGATGTCACGCTGCGCAGTAGCTTGCTGTCGGGCATGGAGCCCGATGCAGAGCGTCTCTACGACCTGATCTGGCGTCAGTTCGTGGCCTGTCAAATGAACCCCGCCCGTTATCTTTCAACCACCTTGGTGGTCACTGCCGCCGACTGCCGACTCACTGCCAGGGGTCGGGTGATTGAGTTTGATGGCTTTACCCGGGTGCAGCCGCCCGCTGCCCGCAAGGGGGATGACGCCGTGCTGCCGCCGCTTGCGGTGGGTGATGGTTTGACCGTGACGGAGTTTGATCCCAAACAGCACTTCACCAAGCCGCCGGCGCGTTACGGCGAGGCGAGTTTGGTGCGCGAACTGGAAAAGCGCGGGATCGGTCGCCCCTCTACCTACGCCGCCATTATCTCAACGATTCAGGATCGGGGCTATGTGAAACTGGAGAACCGCCGGTTCTACGCAGAGAAAATGGGCGACATCGTGACCGAACGTCTGCAGGACAGCTTCAGTGATCTGCTGGACTACGGGTTCACCGCAACCATGGAAGAGCGGCTCGATGAAGTGGCCCAGGGCGAGCTGTCCTGGACCGATCTACTCAACGAGTTCTACGCAGGCTTCAGCGGCAAGTTATCGCAAGCGGCCAATGATGGGCCCGATGGCATGCAGCCCAACGATCCTACGCCGACCGGTATTCCCTGCGACACCTGCGGGCGACCGATGCAGATCCGCACCGCGAGCACGGGTGTGTTTATGGGGTGCTCGGGTTACAGCCTGCCGCCTAAGGAGCGTTGTAAGAGCACTGTGAATTTGATCCCGGGCGACGAGGCGATCAGCGTCGATGCGGACGACGAGGCTGAGTCCCGGTTATTGCTGACCAAGCGACGCTGCAGAAAATGCAACACTGCGATGGACAGCTATCTGATCGATGAGTCCCGAAAACTCCATGTCTGTGGCAACAATCCTGATTGCGACGGTTATGAGGTGGAAGAGGGGCAGTTCCGTATCAAAGGCTACGACGGGCCACTCATTGAATGCGATAAGTGCGGCGCGGATATGCAGCTCAAAACCGGGCGCTTCGGAAAGTATTTCGGCTGCACGAACTCGGAATGCACCAACACGCGAAAGCTATTGAGGAATGGCGAGGCTGCGCCGCCCAAGATGGATCCGGTGCCCATGCCGGAGTTGCAGTGTGTGAAGGTGGAGGACCACTACGTGCTGCGAGATGGTGCCTCGGGCATCTTTCTCGCGGCGAGTCAGTTCCCCAAGCACCGTGAGACCCGACCACCCTTTGTAGACGAGTTGTTGCCGCATGAGGCCGAAATCGACCCCAAGTATCACTTTCTGTTTGATGCGCCGCGTGTCGACGACCAGGGTAACCGGAGTCAGATTCGGTACAGCCGGAAGACGAAAGAGCAGTATGTGACGTCGGAGCGGGACGGTAAGCCCAGTGGTTGGCGAGCGATGTTCAGCAACGGCAAGTGGGTTGAAGAGGGCACCGCGAAAAAGCCCAAGGCAAAGAAAAAGGCCAAGCCCAAAGCTAAAACCAAGGCCAAGGCAAAATCGAAAGCCAAGCCCGCAGATGAGGTAGCCGATTGAGCCACCCCCTAGCCTACGCTAATCAAAGCTTTTACCACGCCAGTATTCTTCTGTCGGGCTGGCGCGCTGAGCTGGATCGAGGCAGCCTCCCGCAAAATCAAGTGAATCAGGCCTATGCCAGCCCGGTGCAAACCAAGTTGCTGGATGGCTATGGTTGGTTGCTCCTCGCCGCCTGTCGCATTCGACAACTCCCTGACAGTCCACCTCGCTCGGTAAGTGATTTACCGCCGCTACCTGCAGGTCTGGTGCGCCCCGCTGAGGTAGAGGCCTGCGCGCAGTTGGAGCAAAGCGGCTGGGTCGCCGCGCTGAAGGCACCCATCTCGGACAGCTCTGTAGTGCGGCGCTCAGACAGCCTCGCGGTTGAGACGGGGGTCAATCTGGCGCAATTCGAAGACTGGGCACAGCAGCTGGCCGGCCTGGCGGAGACGGTGGCCGACGCCATTGATGAGTCCTGACAGTCGACCTCTCGGTGCCCGAGTGGCAGATGCCCGCTCAGAGTGTTACCGTGGACTATCACCGGTTGCGGTAGCCGGTGACTCTTCCTAAGAGAGAGGTTATTGAGTGTCTACATCCTTACTTGAAATCGTTGACCTGGGTGATGGTGAAGTGGTGCTGCAGCGCGTCGAGGGTGACTCCGAGCCGCTGGTGAGCATCCAGTTTTCCGATGAGGCCAATGCGTACCTCATGGGCAACAATCTGGAAATTGCCAAGGTCATGATTCAGGCCGGTATTGAAGCGGCGGCTCAGTTGGCTGAGGTCAACAATCTGGAAGTCGAGACCGCGGAAATGTCAGAGACCCGCACGCTGCACTAACCCTGTAGCGCGCTGACACAGCGGGGCAACCTGTCCCGCCTCCCACTTCAGGGGCCCACTCAGGACGCCTCGGGCTGATCTCCCTCTCTCAAAAATCGCGCTAACTACCTGGCTTCGCACGCGATATGAAAAAGGGTGGAGCGTTAACCCTGCTGACGAATAATGCCGACACTAATGCCTTCGATGGCGCACTCGGTGCTGCGCAGGTCCACCACGATGGGCTCGAAGTCCTCATTTTCCGGCAGTAACTTCATGGTGTGTTGCCCGGAACGCTTGAGTCGTTTAACGGTCACTTCATCCTCAATTCGCGCGACCACAATCTGGCCATCTCGCGCCGTCGGGGTGCTGTGCACTGCCAGCAGGTCTCCGTCGAGGATGCCCACGTCTTTCATGCTGTCACCGGTCACCCTTAGCAGATAATCTGCCTGCGGGGAGAAAAAGCTCGGGGACAATTCGCAGTAATCCTCAATGTGCTCTGTGGCGAGGACCGGGGAGCCCGCTGCAACTCGACCCACAATGGGCAGGCCAGAGCTTTCAGTCAGCCGAATGCCTCGTGACGCGCCCGCAATCATCTCGATGGCGCCTTTCCGGGCCAATGCCCGCAGGTGTTCCTCGGCAGCGTTTGCCGACTTAAAGCCCAGTTCACGGGCGATATCTGCCCGGGTCGGCGGGTAGCCTGTGTCGGCAACGTACTGCCTGATCACGTTGAGCACTTGTTCCTGTCGCGCGGTGAGCTTCATGTGTGAGTCTCCGTGTGAGGTATGCTGATGATATATACAGACTGTTTATTTGTACAGTCTCAAGACAGAGCGGTTTAAAGGTTGCGGTAGGATAGGACCTGTATCCCGGCGGAAATCTTTGCGATGGTCTTTTTAGAAGAGCTGCTCACGCCTCTGGCAACCTTGTTACACGTCCCTGTTGGCGTGCTCGTCTTTGCGTCGCTCATGATCATGGGGATTGTTGGGCATTACGCGATTTATCACATTGTGCGCAAGCTGACTACGGCCGCCGATCACACCGAGACGCAGTGGGACGACGTGGTCCTGTACGCGATCTTCCCGCCCATTCAATGGGTGATGTGGGTGGTGCTCTGCTTACTGTCACTCAGCCTTTTCTCTGCGCTCGATGGCATTCGCGAAGCGCTGCTCCGATTGTCTGACACGGCTCTGTTGATGCTGTTCGGGTGGCTTGTGCATCGTCTGAGCCGCGGTATCGAGGAAGAGTTACTCGCCGAGCACCGCGGTGCGTTGGTCTCGAGTGACCGCGCAACGATCAGCGCGGTCGCGCGGTTGAGTCGCATAGTGTTGTGGGTGGTTGCCGGAATCATGATTCTGCAGTCCCTCGGCGTGTCCGTGTCGGGCCTGCTCGCCTTCGGCGGTGTCGGGGGCATCGCGGTCGGTTTTGCGGCGCAAGATCTCTTGGCCAACTTTTTGGGTGGCCTCAGTATTTTCCTGGATCGCCCGTTCGCGGTCGGTGACTGGATTCGGTCTCCCGATCGGGAGATCGAGGGCACCGTGGAGGATGTGGGCTGGCGGGTGACCCGCATTCGCACCTTTGACCAGCGACCCCTTTATGTGCCGAACTCGGTGTTCTCAACCGTCGCGCTCGAGAATCCGTCGCGCATGTTGAACCGACGCATCTACGAGACCATCGGCATCCGTTACGACGACGCCGGCGCAATGGAGCAGGTTGTGGCCGAGGTCAAAGAGATGCTGCTGGTGCATGACGATATCGACAAGGGCAAGACGCTGATGGTCAACTTTGTCGCCTTCGGCGCCTCTTCGCTGGACTTCTTCATTTATTGCTTTACGCGAACGACCGACTGGGCGACCTATCACGGGGTCAAGCAGGACGTGTTGATCAAGATACTGAAGATCATCGAAGGGCATGGTGCCGAGGTGGCATTCCCGACGCAAACCGTGTTACTCGGTCCGCCAGAATCCGAGGCGCCGGTTAGCTAGTCTGCTGGATTGTGCGTTACTTGCCAGCCGCGCCGAGCGTCGTGGCGATTGGGTTGCTGACATCATCCGGGGGGGTCATCAGTGCCTGACCCTCAATGAACAGCTCATACCAACTCAGTTCCCGCCAGATAGCCAGCACCTTGATCACCGGGTGATCGTAGTAGCGAAGCCGGTTCTCTGTCAGTGGGATGGTGTCGGCAACATGCACAAGATGCCGCCAAGGCCACTCTGGGATAAGGGGCACCTCGACTTCTATGGCCATTGATACATCGTTAGTTTCTGAAGTGGCGTCAGCTTCATCGAAGGCCGCCCACAAAAAGCCGCCTGCCGTATCTTGCTGCTCGCTGCCCCTGATATCAGCTCCGCGGCTGGCCTCCATGTTGTGCCTGACGGCTGGCGCCAACACGGCAATCCGCTGCGGTGAAACCGGTGGTCCGGGCATCTCAAAAATCTCCGGCAGGTAATGTCCGTGAGTGTTGGCCCAGAAGTTGAGACCAAGGCGCCAGGTGTCGCCCCGCGGCACCAACTGAATGAAACCCTGCAGTGCCGGGTAGCCGCTGTAGCTATCCGTTTCGAGCAGAATCGGCAGCGTGTCGCTATCGGGACCCTGTAGCCAAGACACCGCGGCGATCACGTCATCTTCGCTGTTGCGTCGGTAGCGCGCGAGGCCCGGCGCCAGTTGATCGAGAGGGCGTTGCAGAAAGGGTGCGGGTGTCGGTATCGTTTCTACCGCCACTGAGATGGGGTTCAGCGATATGGCATCCACCTCGGGCGCGAAAGGAATATTGATCGGGGCGTCCGCGCCAACCTCATTTGGCATGGCCACACCCAGAGATTCCAGTGCGAGTAGTGGCGAGTTCTCCTCCTCTGCGGGGGCGCGTTGTTCAAACGGTAACAGTGGGCGGGGCGCCTCTGATTCGGCCTCGCCAATCTCCTCCTCACTGGTTTTTTCGGCTAGCAGTGCGAAAGTGTCAGAGCCGTGACTGATCTCAATCAAGTCGTCGATGACGCTCATATCGCCTTCGGTGAGCATCTCTGTGTCCGGCTCCCACGGGGGGATCTGAGGTGCCGGCAAACGCACGTTCAGATGGCCTGCAGGGCTGTTGGTGACCACTGCGTCGGGATATTGTGCTTCGAGCGCACGCTGCGTTGCGGTGTCCTGAAGCCAGCGCCAACGTGTGGGGTAGCCGACTGTGGGCAGAAGCGGCCAGGTCTCGCTTTCCAGCGTCTCCGCCCGCGTATCGACCATCACCACAACCTCAAACTGATACCACCCGGAGTGCTGAAAGCCGCCTGGTAGTGGTGCCGCGAGTGGCGTGAGACTGGCCAGCGTCAGGGCCCCTGCCAGACCGCTATGCAGGTGCTTTAATCCCACCCTCATGCCGCTTCCAGCCACGGTGATATCAGGGCTTCGACGAACTCGGCCCTTGAGGACAGGGTGGGTAGGGATTTTTTCACTCTGAGCTTGCCGCTCCCGGAGAGGCTGTAGCACAGCGGATCAGACTGGATCAGATTCACAATGGCGGCGGGTTCCACAACAGTCGCGGCGGTGAATTTGATACTACCACCCTCATCCGTCATATCGATTTCGCTAATACCCAGTTGCTGGGCGCGCACCTTGATCAACGCAGCGGTAAAGAGGTTCTGTACGGATTCGGGTAGCAAGCCGAACCGGTCGATCATCTCGACCTGAATCTCGCGCAGTTGATCTGCGTTGTTAGCTTGGGCAATACGCTTGTAAAGCACGAGTCGCGTCGTGATGTCGGGGAGGTAGTCGTCGGGAATCAGTGCCGGCACATGGAGCTTCACCTCGGTGCCAGTGTCCAGTGGTTGATCGATATCTGGAATGTCACCCCGGCGCAGTGCCGCAACGGCACTTTCCAGCATGCTGAGGTAGAGGGAAAACCCAACCTGATGGATCTGCCCCGATTGTTCAGCGCCCAATAGCTCGCCTGCACCGCGGATCTCCATGTCATGGGAGGCCAATTGATAGCCAGCGCCCAGATCGCCCGCAGCCTCGATGGCCTCAAGGCGTTTCTGCGCATCGGAGGTGATCACGGAACGCGGCGGGCTGAGCAAGTAGGCGTAGGCTTGGTGGTGCGAACGACCGACGCGACCGCGCAGTTGGTGCAATTGCGCTAGGCCAAATTTATCAGCCCGCTCTATGATGATGGTGTTTGCGTTGGGGATATCGATGCCGGTCTCGATAATCGTGGAGCACACCAGAATATGATGCTGCTGGTGGTAGAAGTCCGACATCACTTTTTCCAGCGCTTGCTCACGCAACTGCCCGTGCGCGACACCGATCGACAGTTCAGGAAGTAGCTCGCCGAGTTTGCGCGCGCTCTCCTCTATGGTCTTGACCTCGTTGTGGAGATAGAACACCTGACCCCCACGCAAGGTCTCGCGCAAAACCGCTTCTTTGACCAGAGCAATACTGTGTTCGCGAATAAAGGTCTTTATCGAGAGTCTGCGCGCGGGGGGCGTCGCAATGATGGAGAGGTCGCGCAGGCCGCCGAGTGCCATATTGAGGGTGCGGGGGATGGGCGTCGCCGTCATGGTAAGAATGTCGACCTCGGCGCGGAGTGCCTTGATCGCCTCCTTTTGCTTCACGCCAAACCGATGCTCCTCGTCAATGATCAAAAGGCCGAGATCGCGAAAGCCAAAATCACTCTGCAGTAGTTTGTGGGTGCCGACCAGAATATCGACGTCACCGCTTTTCACCCGGGCAATGATGCCCTCGAGGTCCTTGGCTGATTGAAAGCGCGAGACCACTTCAACGGTGTAGGGCCAATCGGCAAACCGGTCGCGGAAGTTGGCGAGGTGCTGGTTGGCCAGCAGGGTGGTGGGCACCAAAATGGCACTCTGACGGCCGCTCTGTGCGGCGATAAAGGCGGCGCGCATGGCGACTTCGGTTTTGCCAAAGCCCACGTCGCCGCACACCAGACGATCCATTACCCTGGGCGCACACATGTCGTCCTTGACGGCGGTGATGGCGGCAGTCTGATCAGGTGTCTCCTCAAAGGGGAAGCCCTCGCAGAACTGCTGCCATTTGGCCTCGTCCAGCTCGTGGGCGTGCCCCACCCGAGACTCGCGTCTCGCGTAAACGTCCAGTAGTTGCGCCGCCACATCAGCGGCGCGTTCCCGGGCCATGCGGCGTGCCTTCTCCCACTGCTCGCTACCCAACCGGTGGAGCGGCGCGGTATCCGGGTCACCTGCGGTGTAGCGGCTAATAAGATGGAGCGAGCCGACGGGCACGTAGAGTTTGTTGCCCTCGGCGTACTCGAGTAACAGGAATTCGGCGGGGTCTCCGTCAATCTCCAGTATCTGTAGCCCGAGATAACGACCCACGCCATGCTCGATGTGCACGACCGGCAGTCCCTGCCTGAGTTCCGTGAGGTCCCGAATGATGGCATCGGTATCGGTCTCTTCCTGCCTCGAGCGTCGGCGCCTTTGGGCCACGCGTTGCCCGAACAGCTGTGCCTCGCAAATCAGGGTGGGCTGACCGGGTCCGGCGTAGAGCCCGCGATCAACCGGGGCGACGGTGATCCCAAAATTGATCTGGCTGTCTATAAAGGCCGACCAGTTGTCGCAGACCTCGGGGTGTAACCCTGCCTTGGCGAGATTTTCTAGCAGTAGTTCCCGACGCCCCTGACTCTCAGCACAAAGCAACACGGGACCCTGATGATCTTCGATAAAGCGCGCCAGCTTTTCCTGATAGCTACCGGGTCCGTCGGTCTCGGTGAGCTGCGGTGCCGGTTTGAGGGTGGTTCGGGTGTGGGCCGGTGACTGCTCGTCGGGTTTGAGCTCGAGCACTGCATGATTACCCAGTTGTGAGTAAATCTCTTCGACCGGAATAAACCCGCGCTGAGGAGGGAGTAGAGGACGCCTGGGGTCAATGCCGTACTCCTCGAACCGACCGGTAATTTCCGACCAATAGCGCTGGGCCGCGCCATGGTGGTCCCCCAGCAGGATGAGCGCGGCATCGTTCGGGAGGTAGTCAAACACTGTGCCGCAGTGCTCAAAGAACAGCGGTAGGTAGTACTCCGCGCCGCCGGGCACCCGGCCAGCGCTGATTTCGGTGAATGCGGGGCAGAGATCGGCGTCACCATCAAAGCTCTCGAACCATGCCATCTGGAAACGGTGGGTAGCGTCGCCGCCGATCGGGAACTCCCGGGCGGGCATCAGCTTGATTTGCTCGACGCGGTCTACGGTGCGCTGGGTTTCCGGTTCAAACGTCCTCAGGGTTTCGACCTCGTCATCGAGCAGATCGATGCGATAGGGCATGTCGCTGCCCATCGGGAACACATCCAGCAGCGCGCCGCGCACCGCGAATTCGCCATGCTCGAAAACGGTCTCCACGGCGCGGTAGCCATTTAATGCGAGGCTTTTGGCGAAGCTGTCGGCATCAAAGGTATCCCCCACCCTGAGATCCAGGGTATTGCCATCGATGTAGTGCTGCGGAGGTGTTCGCAGCATGGCGGTGGTGATTGGCAGGATCAGGATGCCTTCGCTGAGCTTGGGTAACTCATAGAAGGTGCGCAGCCGCTGCGACACGATGTCCTGATGCGGCGAAAAATGGTCGTAGGGCAGGGTTTCCCAGTCGGGCAGTGTCAGGATCGGCACGGGGTGGGGCAAAAACAGCGGCAGTTCCCGCTCCAAGGTGTGCGCCTCGGTTGAGCTGGCCACCAGCACCACAACGGGTCTCTGCATCTCGCTTTGCGAGGCGAGCTCGGCGATGGCAGCGGTACTGGCCGCACCGGGCAGGGGACCCAGAGCCGTGCGGGTACCTTTATTGGCAGGCCAGGGAGTGTCCTTGATCAGAGGGTGAAACATAGCGTCAGTCGTCAGTGTGGTCAGACATTTTAGTGGCGAGTCTGTCCGTCAACCACCGAAAAAGTGCGGTTGAGGTTGCTTCGGTGCGGGTGCAGATCTGATAATACGCGCCGGTCAGAGGGCCCAAGGGAGTTGCCATTGCACGGCATCAACGCCATTCATCACTCTGACGTCCGATAACGATAAGAGGACCCCCCGTGACAGACGACAGAAAACGCCCGCGCCCCGACGATTATTTTTCCGACTGGAAAGAGCGGGAGGCCTTGGCCGAGGCCATCATTCCGGTGGTGGGCAGGTTGTCCCGCGAGCGCAATGTGAAGTGCTATATCTACGGCCGGTCGCTGGTCAATCAGTCTGTTCTGGACATTATGAAGAGCCACCGCTGGGTCAGGCAGATGGAGGCCAACGAGCTGTCCGAGTTTGAGACAGCCCCTGTGTTGGATGCCGTCAGTCAGTTGGACCTTGGTCCCTGCCACCTCGATATTGGCCGGCTTGCTGTTGCCTACTACGATAACGGCGCGGGAGAAGATTTGAGTGTCGAGGAGTACGTCGCACAGGAACTCGACTACCTGGTGGGCTCAACTCATAAGCCCGTTGATAAGCCGGTCGACGTGGTGCTGTACGGATTTGGCCGGATTGGCCGACTGATGGCGCGGATCTTGATTGCCAAAACCGACGGGGGTGACAGCCTGCGGCTTCGGGCCATCGTGGTGAGACGTGGCAAGGCAGAAGACGACCTGCTCAAGCGCGCAAGCCTACTGCGACGCGACTCCGTCCACGGCGTTTTTCAGGGCACGATTCGGGTAGACGAAGAGCGCCAGTCGTTTGTTGCCAACGGCAACGAGATCAAGGTGATTTACGCGGATTCGCCCGAGGAGATCGATTACACCGAGCACGGTATCAACCGTTGCATCGTGATCGATAACACCGGCGTCTGGCGAGATGAGGCCGGTCTGTCGCGTCACTTACAGGCCAAGGGTGTGGCCAAGGTCATCCTGACTGCGCCGGGCAAGGGCGATATCAAAAACATTGTGGCCGGTATTAACGACAGCGAGATTGCTGACGATGACACCATTTTGTCTGCCGCCTCGTGCACGACCAATGCGATTGTGCCGGTGTTGAAAGCCGCGGACGACGAGTACGGCATCAGCGCAGGGCACGTGGAGACGGTTCATGCGTATACCAACGATCAGAACCTCATCGACAACTATCACAAGTCTGAGAGGCGGGGGCGCAGTGCGGCGCTGAACATGGTACTGACCGAGACGGGCGCTGCTAAAGCCGTAGCAAAAGTGCTGCCTCAGCTTGAGGGCAAGCTCAGCGGCAACGCGATTCGGGTGCCGACACCCAATGTGTCGATGGCGATCCTCAATTTGACGCTGAACTGCCCGACTACGCGAGATGAGCTGAACGAGTTTATGCGCGAGACGGCGCTGCACTCCCGCATGAAAAAGCAGATCGACTACTCCAATTCACCCGAGGTGGTGTCCAGTGACTTCGTGGGCTCCCGTGCGGCCTGTGTCTTCGATGCCAAAGCGACCATCGTGAATGGCAATCAGGCGGTGCTGTACCTGTGGTATGACAACGAGTACGGATACAGCTGCCAGGTCTACCGGGTTCTGGAGCAAATGGGGGGTATCCGCTACCAGACATACCCCGCAAAAGGCCCGTATCCGCTCTGATTTTCAGCCTCTGCCCGGGTTGGCCTTGGCGGGGCAAGTCGAATAGAATACGCGCGACCGACGAGAGCCTCACGGCCCGGCCTAAAGAAGCCCCCGGTCTGCAGTACGCGCACCATGTCTGGGGGGTTTACCCCGAGTATGACAGTGTCAGCGCCGCCCCGAAGTAAACACTTCGGCATGCGGTGCGGGCAAGGGTGTGCTTGGCGGAAAACGCGGACAGGCAGATGAGCAGCGACATGATAAAAATCAAGCGTGGTTTGGATATCCCTCTGGCCGGTGCGCCGTCCGGGGAGCTGGATACTGCCGTGACCACGCGCGCGGCGGGATTGTTGGGCGCTGACTACCACGGGATGAAGCCCACCATGGCCGTGCAGGTAGGGGATGTCGTCAAGCGGGGCGACCTGCTTTTCACTGACAAAAAGTGCGAAGGCGTTCGCTACACCTCACCCGCTGGAGGACGTGTAGCCGCGATTAATCGCGGCGCAAAGCGCGCGTTCCAGTCAGTCGTCATCGAGATTGATGGCGACGAGGCCGCCTCGTTTGGACAATATTCTGCCGAGGCGGCGCGCGAACTGTCTGCCGAGGCCATCAAGAACCAGCTGATTCAGTCGGGGCAGTGGATTGCCCTGAGAGCGAGGCCCTTTGGTCGCGTTGCAGACCCTGCGACGAGCCCGGCCGGGCTTTTCATTACCGCAATTGATACGCATCCCCATGCGCCCGATCCGCAGCAGGCGATTGCGCGCGAGGCCGCGGCCTTTGAGCTAGGACAGACACTGCTCGCCAACTTGGTGGATTGCCCTGTTTATCTGTGTGCGGCACCCGGCGCTGCCATACCCCAGGGGACCCATGAGCGCGTTTCCCGACACGATTTTTCCGGGCCGCATCCAGCAGGGCTCGCCGGAACGCACGTCCACTTTTTGCTGGGCGCGTCCGCGGAACGGATAGCCTGGACCATTGGTTATCAAGACGTGATTGCGGTGGGTCGACTGTTTCTGGATGGCGCGCTCTATGTAGAGCGTGTTGTTGCCTTGGCTGGCCCCTCGGTGAGTCGTCCGCGACTGGTAGTGAGCCGGGTGGGGGCAGATTTGCAGGCGCTGGTTGCAGGTGAAGGCGAAGGAGATGACGCCCGACTGTTATCCGGTTCGGTGCTGGGTGGCAGAGCGGTTCAAAGCGATACCGCTTATTTAGGCCGCTACCACCAACAGGTCGCCTTGCTGCCCGAGGGGCGCGAGCGGTCGTTCATGGGCTGGCTCTCACCGGGTGTGAACAAGCACTCCGTCATGGGGATTTACCTGTCGAGCTGGTTCGGCAGCAAGCCTCTGGCGATGTCGACTAACACCAACGGGTCAGAGCGCGCGATGGTGCCGGTGGGCGCTTATGAAAAAGTGATGCCTCTGGATATTTTGCCCACCCAGTTATTGCGAGCCTTGCTGGTAGGGGATACCGAGACGGCTCAGGCCTTGGGTTGTCTCGAGCTTGATGAAGAGGATCTGGCGCTCTGCACCTATGTGTGCCCGGGCAAATACGAATACGGCGGAATTCTCAGGGATAACCTGACGCGAATCGAGAAGGAAGGCTGATACATGGGACTGCGACAACAGCTGGATGCCATTGAACCGCACTTCAAGCCAGGAGGCCGGTTCGAAAGTTGGTATGCGCTCTACGAGGCCGTAGACACGATTTTTTATTCTCCCGGCAGCGTCACTCGGGCCAACGCTCACGTGAGAGACGGGATTGATCTGAAGCGCATCATGATCACGGTGTGGCTGGCGACTTTCCCGGCCATGTTTTACGGCATGTATAACATCGGGCTACAGGCCAACGACGTATTGGCCCTCTCCGGCGGCGTGCTGGACGGCTGGCGGGGCGGCATTGTGGCAGCGCTGGGCGGGCACGATTCGGCGAATATCTGGCACAACATGCTTTACGGCCTGGTGCATTTTCTGCCACTGTATCTTGTGACCTTTATTGCGGGCGGCTTCTGGGAAGTGCTGTTCGCCATGCGGCGCGGTCATGAGGTGAACGAAGGATTTTTCGTCACCTCTATTCTCTTTACCCTGACACTGCCGCCTGATTTACCCCTGTGGCAGGCCGCCATGGGCATCAGCTTTGGTGTGGTCATTGGTAAAGAGGTGTTTGGTGGTACCGGTAAGAACTTCCTGAATCCGGCGCTCACAGGCAGAGCGTTTCTGTACTTTGCCTATCCCGCGCAGATCTCTGGCGACGCTGTCTGGACGGCGATAGACGGTTATTCCGGGGCCACGCCTCTGGGTGTGGTCGCGGCCGAGGGCATGGGAGGCCTGACAGAGGCCTACACCTGGTGGGATGCCTTCATCGGCACGATCCCGGGCTCCATTGGTGAGACCTCGACCCTGATGATCATGATTGGTGGTTTGGTGCTCATCCTCCAGGGCATTGCGTCCTGGCGCGTGGTGGCGGGCTGTTTCGTCGGCATGATTGCTTTCTCAATGCTGCTGAACAGCGTGGGATCAGCCTCGAACCCCGCCTTTGCCATGCCCTGGCACTGGCACATGGTAGTAGGCGGTTTTGCCTTCGGCGCCTTCTTCATGGCCACCGATCCTGTTTCGTCTGCAATGACCGATCAGGGCCGCTGGCTCTACGGCATTTTGATCGGTGTGATGTGTGTGTTGATTCGCGTGGTCAACCCCGCGTTCCCGGAGGGCATGATGCTGGCAATCCTGTTTGCCAATCTGTTCGCGCCGCTATTCGATCACTTCGCCGTGAGCGCCAATATCAAGAGGAGGGCTGCCCGTGTCAGCTAGTGGAGAAGGGCTTGGACGCATCCTCACGGTTGCGCTGGGGCTCTGCTTGGTTTGTTCCATGGTGGTCTCCACCGCAGCGGTGCTGTTAAAGCCTGCACAGCAAGCGAACAAAACCCTGGACCTGAAGCGCAATATTCTGATGGCGGCGGGTCTGCTCGACCCGTCGAGGTCGGTGGAGGAGCAGTTTGAACAGGTGGAAACCCGGGTTGTGAACATCGATGAGGGTCGCTTCATTGACGGCCTTGATCCCGCGAGTTTTGATCAGCGTGAGGCGGCAAAAGACCCCGCCCAGTCGCGCGCGCTAGAGGGTGACGAGGATCCCGCCAAGCTGGTCCGTCGCGAAGATCAGGCGCTGGTCTACCTGGTGCGAGATGATGCCGGCGCGCTGGACAAAATTATCCTGCCGATCCGCGGCTACGGACTGTGGTCAACGATGCACGGTTTCATGGCGCTGGAGTCTGACGGCAACACGGTGGCAGGCCTCGGATTTTACGAACACGGCGAGACCCCCGGTCTTGGCGGGGAAATCGATAACCCCAATTGGAAGGCTATTTGGCCTGGCAAGCAGGTCTATCAGGGCGATCAGGTGGCCATTCAGGTTCTGAAGGGCGCGGTGCCCATGGGTTCCGATGAAAAGCAGTGGCAGGTGGATGGTCTCTCAGGTGCGACGCTGACGACCAAAGGCGTCAACAACCTGGTGCGCTACTGGCTGGGTGAGCAGGGCTTCAAGCCGTTGCTTGAGAACCTACGACAGGGGACAGCTTCATGAGTATGCGCGACACGCTGACCGATCCGATTTTCAAGAACAACCCGATTGCCTTGCAGATACTCGGTATCTGCTCGGCACTGGCGGTGACCACGTCACTCCGCGTCACGGTGGTGATGTGTATTGCGCTGACGGTGGTGACTGCATTCTCCGGCTTCTTTATTTCGACCATTCGGCAATTCATTCCCTCGAGCATTCGTATCATCGTGCAGATGACAATCATTGCCTCGCTGGTGATCGTGGTGGATCAGGTGATCAAGGCGGTCGCCTACGACATCTCCAAGCAGTTGTCGGTGTTCGTCGGCCTGATCATTACCAATTGCATCGTGATGGGACGGGCCGAAGCTTTTGCCATGAAGAACCCGCCGGTCCCAAGCTTTATCGATGGTTTGGGTAACGGACTGGGGTATTCCTTTG
The DNA here is from genome assembly GCA_913052635.1 of uncultured Halieaceae bacterium. Classification (GTDB taxonomy): domain Bacteria; phylum Pseudomonadota; class Gammaproteobacteria; order Pseudomonadales; family Halieaceae; genus Luminiphilus. Next base: position 15,973 of record CAJXDE010000011.1, read on the forward strand.
TGTTGCTGGTGGTGGCAGTGGTGCGCGAACTGTTCGGTACCGGCAAATTGTTTGGCGTGGAAATCCTGCCGCTGGTCACCGAGGGTGGCTGGTATCAGGCCAACGGCCTGTTATTGCTGCCGCCGAGTGCGTTCTTCCTGATCGGTCTCTTGATCTGGGCGATCCGCGCGGTGAATACGGAGCAGGTGGAAGCGCCTGACTTTAGAATTGCCCACCACAAGTCTGCAGAGGAGAGCGCGTAATGGAGCACTATCTGAGCCTCTTTGTACGGGCCATCTTCATCGAGAATATGGCCTTGGCTTTCTTCCTCGGCATGTGCACCTTCCTTGCGGTATCGAAAAAAATCGCGACTGCAGCGGGTCTGGGGGTTGCGGTGATCGTGGTGCTGTCGATCACTGTGCCGGTCAATAACCTGATTTTTAACAACCTGCTGGCTGACGGCGCGCTGGCCTGGGCGGGCCTGCCCGACGTCGACCTGAGCTTTTTGCATCTGCTCAGCTACATCGCCGTGATCGCTGCACTGGTGCAGATCCTCGAGATGTTCCTCGACAAGTATGTGCCGGCGCTCTACGCGACGCTGGGCGTGTTTCTGCCGTTGATTACCGTGAACTGCGCTATTCTGGGAGCGTCGCTCCTGATGATGGAGCGCAGCTTCAATTTTGCTGAAAGCGCCGTGTTCGGTGCTGGTGCCGGGGTGGGCTGGGCTTTGGCTATAGTGGCGCTCGCGGGTATCCGCGAGAAACTCAAGTACAGCGATGTGCCCGATGGGCTGCAGGGCTTAGGGATTACCTTTATTACCGTTGGGCTGATGTCTCTTGGCTTCATGTCTTTCGGTGGCATCGATATTTAACAGGCGACGGACAGGAGCTTAGATTCGATGGATATGACAATCGCTTACGGCGCCGGCATGTTCACCGCAATTATTTTGGCGTTGGTGCTGGTGATTTTGGCGGCGCGGAGCCGACTGGTCGCCAGCGGCAACATCAGTATCGAAATCAATGGTGAGCGCACGGTTGAGGTGCCGGCCGGAGGTAAGCTTCTGCAGACCCTCGCAGATGCCGACCTGTTCCTCGCCAGCGCCTGTGGCGGTGGCGGCACCTGTGCCCAGTGCAAGTGCGTTGTTGAAGAGGGCGGCGGCGCGATGCTGCCCACCGAGGAGTCCTTTTTCACTCGCCGGGAAGCCAACGAAGGCTGGCGGCTATCCTGCCAGACGCCCGTCAAGCAGGACCTTAAAATTCAGGTCCCTGAAGAAGTGTTTGGGGTCAAGCAGTGGGAATGCACGGTCGAGTCCAATGAGAATGTTGCGACCTTTATCAAGGAGTTGGTGCTGAGGCTACCCGAAGGGGAGAGCGTTGATTTCCGCGCTGGGGGTTATGTGCAGCTCGAGTGCCCGCCCCACGCAGTTAAATTCAGCGAATTCGATGTCGAGGAAGAATACCGCGGAGATTGGGAACGCTTTGGCTTTTTCAACCTGGAGTCGGGCTGCAGGGACACCACGATCCGCGCCTATTCCATGGCCAATTACCCCGAGGAGAAAGGGGTGGTGAAGTTCAATATTCGTGTAGCCACGCCACCGCCCGGCAGCGAAGGCATCCCGCCCGGCATTATGTCGAGCTGGACCTTTAACCTGAAGCCGGGTGACAAGGTGAATGTATACGGCCCGTTCGGAGAGTTCTTCGCCAAGGAAACTGATGCCGAGATGGTGTTCATTGGCGGTGGCGCGGGTATGGCGCCAATGCGGTCGCATCTTTTTGATCAGATGAAGCGCATCAAGACCGATCGCAAGATTAGCTTCTGGTACGGCGCGCGGTCATTGCGAGAGATGTTCTACGTCGAGGATTACGACGGACTCGACGCAGAGAACGATAATTTCGAGTGGCATGTGGCACTGTCTGACCCCCAACCCGAGGACAATTGGGACGGACTGACAGGCTTTATCCACAACGTGCTGTACGAGCAGTACCTCAAGGATCACCCTGCTCCCGAGGACTGTGAGTATTACATGTGTGGGCCGCCGATGATGAATTCCGCCGTGATCAACATGCTGTTGGATCTGGGTGTAGAGCGGGAGAACATCTTCCTCGACGACTTCGGCGGATGACACCCCGACTCACTTTGCGTCGCCTGAGGCCAGCTCTATTGCTGGCCTTTTGCTGTCTGGCAGGTTGTGTCTCTGAAGAGCGACCAGTCCAGATGGGTGGCGCCATCTTCGGCACTACTTGGTCGCTCACCTATCTCGGTGCGCCCGATGAAGTGAGCCCATCGCAGGTTCAAACGGAGATCGACGCTGCTTTCATGTTGGTGAACGAGAGCATGAATCACTACGACCCTTCGAGCCTGATCAGTGAGTTCAATGCGTTGCCGGCGCAGACGCCCATCGAGGTGGATTGGCATTTCACCTACGTGTTGTCGGCGGCGCTCGAGCTCGCTGCAGCGACCCGGGGCGCCTACGACGTGAGCGTGAGCGCGTTGTCGGACGTTTGGGGTTTCGGGCCAGCAGGCCCCAGACAGTTTCCCGATGCAGCCGATATTGAGATGACGCGCGCTCAGGTGGGTGTGGCGCAGCTCGACTGGGAATCCACCACCCGTTCTTTGAGTAAACGCGCGCCCGGGTTAAAGCTCGACTTTTCTTCCCTGGCCAAGGGGTACGCCGTGGATCTGGGTGCTGATGCACTTGAGGACCTCGATATTCCCCACTTTATGCTGGAGGTGGGCGGCGAGGTCAGATTACGGGGTGCTAGCCCGCGGGGAGACGCATGGCGGATCGCGGTGGAGCGACCGGAAGCCGGTGCGCGCGGTGGTATTCAGGCGGCCCTGGCAGTGTCGGACACGGGTATCGCCACCTCGGGCGATTATCGTAATTTCTTTGAGCGTGACGGGCAGCGGTATTCTCACCTGATTGACCCACGCACCGGTTATCCGATTCAGCATGACGTGGTGTCCGTGACAGTGGTACACGGCTCTGCAATGATGGCGGACGCATGGGCGACGGCGCTGACGGTCATGGGCTCCGCTGAGGCCATGGTGCTCGCTGAGGAGCGTGGTCTAGCGGTCTATCTACTCAAGCGTTCCGGCGATACGCTGGAGGTGTTTTCTAGCACGGCCATGGCACAATGGCTGGCTGAGGGGGGCTCATGAAGCGCCACGACCGGGAGAATTAATCATGACATTTGTACTCGCATTGTTGGTGTTTATGGCGATCGTGGCCGCAATGGCGGTTGGCGTGATTTTTGGTCGCGCGCCTATCAAAGGGTCCTGTGGTGGCCTTGGCGCAGTCGGCATTGATCAGGAATGCGAGATCTGTGGCGGTGACCCCCAACGGTGCGAAAGCAATATGGAGCTAGCACCGGTGCGGCAATATGACCCAAATCAGGAGGGTCGCTGAGCCTAGAGGGATCGCTCTCTGGCGAACCTGAACCGGCTGCGAGCCCTATGCCGCTCTACTGTGATTTGATTCTTCGTTTTACACTCGGTGGCGGACAACGCCGCTTCACCCGATTCGTTGCGCTTGCCTCACTGCTGGGGATGATGCTGGGTGTCGCGGCGCTCATCACCGTGCTGTCGGTCATGAATGGTTTTGGCGGTGAGCTGCAGCAGCGCTTACTCACGGTAACGCCGGATATGGTCCTCGAGCCCGCGAACCCGAGTGAGGCGGCGCTCAATGAGCTGCTGATGGCCGCGACCGATCAGTCTGCCGTGGTTGCGGCGACCCCTTTCCATCAGGGCACGGCGCTTCTGCGCCGCGCGGGGCAAAGTCGAGGTGTTCAGGTAGTGGGCGCGCCGGAGTCGGGGTTACGTGAAGTGATCGACCTCGAGTCGCATATCACCTTGGGCGACCTGCAGGCGCTTGAGCGCGAACCTTTTTCCGTCATCCTGGGTGCTGATTTAGCAAGGCTTTTGCGGGTTTGGCCCGGCGATAATGTGGATATCCTGCTGCCGCGATTGACGGTGAGTCCGATCGGGGTATTTCCCAAGAGCCGATCGCTTCGGGTGGTTGGGACATTCGCTGTCGGCGCGCCACCTGATGCCCAGATGGCTTACGTTGCAGAGGCCACGGCGCGCAAGCTGTTGGGACCTGCGGGTACGCAAGGTATTCAACTGCGACTCAGCGATCGCGAGATGGTACCGGAGGTGAGTGCCGCCATTCGTCCACGGGTTGAAGCGTCGACCAAAATCCGCGACTGGCGCAGCTCCCAGGGCTCGCTCTTTGCGGCGATCAAAATGGAGAAGATCACGGTCGGGATATTGCTGACCTCCGTCATACTGGTTGCGGCATTCAATCTGATCTCGACCTTGACCATGTCGGTGACGGAAAAGCGCGGCGACATTGCGATTCTTCAGGTGCTCGGTTTGCCCGCCAAGAAGCTGCTGATGCTGTTTCTGGGGCACGGGCTCCTGCTGGCGCTACTGGGTATCTCGCTCGGGGCGGTTGCAGGAGTGACGCTGGCGACCACGATCCCTGATCTATCCCTGTGGGTAGAGCAGGCTTTTGGTCTGGTGCTGTTTGACCCCGCGGTGTATTACATCGGCGGTTTGCCGTCCACTTTACTGTGGGGGGATGTATCGGCGGTGGTGGCGGTGGCCTTTGTGCTGAGCCTGCTGGCCAGCGTCTATCCGGCATGGCGGGCAGCTCAGGTGCCGCCCGCAGAGGCTCTCAACTATGTCTGATCGCGGCGTACTCGAGGCTGTTGGTCTGGGTAAAACCTATCATGACGCCCGGCGAGAGATCGTTGTGCTTAACGACTTGGCGTTGTCGGTGTCAGTGGGTGAGTGGTTAGCTATTGTGGGCGCCTCGGGTGCAGGTAAATCCACTTTGCTGAACTTGCTGGGCGGCTTGGATACACCGAGTGCGGGCGACGTGTCAGTCGCCGGAGAGTCGCTCTCCGGTATGTCGGAAAACGAGCGGAGTCAGTGGCGGAATCAGCGATTGGGTTTTGTGTTTCAGATGCATCACCTTTTGCCCGAGTTTACGGCACTCGAGAGTGTGGCCATGCCGGCAAGGATTGGTGGTGCCCCCAAGCAGGAGGCCGAAGCAAAGTCGAAAACGTTGCTTGAGCAATTGGGCCTGGCAGAGCGTCTGAACCATCGACCGGCGGCGCTGTCAGGCGGCGAGCGTCAGCGGGTGGCGATTGCACGAGCGTTAGTGAACGAACCCGCCTGTGTGCTGATGGATGAACCCACGGGCAATTTAGATCCGGATACGGCCGAGCATGTGCTAGCCGCCATGAGTGCGCTCCGTGATCGCGATACCGCCTTTGTCGTGGTTACTCATGACCCGGCAATCGCCCAGCGCATGGATCGGCAGCTGACCCTCGCGAACGGTCGACTGGAGGCGCGCTAGTGCCCTGGTCGTTACGCTGGAGTATTGCGCTGCGTCAGACGCTGGATCCCGGTAAGGGCTTGTCTGCTTTTTTATCCCGCGTATCGATTGTTGGAATGGCACTCGCCATTGCGCTGCTGCTGGCGGTGCAGTCGGTCATGAACGGGTTCGAGCGGGAGATGCGCGAGCGGATACTGTCGCTGCTGCCCCATATTCAGGTAACCACCGCGGGCGATCCACAGCCTCTAGAAGACCTCATTGAAACCCTACAGCAGGATCCCGACATTGCCTCAAGCAGGCCCTTTATCCTCGCAGAGGCGCTGTTAATGCGGGGGCAGACGGTTTCAGCGGCGCAGCTTACTGGCCTTGAGCGGTCGGCGTTAGCACCATACGCATCGCTGTTGATGCCCAGCATGACCGATTGGCACCCAGAATCGCTGGTGCTGGGTGCCTCGATGACTGAGCGCTTGAATTTAAGCGTGGGCGATTGGGTGACGTTTATTTTGCCCGAGGAAAATCAGGCGGCGTACCAGCCGCTCAGCCTGCAACTTAGCGCCGTGCTGTCATCTCAGACCGAGCTCGATGAGGTCGTCGCGCTGGTGCATGTTGATGCGCTGGAGACGTTGGCGGCAGGGGCCAGTGTTCGCCGGGGTGTCGCGGTGCAGCTTGCGGACGTGTTCGCCGTCACCCGATGGCGCTGGGAGATCGCCCAAATGTTGCCTTCGGAGGTAAGGGTGACCGATTGGCGAGCCACCCACGGCAACTTGTACACGGCTATTCAGCTGTCGAGGGATCTGATCGGGTTGATTCTCTTTATCGTGATTTTTGTGGCTGCATTTAATGTGGTGTCCTCCTTGATGCTGGTGGTGACAGACCGACGCAAGGCAGTGGCGATGCTAATGGCCATGGGTGGCAGGCGCGCCGATATCACCGCCGTATTTTTTCTGCAGGGTGGCTTGATTGGTGTGGTGGGGGCCGCAGCGGGCGTGGCCTTGGGTCATCTACTTGCGATCAACGCACCGGATTTGGCCGTGTTGCTCGAGCAGTGGTTGGGAGCACCGCTTCTGCAGACCGACGTGTATCCCCTGGCGTTCGTGCCGGTTGATATTCGCTGGCAGGATGCCGCGACGACTTCGGGCATCGCTATTGCGCTCTCTGTGCTGGCGGCAACGCTACCCGCGCTGCGCGCGGCGTCATTACCTGTAGCTGAAACCCTTGCTCACTGACGATGTCTGCGCCGCGCATGCCACTGGCGCCGAACTGCATTGCGCCACATCGTATCGATTATCCAGTAGCCCAATACCCCCAGTATCACGCCCATCAACTGTGAGCCAACCAGCAGCGGCCACCAGATGTCGTCGAGGCTTTGCACAAACCAGGTCCAAGAAGCCTCAAATTCGATATCGAGCGGCTCCTTACCCAAAACCAATGTACCTAGCTCATAGGCGGCGTAGTAGATCGCGGGCATGGTGAGTGGGTTAGTGATAAAGATCAGCGAGAAGCTCAGCGGCACGTTGGCGGTAAACACGATAGCCAGTGCCACCGAGATGATCATTTGTCCCGGCACGGGCAGCATGGCGCAGTACAGGCCGATGCCAAAGGCCTTGGCGGTAGTGTGTCGGCTCAGTTGCCAGAGATTGCTGTCCTCAACCCAGCCACCAAAAATCCTCAATGAGCGACTCTGACGCACCTTTCCTGGCGTCGGAATCCATTTCCTGAGGCGTTTTTTGAGCATCCCGCTGGTGGCCGAAGTCATGAATAACGTGGCCTATCATAATCGCTTGGCTAACGGATTTGACCAGTAACTTGTACCGATTGAGGGAAGCAACTCCGAAGTCCCGTTTGTGCCTGTATTGGTTGGTTCTGATGTTCCAACCAAAGTCCAGCTAGACCATCCTTAGTGGGCGTTCGGGCTTCATATCACCCATTCGGGCCGTCTGCCCTCGCGGTGCGCATAGGGGGCTTCTGACACCTCGTTTTGGTTCTTAATAATGCCGTAAATACCTGCCAAAACCCTGTCTGGGGCTGACCTTGGTGGCTCGGTATAATCAGACTCTCTGAGGGAGGGCTGTTTGTGTATCAAGTGTTGGCCGCGGGCGGCTGGGTCATGCCTTTTATCGTGGTGTGCTCCGTGTTGGCTCTGGCGATCTGTATTGAGCGACATTTTGCGCTGAACAAACAGCGGATTGCGCCACCGCACCTGCTCGCCACCGTCTGGCAGAAACTGCGAGGCGAGGGGCTTGATGCTCATAAACTCAAAGCCCTACGCCAGGGCTCACCGCTGGGCGCCATTCTCGCAGCGGGCCTAGCCAATCGACATCAGGGCCGTGAGACGATGCGCGAGAGCATTCGTGAGGCGGCATCGCATGTGATTCATCGCCTCGAGCGTTATCTCAACGCGTTGGGAACCATTGCGGCGATTACACCTCTGATGGGTCTGTTAGGTACGGTGGTGGGGATGATCAGCGTCTTCACCGAGATCACCACCCATGGCACCGGTAACGCCAACGCGTTGGCAGGCGGCATTTCTGAGGCGCTGCTGACCACGGCAGCGGGCCTGGCGGTGGCGATCCCCTCACTGGTCATGCACCGGCATTACACCGCGCGGATAGAGTCGATAGTGGTCGATCTGGAGCGCGAGGCGATCAAGCTGGTCGATGCGCTGCACAGCAACCAGAAGACGGAATACGATCTGTGAACTTTCGACAGCTGCGCCGGCCCGAAGTCTCGATCAATCTGACGCCGCTGATCGACGTCGTCTTTTTACTGCTGATTTTTTTTATGGTCTCGACCAGTTTCTCCGAGCTCACCCAGATCGTGGTCGATTTACCCGAGGCGGAAGGAGCCCCGGCGAATGCCGATACCGCGGTGCTACTGGTTGTCGATGTGGCGGGGAACATGACGCTGGATGGAGAGCCCGTGCCCAACAACGCGCGTGGCCTCTCGGTAGCTATGGGTGAGCGGTTGAGCGGCAAGACTGACATTCCGGTTACCTTGTCAGCCGACGCCATGACCCCACATCAGTATGTGGTGACCGCAATGGATGTGGCAGCGCAGCTCAATATCATGCGCCTCACTATTGCGACTGAAAACACGCGTTAGGCGGCGATAGTGAGAACAGAGACAGCAAAGCAGAGCGACTGGGCCTTGTATCGCCGCCTTCTGGGCTACGTGGCGCAACACGGTGGCGCCTTTTTGCTGAGCATTCTGGGCTTTCTGATTTACTCCGTTGCCAACGTGCTGCTGGCGGACCTCACCCAATTTTTATTGGATTCGCTCGGCGAGGCGTCCCAGATCAGTATGGGCTTTGTGTCCAATGCGGCGCACTGGTTCTGGCCGCCGGGGGATATGGGTCCCGTTGAATATGCGCGGATTGCCGTACCTGTTGCGGCCGTTGTGCTGGCGGTGATTCGCGCAAGCGGCTATTTCTTTGGCAACTACTTTATGAACATTGTTGCCCGTGGGGTGGTTCACCGACTGCGCACGCAGGTCTTCGACGCGCTGATTCGCGTGCCGAAGCAATTTATTGACGGCCACACGCATGGCGAGCTGGTTTCCAAGCTGACTTTTAATGTGGAGCAGGTCAGTGGCGCCTCATCCGAAGCGCTCAAGACCATTTTGCGAGACGGGCTGACGGTCTTGGCGCTGATCAGCTACATGCTCTACCTCAACTGGAAGCTAACTCTCGTGTTCTTCGCGATCACTCCGGCGATTGCCGGCGTGGTGGTAGCGGTGGGTCGGCACTTTCGGCGCTACAGCCGGCGTATACAGGATTCCATGGGCGAGGTGACCCAGCTCAGTAACGAGAGCATGCACGCGTTTGATGAACTTCGGATGTTTTCTGCCACCGAGCAGCAAAGCGAGCGCTTCCGCGCTGCAAGCCAATTTAATCGGGTGCAGAGCCTGAAACTGGCCTTTGTGCAGGCGGTGTCGACACCAATCGCGCAGGTGCTGTTGGCGCTGGCGCTGGCGGCGCTCTTCTGGTTTGCGCTGGACCCCGCGATTTTAGCCGGTTTTTCTGCGGGTTCGTTGGTGGCGTTTATTGCCGCGGCGACCCAGTTGGGTAAGCCCATTCGTACCCTTACCAACGTGCAGAGCATCATTCAGCGAGGCCTTGCAGCAGCTGAGGATCTATTCGCCCAAATTGACGCCGAGCCGGAGCCCGATCACGGGCAACTGCCGCTTGAGCGCGCCCATGGTGCCATTGCGCTGGATCGGGTGAGTTTCACGTATCCCGGGGCAGAGCAGCCGGTGCTGACAGATATCAGCCTGCAGATCCCTGCAGGGAAAATGGTGGCGTTTGTCGGGCGCTCCGGTGCCGGCAAGACAAGCCTCATGAATCTACTGTGTCGTTTTTATGCACCGATCGCTGGCAGTATCACATTGGATGATCAGCCGATTGCGGATTTTAAGCTCGAAGATTATCGCCGGCAGTTCGGCTTGGTATCCCAGCGCGTCGTGCTGTTCAGCGATACGGTGCGAGCCAACGTTGCCTTTGGCCAGCTGGACACGGTAACCGAGGAGGCGCTGAGTAAAGCCTTGGAGACCGCGCAGGCGGCGTCATTTGTTGATGCGATGCCCGGCGGACTGGACGCCATGTTGGGTGATGGCGGCAGCGGGTTATCAGGGGGGCAAAAGCAGCGCCTTGCTATAGCGCGGGCTGTCTTGAAGGATGCCCCTGTACTCCTTCTCGATGAGGCCACCTCAGCACTCGATAATGAGTCGGAAGCCGCCATTCAGGCGTCGCTCGAGGGTGTCTCGGCCGGGCGCACAACCTTGGTGATAGCGCACCGGCTCTCTACGGTGGAGCGGGCTGACATGATCGTGGTCATGGACGAGGGACGCATTGTCGCCACAGGGACCCACGCTGAACTAGTGGCAGAGGGTGGGCTTTATGCCAATCTTTATCAGCAGGGCTTCGACGCCTCATGAGCACCGCGCAGGGCTTATTGGAGCGCCTGGTTAATCACATCTGGTACGGCAACAGCCTTTTGTCCTGGTGTCTGATTCCCCTGACCTGGCCTGTGCGGTGGGCGCTCCATCGCCGTCGCCAGCATGCATCCCCCAAAGGCAACACCCCCGAAGGCGTTACCGTAATTGTTGTCGGCGGTTTGACCGCAGGTGGCACGGGTAAGACGCCAGTACTAATTGGCCTTGGAAAATGGCTGGCAGAGCAGGGCTATCGCGTGGGTGTGGTCAGCCGTGGCTATGGCGGTGCCCATGGCCCTGCACCCCATAGCGTGACAGAGGTCGACACCGCGGCGGTTGTGGGTGATGAGCCGCTATTGATTCAACAAGCGCTGGGTGTGCCAGTTGTGGTGTGCGCTGACCGAAAGCGGGCGCTGGATATTCTGGTCGATCAGCGTGCGGTGGATGTGGTGCTCTCGGATGATGGCCTGCAGCATTACCCCATGCCCCGCGACATCGAATTGCTCGTGCTCGATGCGGAACGAGGCCTGGGTAACGGTCGACTAATGCCAGCGGGACCTTTGCGAGAGCCGGCCAGCCGCCTCGCGAATGTCGACGTGGTGCTTGAGCGAAACGGCAGCGACCCTGATCGCGGCTTTAGTTATCAACCTGCAGGCGTTCAGCATTTGGTATCCGGTCGGCAGCTAACGTGGTCTGAGTGTGTTGCTGAGTGGGGCAACCAATCCATTATTGCCGTGACGGGGTTGGGGCAGCCCACGCAGTTCTTCGAGATGCTCAAAGGGCAGGGGCTCACGATAGAGGCGGAGTCTTTGGGGGATCACGAGGCGATAACCCAAGCGCATCTCGATCGCCTTGGCGAACAAGTAGTGCTGATTACCGCCAAGGACGCGGTCAAGTGGTCCGAGTGCAAAGACCCTCGCGTCTGGGTGGTAGCCATTGAGGTGGCATTGCCGTCATCATTGCTGATACGGCTGACGGCGCTTTTGCCGCCCGTGCGATTTGTCGAGGCATAACACCGCGATGTTTCATATTGTTATTCCCGCCCGCTTTGGTTCCACCCGGCTTCCGGGTAAGGCGTTATTGCCCATTGCAGGCAAGCCGATGGTGGCCTGGGTGTGGGAGCGGGCAATGAAAGCGGGCGCAGAGCAGGTGGTTGTCGCCACTGATGATGAGCGTATCGCCGATGAGATGAGCAGTCGGGGGGCTCAGGTCGCGATGACCCGAGCGGATCATGCTTCTGGGACCGATCGCCTTGCCGAGGTGGTGGATCAGCTGGGGTGGAAAGAGCACGCCATTGTCGTCAATGTGCAGGGCGATGAGCCGCTGATGCGGGTGGCCAATATTCAACGCGTGGCGGCAATGCTTAACGAGACCGCAGGCGCCGATATGGCAACCTTGATGGAGCCACTGGCGCCCGCAGACGCTGAGCAGCAATCAGTGGTGAAAGTAGTGGCTAGCGAAACAGGCAGAGCGCTCTATTTTTCGCGCTCGGCGATTCCTTTTCACCGGGAAGGCGGGATGCCGGCACCCTTTTTCCGGCATATCGGGCTCTACGCCTACCGGGCGGGTTTTCTAAAAACTTTTGTGGGATGGCCTCCGGCGGCGGCAGAGCAAAGCGAGTCGCTGGAGCAACTGCGTGCGTTGGCCCACGACGCGCATATCCAGATTGAGTTGGCGCCCGAGGCGGTGCCTGCGGGGGTCGATACCGAGTCTGATCTCGCCGCGGTGCGCGCGTTACTGGGCGAGGAGCAATAAGATTGTGACGGCAGGTACTGACCTGACGGCGCTCAACACGCTACAACTTCACGCCACGGCAGAGCATCTGGTCACCGTCACTTCGTCAGATCAGTTACAGGCAGAGATCGCCGCGCTGGACGAGGTCGCAGTGCCCCATGTGCTGGGTGGCGGGAGTAACGTGATTCTCTGCGATCATTTGCCCGGGACAACACTGCTGATGGCCATCAAGGGCCACGAAGTGCTTAGCGACGACGGCACTAAAGTGTTGATCAGGGTCGGCGCCGGGGAGTCCTGGCATGATTTTGTTGTGTGGTGCCATCACCAGGGTTTTCATGGCCTCGCCAATCTGGCGTTGATTCCCGGATCGGTAGGCGGAGCGCCGATTCAAAATATTGGTGCCTATGGCGTCGAGGTGGCCGAGCATATCGAGGCGGTCCATGTGGTGCACCGGCAAACCGGTGAGCGCGAATGTTTGTCCCGCGAGGACTGCGCATTTCGCTACCGTGACAGCGTCTTTAAGCACGAGGCGGGGGTACCGTGGATCATTACCGAGGTCGACTTCGTGTTGGATCGTGAGGCGCTGGTTGAGGCCAGCTATCCCACGTTGCGAGTGCGTCTTAGCGAGGCGGAACTCACCCATGATGCGGTTTTGGCGGCGGTAATCAGCATTCGGCGTGAGCGGTTGCCTGATCCGGTGATTACGCCAAATGTCGGCAGTTTCTTTAAAAACCCCGTTATTTCTCCTCAAGGTATTGACATTTTGCGACAAAGATTTCCCGAGGTACCTGTCTATCCCGCGCCCAATGACGCCGGAAAAATCTCGGCCGCGTGGCTGATCGACCAGTTGGGCTGGCGGGGAGAGGAGCGGGATGGCGTGAAAGTCTCGGATGGTCACGCGCTGGTATTGGAAGGTTGTGGCGCCAGATCGGCGGCACCCTGGCTGGCGCTGGCCGAGGAGATCGCGGCCAGTGTGAAAGAGGCCTACAACGTGTCGCTGGACCTTGAGCCGCGTGTCATAGGTGTCACGGGATAAGCGTTATCGGCATGACTGATTTCGATGCAGAATCCTATCTCGCGCAGCTGACCACCCGCCCCGGTGTGTATCAAATGTTCGATGACTCCGGCGAGCTGCTCTACGTCGGTAAGGCTAAGAACCTCAAAAACCGGGTGACCAGTTACTTCCGCGCATCGGGCCTCTCTGGCAAGACGATGGCGTTGGTGGCGCGCATCGCCAACATCGAGGTCACGGTTACCATCACCGAGCGCGATGCACTCCTGCTCGAGCACAATTTGATCAAGCAGTACCGGCCGCCATACAATATTTTATTGAAGGACGATAAGTCCTATCCCTACATCTATCTCTCCTCAGATGATCGTTGGCCGCGGTTGAGCTTTCATCGGGGCGCCAAGCGGCGGAAGGGGGAGTACTTTGGCCCGTACCCCAGCGCAGGCGCGGTGCGTTCAACGCTGCATTTGATGCAGAAGGTGTTCAAGGTCAGGCAGTGCCGCGACAGCTATTTTCGCAATCGCTCTCGGCCTTGCCTGCAGCACCAGATCGGCCGTTGTTCCGGGCCCTGTGTTGGTTTGGTATCGGATGAGGAGTATCAGGAGCAACTCGACAAGACGGTACTCTTTTTGAATGGCCGCTCCCAAGATCTCCTGACACGACTGGCCGATGACATGGAATCGGCGGCGGCTGAGCTCGAGTATGAGAAGGCGGCCGACATTCGTGACCAGATCAGCCAACTGCAGAACGTTCAGGCGACCCAGAATATTGAAGGCACCCGGGGGGATCTGGACTTGATGGCGGTATTCACTGAGCACGGCCACGCCTGTGTACAAGTGCTGTTTGTTCGTGAAGCACGGGTGCTGGGGAGCCGCAGCTACTATCCCCAGATTCGCCTCGATGAGTCCCCTGAGGCCATTCTTGAGGCTTTTTTGCCCCAGTTTTATCTCTCGCGACAGCAGCAGATTCCCCAGGAGATTGTGACCAGCCACACGATGGCAGATGGTGCGCTACTCGAGGAGGCTCTGGGCGCCGAATCGGGGCGTAAGGTGGTGATCAAAGACAAGGTCCGCGACGCGCGCTCGCGCTGGCTACAGATGGCCGAGCAGAACGCGCAGAACAATCTACGCTCCTTCCTTGCGGGGAAGCAGACCATGGCGGGCAGGTTGGAGTCGCTGCGCCGCGCGTTGGATCTCGAGACCATACCGACACGCATGGAGTGTTTTGATATCAGTCACAGCTCCGGTGAGGCCACGGTAGCCTCCTGTGTGGTATTTGATGGGAGCGGCGCGTGCAAGTCGGATTACCGCAAGTTCAACATCAAAGATATTGCCGCGGGCGACGACTATGCCGCTATGCAGCAGGCATTGGAAAGGCGTTATAAACGACTCGCCAACGGTGAAGGGCAGCTGCCGGATATTTTATTTATCGACGGCGGCAAAGGGCAGGTGAGTCAGGCACGGCAAGTGCTGGCCACCTACGATATCTCCAGTGTCAAAGTGGTAGGCGTGGCGAAAGGCACCACCCGCAAGGCGGGATTCGAGACGCTGGTCGATGCCGATTCCGGCGCAGAGATGCGGCTCAGGGGTGATCATCCCGGACTACATTTGATTCAGCAGATTCGTGACGAGGCGCATCGTTTTGCGATCAGCGGGCATCGCGGCCAGCGCGCCAAGGCCCGCAAGCAGTCGCTGTTGGAGGATATTCCCGGTGTGGGTGCTAAGCGTCGCCGTGAGCTGCTGCGACATTTTGGGAGCGCTAAAGCCGTCGAAAACGCCAGTGTGGAGGAGCTCTCCAAAATCAAGGGGATTAGTGATGCCATTGCGCGGACCATCTACGATCATCTTCATACGGTGAATGACTGAGTACAGCCCCCTTTGGCTGTGTCAAAATCAGGCATTCAGAGCGGGAGCCAGGCCTTGCCTCAAAACTTGCCTAATTTGCTGACCGGACTGCGGATCGTGGCGATCCCGTTGATGGTGATGTGCTACTACCTACCGCAACCTATCTCCACTGTGGGCGCCGCTGTCGTTTTTATTGTCGCGGCCGTGACCGATTGGTTCGATGGCTGGGTTGCGCGGCGCATGGGTCAGACCTCGCAGTTCGGGGCGTTTCTAGACCCCGTGGCCGACAAGTTGCTGGTAACGGTTGCGCTTATTCTGCTGATGCACCGCATGGACAATATCTTTATCACGCTAGCTGGCATGGTGGTGATTGGTCGCGAAATCGTGATCAGTGCGCTGCGAGAGTGGATGGCGCAACTGGGTAAGCGGGCTTCGGTGGCGGTGAGTGGTATTGCCAAGGTCAAGACCGGCGTTCAGATGACTGCGATTCCTATCCTCATCTGGTACCCGTCCTGGCCGGCAGTGGAGGAGATTCGACTGTTGGGCTTATTCTTGCTTGCCTTGGCCGTGATCCTGACGCTGTGGTCGATGATTCTGTATTTCCGAGCTTTTCTGACCACCCTCGAGGAAGAAGCGGAATCACCCGACAGTTGACGCCTACCACCGCGGGTCTAGAATGAAAAACTATGCGGGAATAGCTCAGTTGGTAGAGCGCAACCTTGCCAAGGTTGAGGTCGCGAGTTCGAACCTCGTTTCCCGCTCCATTTACCTCTTCGTGTCGTCGTCTCGTTACTTTTTCAATGCAGTGAGGCGACCGCCCACTGTCTCTCCGCGAGAGTTTCGACAGAGAACGATGTAGCGGTGTTGGCGCGTAGCTGACGGGTCGCGGCCCCGGCTCTTCCTATTGCTTGATTGTGCCTTTCACTGCTCCGCTCGTTTCAATCGTCAATTTGAATTGCCAATGTGGCGAGTTTCCACACTTTTAACTCATTGGGATTACAGAGTTTTTCAGCGATTGGCCGTTGAACGCAGTAAAAAAATCTTGAGCGCGCAGCTATAGGTTGTGCGCTCGAGAGGGCATATGAAAACCACGCAAACAGTGGGTGGGAGCTACAAAGTGGTGCTCGCACTACGTCAGAGCCACTATAAATGCCTCAGCGGAGACCTGCGTTAATGCTGTCGAGGAACCGCGATCCTGGGCACAACTCACGCTGACCCATTTTGTTTAGAGGCTTAGTCGCCGTTTGCAGCACGTCGTGCAGTTCGTCGCTATCGCGATTGATGTACAGAAGACCGGTCAGAATGCGCTCTTCCTTGGCGTGGTGCGCGATGGCGTCCAGTGCCGATTGTGCGTCTTCGATGTCGTATTCTTCATTCACCTTTTGAAGGCGCAGCACTGAACCATCGTGCATGCAGACCTCGTGCACCACACCGGCGTCGTAGCTGGTAGTGATGGCTTCCCTCCGGGGAATGAAGTCCACAGGCATGGCGTCGTTATGCTCGCGGAAGCTCGCATAGCTCTTGGTCGAGCCTTGGTGGTTGTTGAAGGTCACGCAGGGTGAGATCACATCGAGTAGGGCAAAACCCCGGTGGCTGATGGCCGCTTTGATGAGCGGTACGAGCTGCGCCTTGTCGCCTGAGAAGCTGCGGCCAACAAAAGTCGCACCGACCTCAATGCCTACCCGCACCAGATCAATCGGCATATAGGGATTGATGTCGCCCTTCTTGCTGACGGAGTCGGTATCCATGGTCGCGGAGTCCTGGCCCTTGGTCAGTCCATAGCATCCGTTGTTTTCCACGATGTAGGTCATATTCAGATTGCGGCGCATCACGTGGGCAAACTGGCCCATACCAATCGATGCGGTATCACCATCGCCCGATACGCCGATGTAGATCAGGTCACGGTTGGCGAGATTGGCCCCGGTGGCGACAGACGGCATGCGCCCATGCACGCTATTAAAGCTGTGCGAGCCGCTGAGAAAGTAGGCTGGTGTTTTCGATGAGCAGCCGATACCGGAGAGTTTTGCCACCCGATGGGGCTCAATGGATAGCTCAAAGCAGGCGTCTATGATGGCGGCACTGATGGAGTCGTGGCCGCAGCCCGCGCAGAGCGTCGAAAGGCCGCCCTCGTAGTCGCGCCGGGTGCAACCGACCTCATTAGTGCGCGCGTCGGGGTGCCGGAAAGCGGGTTTGGCGTAGGTCATGAAGCGAGCTCCTTTTCCTTCGGTACCAGCGGTGTGACGTTGTTAATGCCCATCGCGCCGCGGATGACGTTGGCGATCTTTCGGGCAGTCACGGGCAGGCCGTCGTACTCCACTACGGAAATCAGTTTGGCGTTGGCTTCTACGTTAGTTTCGTTGAGCAGCAGGCGGCGCATCTGTCCGTCGCGGTTCTGCTCAATGACGAAGATGCGGTCGTGCTCCTCGATAAAGTCCTCCACCTCTTGGGTGAAGGGGAAGGAGCGGAGTCGCAACGTGTCGAGATGTATGCCTTCTTTCTCCAGTGTCTCGAGCGCCTCATAGGCGGGCGAGGCGGTTGTGCCGAAGAACAGCAGTGCGTCTTTGGTGAGCTCTGCTGCAGGCTTGATCTTCGCCTCGGGGACCAATGACTTGGCGGTTTCGAACTTCTTAAGCAGCCGGTCCATGTTGCGGACATAGACATCACCGTCTTCAGTATAAGCGGCGTACTCGTCTCGGGAGCTGCCCCGGGTAAAGTAGGCGCCCTTTGTGGGGTGCGCGCCCGGGTAGGTGCGATAGGGGATGCCGTCACCGTCGACGTCGAGATATCGCCCGAAGCGCTCGGTCATAGCCTCGAGATCCTCACCACTCAGCACTTTACCGCGGTCATAGCGGTAGCTGTCGTCGAACTCTAGCGGCGGTGACATCCACTCATTCATCCCAAGATCAAGGTCACTCATGATGATGATCGGCGTTTGCAGCCGTTCGGCGAGATCAAACGCTTCCACGGTCATGCTGAAGCACTCCGCCGGCGTGGCCGGGAAGAACAGTACGTGTTTGGTGTCACCGTGGCTGGCATAGGCCGCCGCAAGAATGTCGGATTGCTGGGTGCGAGTGGGCATACCGGTAGAGGGACCGGCACGTTGTACGTCCACCAGTACCGCGGGTACCTCGGCAAAGTAGGCAAGGCCTAGGAACTCGCTCATCAGTGACACGCCAGGGCCACTGGTGGCCGTGAACGCGCGTGCGCCGTTCCAGTTGGCGCCAATGACCATGCCCATTGCAGAGAGCTCGTCTTCCGCCTGGACGATGGCGTAGTTCTTTTTGCCCGTGCCCGGATCGATGCGCAGGCGGCGGCAGTATTTTTCAAAGGCATCAACGACTGAGGTCGAGGGCGTAATGGGGTACCAGGCAGCGACGGTGGCGCCCGCATAGACCGCGCCCAGAGCGGTTGCGGTGTTGCCATCCATCAGGATCTGATCGAACTCCTGAATATGCTTGG
>CAJXDE010000012.1 GCA_913052635.1 uncultured Halieaceae bacterium
GCGCGGGAGCAAGGCCGTTACGAGCACCCCATTCCCAGCCGGGAAGTGATTTTGGCGTTGCTCGAGGCGGCGGACGCGCCGATGGCCTTTTCTGGCATCGCAGAACAATTGAGTTTAGACGGCGAGCGCGACCTCGACGCATTGGGTAAACGCCTGCGTGCGATGCAACGCGACGGTCAGATTATCTCCGGCAGGCGCGGAGCCTATGGCGTGCCCAAACGCATGGATCTGCTGCGCTGCAGGGTGATGGGTCACAGAGATGGTTACGGTTTTGCCCGGCCGTTAGAAAAAGGAGGGGACGATTTATTTCTCTCCGCCCGAGAGATGTATCAGGTGTTCGATGGTGATGAGGTGCTGGTCTCAGTCGCAGGTCTCGATCGCCGTGGTCGGGCTGAGGGGCAGATTGTTGAGGTGCTGACCCGGGCGCATGCCAAAGTGGTCGGGCGCTACATGGAAGAGAGTGGCATCGGCTTTCTGCTTCCCCACAATACGCGCATTAGAAATCACATTCTGATCCCGCCCAAAGCCAAGGGCGGTGCGCGCCATGGACAGTTGGTGTCGGTGGTACTGACCGACTACCCCTCGGCGACTTTGGGCGCCAAGGGCGAGGTCCAGGAAGTGCTCGGTGACCATCTGGATCCGGGGCTTGAAATCGATGTCGCTATTCGCGCCCACGGCATACCCTGGGAGTGGCCGGATGAGGTCCTGCGTGAGGCCGGTGCGCTGGGTGAGGAGCCTGCCGAGGCAGATAAAACCCACAGGATAGATTTGCGCGATGTGCCGTTTATCACCATCGACGGCGAGGACGCTAGGGATTTTGACGACGCAGTGTGGTGCGAGGAAACCCCCGACTGCTTTCAGCTACGCGTGGCGATCGCGGATGTCTCCCATTATGTCCCGGTCGGCTCCGCCCTCGATGAGGAAGCGGGCGTCAGGGGTAATTCGGTGTACTTCCCCGAGCGGGTCGTGCCCATGTTCCCTGAAGTCCTGTCCAATGGTTTGTGTTCCCTGAAGCCGCAGGTAGACCGGCTGGCGATGGTTTGCGACATGCACATCGACCACAGCGGTCAGTTGCAGGACTACACCTTTTACGAGGCGGTGATTCATTCCCATGCGCGGCTCACCTACACCGACGTGGGTGCGGTTATTGAGGACGGCTGGAGCCCCCACGTGCCTGCCGAGCGCGGTGAGGAGATCGAACGGCTCTATCGGCTTTACCACGTGCTACGCAGCGCGCGGGATCAGCGGGGTGCGCTAGATTTTGACACGCAGGAAACCCGCATCCTTTTTGATGAACAGCGCAAGATCGCTGCTATCAAACCCGTGCAGCGCAATGACGCCCACAAGTTGATCGAGGAGTGCATGCTGATTGCCAATGTGGCCACCGCGCAGTTTCTCGAAGCGCTCGAGCAACCGGCGCTGTTTCGCGTTCACGAGGGCCCCAGCGCTGAGAAGCTCGAGAACCTGCGCGCCTTTTTGGGCGAGCTGTCGCTGGATTTGCCGGGCGGAATTAAACCCACCCCTGAGCACTATCGATCGCTGCTCGCCACTGTGGAAGGCCGCGACGACAGCCACATTGTTCAAGCGATGTTGCTGCGCTCACTCTCTCAGGCCGTATATCAACCGGAGAACGCCGGACATTTTGGCCTCCATTACGAAGCCTACGCACACTTCACGTCCCCCATTCGCCGTTACCCCGATCTGCTGGTGCACCGCGCGATTCGTGGGGCGATCCGAGGTCGCAGTAAGAGCGCGCATATCGAGCGGGTCAAAGGGGCGCGCACTCTCAAGCGCGAGAAAATTTACCCCTACGACATCGGCGCAATGGCTGCACTTGGTGAGCAATGTTCGATGACCGAGCGACGCGCGGATGACGCGACGCGCGAGGTTGATGCCTGGCTCAAGTGCGAGTTTCTCAAGGATCGCATTGGTGAGGAGTTCGAGGGCGTCATTGCCGCTGTGACCACTTTTGGCGTGTTCGTTGAGTTGAGCGATTTGTACATCGAAGGCCTGATGCATGTGAGCGCGCTGCCCGGTGATTACTATCACTTTGATCAGGCCAAACAGCGATTGATCGGCGAGCGGACGCGGCAGATCTTCCAGCTTGGCGGGGCGGTCACCGTCAGGGTCGCCCGGGTCGACCTAGATGACCGAAAAATCGATCTGGAGCTGGCCGGGGTTGCGCCCTCTAAACGCAGTAAAAGCGGAAGGCGCCGATCAGAGGGTGAATCGGCGCCAGTGAGCCGCAACAAGCAATCGCGCGGCCGCCAAACCACTTCCTCGGGAAAGGAGGAAAGTGGCGCCCGAGGGCGCAAGTCAGGGAAGTCGCCAGCCAAGCCATCAAAATCGGCGAAATCTGCCAAGTCACCCGTATCAAAAAAGGCATCGACCTCAGGTCGGTCTGCAAAAGGGTCCAAGGCCAGCAAGGCCTCGGGCGGAAAGCGCCGCCCGGGTAAAAAATCGCCAGCGGGGAAGAAGCGGCAGTGAATGGTGACTGATACTGTATTTGGTTACCACTCCGTTGAGAGCCTGATCCGCAGAGAGCCGCGCCGCGTTGCGGCGCTCCATGTGCAGGCAGACCGCCAGGACAAGCGCATGCAAGCGCTTTGCGAGCTGTGCCGAAATCAAGGCGTATCCGTGCTGCCCTGTGCAAAGGCAGAACTCGACGCATTGGTGACCGGGCGCCATCAGGGCGTGGTGGCGGTAATAGACACCACTGTTGAGGGAGAAGCCGGCGGCATGATGAGCGAGGCGGACCTTACCAAGCATCTCTCCCAGGTGGCCGCTCCCCTTATATTGATTCTGGATGGCGTAACGGACCCGCATAATCTGGGAGCCTGCTTACGCAGTGCGGATGCGGCAGACGTCACTGCTGTCGTCTTCCCCAAAGATAAAAGCGCTGATGTGACCGATGTGGCACGCAAGGTGGCCAGTGGTGCCGCCGAGACGGTGCCCTGGGTGCGCGTGACCAACCTTGCCAGAACCATTGAGTCTTTGAAGCAAGCGGGTGTCTGGGTGATTGGCACCGATGGCGACGCGGAAAAGACGCTTTATGAGCAAGATCTGAACGGGCCCTGTGCGTTGGTGCTGGGCTCAGAGGGTGCGGGGATGCGACGTCTGACCCGGGATCTCTGCGACTTCGTCGTTAAACTGCCGATGGCAGGGTCGGTCTCAAGCCTCAATGTGTCGGTTGCGGCCGGGATCTGTCTGTTCGAGGCCGTGCGCCAGCGCGGCCTCCATAAGAGGTAATGGGCCGCAGTCAGTTGCCAAATTGGCCCGTTGCAAAGCGGCAACGGCCTTTGTAGACTCCTCCCCTCAAAATTTGGCCGGGTCTAACTAAAGGCCCATCCTCCTTGCCACACCGCGTGACGGGTGGCTTTAAACCATAGGGAGTACGCGAGTGCGACACTACGAAGTTGTGTTCATGGTCCATCCGGACCAGTCAGAACAAGTCCCCGGAATGATTGAACGTTACAGCAACGTCATCACCAAAGATGGCGGGACTGTGCATCGTCTGGAAGATTGGGGTCGACGCCAGTTGGCCTATCACATCAACAAAATCCACAAGGCGCATTACGTGCTTATGAACGTCGAGGCCTCCAACGAAGCGATGGAAGAGTTGACCACTACCTTCCGTTATAACGACGCGGTCATTCGCAACCTCGTGATTCGTCGCGACGAGCCCGTGCTTGAGGAGTCTCTCATCATGAAGGCCGAACGCGAGGACAAGGAGCGTAAGGCCCGATACCAGGAGCGTCAGGACAATGACGTTCGTCGTGCTACGGCCGAGGCCCCCGCTGAGGAAGAGGCCCCCAAGCCCGTTGCGGAAGCGCCAGAAGCAGCCATTGAAGAAGCTACCGAGGAATAAGCGATGTCACGTTTTTTTCGACGCAGAAAGTTTTGCCGTTTCACTGCCGAGGGTGTGACCGAGATCGATTACAAGGATCTGGACACCCTCAAGCAGTACGTCTCTGAGACCGGCAAGATCGTACCGAGCCGGATTACCGGCACCAAGGCCAAGTATCAGCGTCAGCTCGCGACCGCAGTCAAGCGCGCGCGCTACCTCGCGTTACTGCCTTACACAGACGCTCATAACTAAGCGTGACTGATGCGCGGCCTCGCTGAATTCATCATGCGCGGCCGTTGGCAGGCGCTCGGCATCGCGGTATTAGGGTCGGGCAGTCTGTTATTTGGCTGGATCAGTGCGGCGGCCATCGCACTGGTCACCCTGAGAAAGGGGACAGCTTCGGGCGGTTGGTTGGTGCTGTGGGCGTTGTTGCCCGCGGTGATCATCTCGGCCATGACCGGCGATACGGGCGGTGCCATGTTGTTGCTGGGGACCTACGGTCTGGCCGTTGTCCTTAGGGAGAGCGTCAGCCTGTCACTGGCGGTGATGGCCAGCGTACCGTTGGCACTGGTTAGCGGTTTGGCACTGACCTTGTTCAATGGCCCGTTTTTGGAGGACCTGGTTGCAACGTTTAATCAGGCCCTTTCCCAGCTGGAGCAGGACCTCCAGCAAGAGGGTCCTGAAGAGTTGGCGTTCAACTCGCTGGCGGTCCCTCAGGTGGCAGCATTGTTGGCCACCGGTAATGCGGTGATTGCTTTGCTTAGCCTGATGTTGGGGCGGTACTGGCAGGCAGCGCTTTACAACCCGGGAGGATTTGGCGACGAGTTTCGCGCGCTGAAGTTACCTACCGGTGCCGTGATGGCGATGGCGCTTTTGGCAGCCACGCTGTGGTGGATGGGACCCGATTGGCGGGTCTGGAGTGCAGCCGCGGTGCTGCCGCTCACCATCGTCGGGTTCGCATTGGTGCATGCCTTTGCAGCCCTTGCAAACAAAGGGGTCGCTTGGTTGACCCTGATGTACGTGCTATGGATCGTGCTAGATCCGTTGAAGTGGGTATGGGTGGTGTGTGTTGTGATCGACGCATTCGCTGATTTCAGGGCCAGATGGGCGAGTCCCACTGGCAAAGGCTCTGGCGGCAATTAAGCCTCCGAGCAGGAATTGATAGGAGTCGGTCGTTCACGCGGCCAGCAGAGGAAAGTACGATGGAAGTCATTTTGCTCGAAAACATTGGCAATCTCGGTACGCTGGGTGACAAGGTTGATGTGAAGCCCGGATACGGCCGCAATTTCCTGATCCCGCAGGGTAAGGCAGTGCCGGCCACAGAAGACAACGTAGCCAAGTTTGAGGCCCGCCGTGCCGAGCTCGAAGCAGCAGCGGCAGAGACGCTGTCCACCGCGGAGGGCCGTGGCGAGGCGTTGGCTGGGCTGGGCGCAGTCGAGATCGCAGCTACTGCGGGAGAGGAGGGCAAGCTTTTCGGTTCCGTGGGAACCCGTGATATTGCCAATGCATTGACTGCCGCGGGATGTGAAGTCGACAAGTCGGAAGTCCGGCTGCCTGAGGGCGTGATCCGCGAGCTCGGCGAGTTCGAGATCATGATTCAGGTCCACCCAGAGGTGTCGACCTCTGTGGCGATTCACATCATCGCTGAATAATGCCTCGCGGGGCGTCTCAGCCCCGCGCAGTGCCCCCTTCGCCGCGGCATTTCCGCGGTGCCAAGCCCAAACACCGATCTTTTCTGGCAGTTACTCCCGGTCGCGGGTAATCTAATCGGCCCGGTGGCGTTTGGGCATTAATGATTCGACGCGGCCCTGGCTGATCAGGCACAGAAGAAGGCAGCACTTTGGAGTCGGTAAAACCCCAGGATTCGGATATCTCGCGAATCCGCATGCAACCCCAGTCGGTCGAGGCAGAACGCTCGGTCATCGGGGGTATTTTGTTAGCGCCCGAAAGCTGGGATGCCATCGCCGAGCTGGTAGATGCCAGGGACTTTTATCGACCCGAACACCGGGCGATCTTCCATCAAATCGCCATTCTGGTGGATCGCAACGAGCCGATTGACGTCATTACGGTTGCCGACCGGCTGCTGGCAACCGGCGAACTGGATGCGGCCGGGGGCCACACTTATCTGGCGGATCTTGTCGAGCAGACACCCACTGCCGCCAACGTCAGTGCCTATGCCCGGGCGGTCCGGGAGCGCGCACTCCTCAGAAAGCTGATTGGTGCGGCACAGGAGATTGCGACCGCAGGTTTTAGCCCGGAGGGTCGTAGCGCCGAAGAGCTGGTGGATGAAGCCGAGCGGCTCATCATGGCGGTCTCGGAGAGCGGCCCAAAGCTGGGTGGTCCTCAGGGCATGGCGCCATTGCTAACGGGCGCGCTGGAGCGTATCGAAGAGCTTTACAACACCGGCGGTGACATTACTGGTCTGACTACAGGCTTCATTGATCTCGATAAGAAAACTTCGGGGCTGCAACCCTCGGACTTGGTAATTGTCGCGGGCCGGCCCTCGATGGGTAAGACGGCTTTTGCCATGAATCTGGTCGAGAACGCTTCTGCTCACACTGAAAAGCCCATTTTGGTTTTTTCGATGGAAATGCCGGCGGAGCAATTGGTGGTGAGAATGATGTCCTCACTGGGCAAGATCGATCAGTCGCGGTTGCGCACGGGTAAGTTGCAGCAGGATGACTGGCCCAAGTTGTCGGCGGCGATGGAGAAGTTGAAAGAGACCACCATATTCATTGATGACACGCCGGCGCTGACGCCGACCGAAGTCAGGGCACGAGCCCGCAGACTTTCAAGGGAGCAAGGCGATCTGGCCATGATTATGGTGGATTACCTGCAGCTGATGCGGGTTGCGGGTGCGGCGGAGGGCCGCACCGCGGAGATTTCAGAAATTTCCCGCAACCTCAAAGCGATCGCCAAGGAATTCCGCTGTCCGGTGGTGGCGCTGTCGCAGTTGAATCGAGCTCTCGAGCAGCGACCAAACAAGCGCCCTGTGAATTCAGATCTGCGGGAGTCGGGTGCGATCGAGCAGGATGCCGACGTGGTGATGTTCATATACCGGGACGAGGTGTACCACGAGGACTCCCCTGACAAAGGGGTGGCCGAGATCATTATCGGTAAGCAGAGAAACGGTCCGATCGGCATCTGTCGACTCGCGTTTCAGGGCGAATTCACCCGGTTTGAAAATCTTGCCAGGGATGACTATCCCGGGTACTGATCAGGGGTTGACGCTTTATCTCGCATCGGCCTGAGATTCCACTCGCCAGGAACCAGATTCTCTCGTCCATTGATTTTGCGGCCTTGCTCGAGATGCTGGACGGCGACAAGCAGATCTTGGCCTCGCTGCTCTCCATGTTTGCGGAGGAATTGACTTCCGATCTTGCAGCCAGTGCGCAGGCAATTGTTCATCACGACGCCGAGTTGCTAAGGCAGATTGCGCATCGCATTAAGGGCACCAGCGCCAACTTGCATGCGCTCATGCTCTCGGCGGCTGCGCGTGAGCTGGAGCAGACCTGCACCGAGGCCGATGCCTCGCTGATGGCGATCAAGCAACAGGTGATGTCAGATCAGGCGCGCGCAGTGCAGGAAGCGATCGAAAGCTGGCACGCTGAAAGCTGAGTGCCAAGCGCCGAGGCAGAACTGATCACAGCCCGATTTCTTTTCTCAGCCGTGCGAGATGCGTGACCTGCTCTTCTGCGCTGGGCGCTTCCTCGGTGGGTGCCGCTAGCGCGACCCGTTCGGGACCCTCCAGCACTTCGCCACGAGCGGCGCGGCTAACCCATCGTTCGTAGTGCTCTCTATAAATGGGCCAGGTCTTTGATTCCGGCTCATTCGCGAGAAAAAACCAGTCGCTGTCGCGCCCGGCAAGATATACCGCCGCGTGTTGCCATGCCGCGTCGGTTTTGGGTGAGGGCGCCAGGCACGCTTGCCGGTAGGCGTCGTAGGGCGATGGCAATCCCAAATCACTCAGGCAGTGCCGGCACGCCTCGATCATACGATTCAGCGTGGGCAGATAGTCGCTGTGCTCAATGGCGTGCTGCGCCGCGCGCAGGATGACCGCCGTAGGGTAGGCGTCGAGCGCATCCAGCCACAATCGTTTGACCTGCTTCACCTGATCGGCATCTG
The DNA here is from genome assembly GCA_913052635.1 of uncultured Halieaceae bacterium. Classification (GTDB taxonomy): domain Bacteria; phylum Pseudomonadota; class Gammaproteobacteria; order Pseudomonadales; family Halieaceae; genus Luminiphilus. Next base: position 7,973 of record CAJXDE010000012.1, read on the forward strand.
ACCAAGCCGCGTAATATTGGTTGTGGTAGTTCAACCGAAATAGCGCGAACACCTGATTGATTGCCTCAATCAGCTGCGAGTCCAGCGGTTCCGCGTGATCAGTTTGCCCAGCTGGTGTCGGTGAGATCGTCGCTGAGACTTCGGTCTTTTGAGCGATGGCCGCCGCCAGCGCCGCGGCGTCCTGTTTTTCCGCCATGCTGTTCTCCATACCCTGGGCCATGACACTGGCGTTTTACGTGCTGTAGAAATTTACTGTTCCATGAGGTGTGCACCTCATTACTGTCCAACCAGTACATCACAAATTCCGGCAGCAGAGCCTGCGCATCGGCCTGTTCGATACCGGCCAGCCGCAAGGTCTCATACACTGAGGTATCGGGTTGCCAGTTGCTAGGAATTCGCGTGGGCTCGGTGCTGTAATACATCTGGCTAGTGTGCTTCAGCCAGCGCCGGCGCACATGTTCGACGAAGCGGCTGTTCACCTCTTTCGGCGGGCCACCCCGCTCACTCCAGTAGAGGATGAACTCAGCCCTAACTGATTCCGCAAAGAGGAGGTCGATGTCTGCCTGCGCCAGAATGTCGAGCGCGTCCTGGCTGGGTGTCCAGTTGCGGTCAAAGGGCGCTGGCTTTGTGATCTCGAAGGCGAGTGCGCTTGGTTGCTTTGCTTCCTGCCGCTGGGTGTCTCGCCAGCGGGCGAGAATGTGCTGCCGAAACTGGGTCTCAGCTTCGCTGCCATGGGAGAGCATAAAGCTGGCTTGGGCACGGTCGATAAACGTTCTGGGAATACCGTGGTTCAGCACCAGCAGCTCAATTAAATCATCGCTTGGCTGCCAGTCAGGGTGCCCATGATAAGTTGTAGGCGCGCTGATGGCGGTCGACCCCTGCGGATCCCCCGCCATGTCGGCTGCTGTGCTGAGCAGGACGACATTCGGGTCCCGGCTCGGTTGCTGATGAATGATGCCCAGTACCACCAGCTTCGCGATGAGCGTTGCAATGTGATCCAGAGACCAAAAAGACAGCGTTTTTTGAAGCTTTGTGAGGGATAGCGGGGTCCAATCCTCAGCGCTGTTGAGGTGGTTGCCCAATGCCTGTAATAAGACGGCCTCCTCAAGCCCGATTGTCTCGGCCAATTCGGGCGAGAAGGTCAGTTGTCGATCGGGAATGAGTGAAGCAGAAGGCATTTTGATGCGGAGTGGGTCAAGCGGTCTGATAGGATACCGACTTACCTGCACCAATACAGCAATTACGCTCAGTTTCCGGAGAGTTTCGCGTGGCGAAGGCAAAAACCGCATTTGTCTGCAATGACTGTGGGGCCGATTTCCCCAAGTGGCAGGGTCAGTGCGGTGAGTGCCACGCCTGGAACACGCTTACGGAAATTCGCTTGAGCGCACCTGCGGCGAAGTCAGGCAAGTCTCGCGCAGCAGGCCGATCAGGTTACGCCGGCGCAGTAGCCGCTGTGCAGCGTCTTGAGGATGTTGCAGTGGTCGATCTGCCTAGACTGGCCTCCGGATTTGATGAGCTGGACCGGGTCCTGGGTGGCGGCTTCGTGCCGGGCTCGAGCATCCTGATCGGTGGGCACCCCGGGGCAGGCAAGAGCACGCTGCTCCTGCAGGCCCTGTGCCAGTTGGCGGCAGCGCACCCTGCGCTCTACGTTACAGGCGAGGAGTCGCCGGAGCAAATCGCACTGCGCGCCAAGCGCTTGGGGCTGCCGACGGATCAGCTGCAACTGATGGCGGAAACCGATGTCGATTCGATCCTGGCGTCGGCTGAATCGCTAAAACCCAAGATTCTCGTTGTCGACTCCATTCAGGTGGTGCATAGCGAGACGCTGACTTCCGCCCCCGGCAGTGTGTCGCAGGTCCGGGATTGCGCTGCGCAGCTCACCCGCTATGCCAAGCAAACGGGCAGTATATTGATATTGGTGGGTCACGTGACGAAGGACGGCAGTCTTGCAGGGCCGAAGGTTCTCGAGCATATGATCGACTGCTCGATCCTCCTCGAGGGCGACCATGATTCTCGCTACCGGACCCTGCGAGGTCAGAAGAACCGTTTTGGCGCTGTGAACGAGCTCGGCGTATTCGCGATGACCGATACCGGAATGCGTGAAGTGACCAATCCCTCCGCGATTTTTCTGGATCGTTCTGAGCACACCGCGCCGGGAACAACGGTTGTTGTCGTCTGGGAGGGCACGCGCCCCCTATTGGTCGAAATTCAGGCGCTTGTCGACGACAGCTCACTGGGTAACCCCCGCCGCGTGACGGTTGGTTTTGAGCAAAACCGACTCGCGATGTTGCTCGCGGTGCTGCACCGACACGGTGGCATTCAGGTGGGCGCTCAAGACGTGTTTGCCAACGTGGTGGGCGGTGTTCGGGTCATGGAGACCTCGGCTGATCTGGCGTTGATGCTGGCAGTGGTATCGAGCCTGCGCAATCGACCGTTGCCTCGGGACTGGGTGGTCTTTGGCGAGGTGGGTTTGTCTGGAGAAATTCGACCGGTGGCCAGCGGGCAGGAAAGACTGGCGGAGGCAGCAAAACATGGCTTCAAACTGGCGATTGTGCCCAAGGGAAACGCGCCGAAAAAGGTGATTAAGGGTCTGAGAGTGATCTCTGTGGCGCGTCTGTCCGAGGCACTCGAGGCCATTCAGTGAGCCACCGCTCCGAGGAGCTCAGCGTAATCTGCGCCGATGTGACCGAGGTCCTTGCTGCTGGGCGTGTCACTGGCGAATTTTTTACGGCGGTGCCCCCTGACCGTTATTTCAGTTTGCGGTGCTTCACTCGGCTGGGCACCGCGGCTTCCGCGCCCACCCGTTGTCGCCGGTCATCCTCATACTCTGAGTAGTTGCCCTCGTGGAAAACCACGTTGCCATCATCCTCATAAGCAAGAATGTGAGTTGCGATTCGGTCGAGGAACCACCGGTCGTGCGAAATCACCAACGTTGAGCCCGGGAAAGCGAGTAGTGCTTCCTCCAGTGCTCTGAGGGTTTCGACATCGAGATCGTTGGTGGGCTCGTCGAGCAGCAGCACATTCGCCCCCTGCTTCAGAAGCTTTGCTAGGTGCAGTCGATTGCGCTCCCCCCCGGAGAGATCTTTGACAAATTTTTGCTGGTCAGAGCCTTTGAAGTTGAAGCGACCCACGTAGGATCGCGATGGCACTTCATAATTACCTATGCGAATAATGTCTAAGCCGTCGGAGACCTCCTCCCAGACGGTCCTACTGCCGTCGAGATCATCCCGAGATTGGTCCACGTAGCCGAGCTCGACGGTTTCACCAACCGTGACGTCACCGCCATCGGGGGCCTCTAGGCCCATTAAGATGCGGAACAGTGTCGACTTACCCATGCCGTTGGCACCAATAATGCCGACGATGCTGCCCTTGGGCACCGTGAAGCTCACGTCTTCGAATAACAACCTATCCCCAAAGGTTTTCCGAAGCCCGCTGACCTCGACCACCTTATCGCCCAGTCGCGCACCCGGCGGAATGTAGATTTCGTTAGTCTCGTTGCGGGTTTGGAACTCCTGCGAATTGAGTTCTTCGAATCGCTGCAGTCGCGCCTTGCTTTTGGCCTGCCGGCCCTTCGGGTTAGAGCGCACCCACTCGAGTTCGGCCTTGATGGCTTTCTGGTGGGAGGCCTCTTGGCGTTGTTCTTGCTCGATGCGCTTTTCCTTGGCTTCTAACCAGGTTGAGTAGTTGCCCTCGTAGGGGATGCCCCGGCCACGATCCAATTCGAGAATCCACCCAGCGGCGTTGTCGAGGAAATATCGGTCGTGGGTGATCGCTACGACGGTCCCGGGAAAGTCCTCTAAGAAGTGCTCCAGCCACGCCACGGACTCGGCGTCTAGATGGTTCGTTGGCTCATCGAGAAGCAACATATCCGGTTTCGAGAGCAGCAACCTCGCCAACGCGACCCGGCGACGCTCACCGCCTGACAGGGTGTCGACGCTGGCATCCCAAGGGGGTAAACGCAGCGCGTTCGCCGCAATGTCGAGTCGTGTATCGAGGTTATGCGCGTCTTTGGCCTGAATAATGTCTTCAAGCCGGGCCTGCTCTTTGGCCAGCGCATCAAAATCAGCCTCAGGCTCGGCATAGTCTGCATACACCTTTTCCAGACCTGCCAGCGCGTCGATGGCTTCCTGAACACCTTCTTCCACGTTGCCGCGCACATCCTTTTCTGAGTTGAGCTGGGGTTCCTGCGGCAGGTAGCCGATCTTGATGTCAGGCTGAGGGCGCGCCTCACCCAGAATCTCTGTGTCGATGCCCGCCATGATCTTGAGCAGCGTCGATTTTCCAGCACCGTTCAACCCGAGCACGCCGATCTTGGCGCCCGGAAAAAACGACAGCGAGATGTCCTTCAGGATTTCTTTTTTGGGCGGGACGATCTTGCCGACCCGATTCATGGTGTAGACGTATTGTGCCAACGTAAAGCTCCGACAGTATCAAGCGGGGTGTAACACCCGCGTTGATGGTACCCGCATCCAGTTTTTTTGCGGGCGTCGAGTGTACTGAAAGGTAGGCACTAATGGCTATGGGGGAGGTCTTGTTTTTGTTTTTATGGCCTTGCCCGCATTGCGGCCCGCCTGATCACACAGAGCAGCTCACGCTTAACTCATTCTTCGCGTATCTCGACGATGGTGGGCTTGATCAGATCTTTCAGCTTTTGCTCGGTCTCATTTCATACCGCCAAACGCTCAGTACTCGGATTGGCCGGCACGTCGGCGTCGCGGAACTCGATGGTTTTCACTTCGCCGGTTTTCCAGTGTTTAAAACTCATGAATTTCTTCGCCATAAGGTTCATATCGCGCGTTGAGCAGGATCAGATCAGACAGGGATGGCAAAAGGTTCGCCACCGTTTCCATGATGATCGAGTAGTGCTCTTAAATTTGTCACCCGCGGTGCAACAGCCGGAAAAGGCGGGTCGTTTAAGTGTGCGTTACGGAGCGGCCGCGTCCGATACCGAAGTACTCGATCCCAGCTGCTTCCATGTCCGCTGGAGCGTAAAGGTTTCGGCCATCAATGATCACCGGTGTGATGAGCCTCTTTTTGATGTCTTCAACATCTGGTGCTCGGAATAGCTTCCACTCCGTGCAGATGACCAGGCAGTCCGCACTGTCGAGTGCTTCCTCTTTCGTCGCGCAGTAGTGCATGTCGTCCCGAGGGCCGAAGATCGCCTTGCAGGCCTCCATGGCCTGTGGATCAAAAGCTTTGACCTTACCGCCCGCTGCCCAGATGGCCTCGATCAGCGTCCGACTGGGTGCCTCGCGCATATCGTCAGTGTTGGGTTTGAAAGACAGGCCCCACACTGCGATGGTGCGTCCGGTCAGGTCAGCACCTAATCGCGCAGTAACCTGCTTGGCCAACTTCTGCTTCTGACATTCGTTAGTGGTGTGCACGGCAGGCAAGATGTGAGCATGGGTGCCGCTTTGTTTGGCTAGATAATCGAGTGCCTGAACATCCTTGGGGAAGCAAGAGCCACCATAACCCGCGCCGGGATAGATGAAGTGGTAACCAATTCTGGGGTCAGAACCCATACCTTGACGCACCAGCTCAATGTCGGCGCCCACCGCCTCGGCGATATTCGCGATTTCGTTGATGAAGCTGATTTTGGTGGCCAGCATGGCGTTGGCGGCGTATTTGGTGAGCTCGGCACTGCGTGGATCCATGAACATCATTCTGTCGTGATTGCGGTTGAACGACTCATACAAGCGGCGGAACTCCGTCACGCTGGCCTCCGAGCGGGCACCGATAATGATCCGGTCGGGCCTCAGTGCATCGGTCACCGCGGAGCCCTCTTTCAGGAACTCCGGATTAGAGCAGACCTCGAAAGGAATCTCTGCTCCACGAGCCGCCAGTCCAGCCGCTATGCACTCGGCCACCTTGTCTGCCGTGCCCACCGGGACGGTAGATTTGTTCACCACGACTTTGCGGGAGGTCATGTGCGTAGCGATGCCCTCTGCAACGGACATCACGTATTGTAAATCGGCGCTACCGTCGGCTGCCGCCGGTGTGCCGACACAAACAAACAGATAATCACTGGCCTCAACGGCTTCCGCAGTGTTATCGGTAAAACGCAACGTGTTCTGCGCGATGCCCGCCTGCACGAGCTCGTTCAGGCCGGGTTCGTAAAAGGGTAGGTCGCCGCCCTGAATCCGCTCGATGCGGGCGGGGTCGATATCCATGCAGGTGACCTGGTGCCCTACCTCGGAGAACACTGCCGCCTGCACTAGTCCGACGTAGCCGCTACCGAAGATACTGATTCGCAATGTTTTTCTCCCTAATCCGATCGGAATATCGTAAACGTAAAGTTATGACAGTTTGTAGTGTCACAATGACAAAACCCTGACTACGGGGCCGTGTTCCGCTACCATTTGCCCCGCCAATTGAAAATCACGGAACGGTTGACCCGTCCCAAGCCGCAGGAAGCCGCTATGAATCAAGCTGCCACCCATCTGTCACAGTACCTCGACCGCGATACCCAGACCATTGAAGCCTTTGATGCCGAATTGTGGTCCGCCATGAGCGCTGAAACCGTTCGCCAAGAGGAGCACATCGAGCTGATTGCCTCGGAGAACTACTGCAGCCCCCGCGTCCTGGAGGCTCAGGGATCGGTGCTGACCAATAAATATGCTGAGGGATATCCCGGGAAGCGCTATTACGGCGGCTGTGAATTCGTTGATCAGGCGGAAACCCTGGCGATTGAGCGCGCTAAGGCCCTCTTTGGTGCCGACTTTGCCAACGTGCAACCCCACTCTGGCTCGAGTGCCAACATCGCTGTTTTTCAGGCGCTCTTGAAGCCCGGTGATACCGTGCTGGGCATGAGCCTCGCCGATGGTGGGCATCTTACCCACGGCGCCTCGGTCAATTTTTCGGGCAAGATCTATCAGGCGGTGCAGTACGGGATCGATCATGACACGGGCCTGATCGACTATGATGCCCTGCGCGACCTGGCTGTTACGCGCAAACCCAAGCTCATCATCGGTGGTTTCTCGGCCTATAGCCGGATCCTTGACTGGTCCAAATTTCGCGAGATCGCCGACGAGGTTGGTGCCTTTTTGTTGGTTGATATGGCCCATGTGGCGGGCTTGGTAGCGGCGGGGGTGTATCCCAGCCCGATTCCTTACGCCGATGTGGTGACGACGACAACCCATAAAACGCTGCGGGGTCCGCGCTCCGGGCTGATCTTGGCCCGGGCGAACGAGGCGCTAGAGAAGCAATTCAACTCGGCGATTTTCCCGGGTGCACAAGGCGGGCCACTCATGCATGTGATTGCCGCCAAGGCGGTGGCCTTTAAAGAGGCGATGGCGCCAGATTTTGTCGATTACCAGAAGCAAGTGATCCGCAACGCGCAGGCCATGGCTGCGACGTTCGTGGAGCGTGGCCACAAAGTTGTATCGGGCGGCACCGATAATCACTTGATGCTGTTGGATCTCATCGGTAAGGAGTACACCGGTAAAGATGCGGACGCGGCACTGGGTGAGGCGTATATCACGGTGAATAAAAATGCCGTGCCGAATGACCCGCGCTCGCCCTTTGTGACGTCGGGGCTGAGATTGGGCACCCCCGCCATCACAACCCGCGGGTTCGGCGTGGAAGAGACCGAGCTGTTGACCGGTTGGATCTGCGATGTGTTGGCCTCTCTGGAGGCAGGGACATCGGACCAAGTCATCCCGGCAATCCGCGAGCAGGTGAAGACGCTCTGCGCCAAGATGCCGGTCTACGCGAACTGAGGAGTTAGGCGTCGTTGTGACGCCTCTGACACCATGCACTGCCCCTTCTGCAGCACCGACGAAACCAAGGTCATCGACTCGCGTCTGGTGGCTGAGGGCGCTCAGGTGCGCAGACGCCGGGAGTGCCTAAGCTGCACCGAGCGTTTTACGACCTACGAAGTGGCGGAGTTGGTGCTGCCACGCATCATTAAGCAAGACGGCAGCCGCGAGCCCTTCGACGAGGAGAAGCTGCGCTCAGGTCTGCTGCGTGCGCTGGAAAAGCGCCCAGTCTCTGTCGAGAGCATCGAAGCCGAGCTCGATCAGATCAAACATCGGCTGCGCGCCACCGGGGAGCGCGAAATCAAGTCGCTGCAAGTGGGTGAGTGTGTGATGGAGTCCCTCAAGGCGCTGGATCATGTCGCCTATGTGCGGTTCGCATCTGTTTATCGGAGCTTTCAGGACCTCGCCGAATTCAGAGATGCGATTGAATCTTTGGAGGCCGAGCCGGCCGAAGGCGACTCTCCGTGAGCGACCTTCAGGATCGCCGCTGGATGCAGCGCGCGATCGAGCTGGGCCGGCAGGCACGCTACTGGTCGGCCCCCAACCCGCCAGTGGGTTGCGTATTAGTTCGCGATGATCATGAGATCGGCGCCGGTTTTACACAACCCGCCGGGCAGGCGCATGCCGAAATCATGGCCCTCAACGATGCCGGTGATGCCAACGGCGCTTCGGCCTATGTCACGCTCGAACCTTGCAGTCATCATGGTCAGACAGACCCTTGCGCCAGTGCATTGATCGACGCCGGCGTGGCTCGGGTGGTGGTCGCTGTTGAGGATCCGAATCCACAGATTGCCGGCAGAGGGATCGCTGCGCTGCGCGCTAAAGGCATCGATGTTGACTTGGGTGAAGGCGCAGATCAGGTCGAGGCAGATCTCGCCGGTTTTCTATTGCGCATGCGCCGCGGGTATGGCCGCATCACGCTTAAGATCGCGATGTCGTTGGATGGGCGGACCGCGATGCCTTCTGGGGAGAGCCAGTGGATCACGGGCGAGGACGCGCGAGCGGATGTGCAGCGTCTCCGGGCGGAAGCTGACCTGATGGTGACCGGTGTGGATACCGTGCTGGCGGATGATTGCCGCCTGACCCTGCGAGCAAATGAGTTGCCACTGGATGGCGAGGATAAAGAGCGGGCCTTGACGCATCCCCCAGCGCGCATGGTGCTCGACTCGAAGTGCCGCACGCCTGCTGGCGCGCGGATTTTGGCAGGCGGCGAAACCACGGTGATTACTGCGCAGAATATTCCGGTCGGTGAGTCAGGTCAGGCCGTCGTGCTGGCTGCGGATGCCGAGGGCCGTGTGGATCTGAGTGCCTGGGTGCAGTATCTCGGGGAGCAGGCCTTTAATGAAATCATGGTTGAGGCTGGCCCCACGCTGTCGGGAGCGCTATTGAAAGGCGGTTGGGTAGATCGGCTCATTATTTATCAGGCGCCCAAGTTGCTGGGAGATGCCGCCCGCGCTCCGGCGGCAATGAACTTCTCAGCACTGGCAGAGGCGCCGGAATTTGAGATCAATGAGGTGACCCGCATTGGCGCGGATCTGCGTATCATTGCCGCCCCGAAAGGCTAGTTCGGCACGCAGGGGCGTTTCGCCAAAAAACGGATTCAGGAGTCACTGTGTTTACAGGGATTATTCAAGCTATCGGACGTATCGCTGCAATTGAACGCGGCGGGAAAGACATTCGACTGCATATCGAGACCGGCAAGCTGCCGCTGGCTGGGGTATCGCTGGGGGACAGTATTGCCACGAGCGGTGTTTGTCTCACCGTGACGGACCTGCCGGGTGATGGCTTTTGGGCTGATGTCTCGCCTGAGACCCTGTCGCTGACGACGCTGGGTGGCAAAGGCGTCGGCGATGCGGTCAATCTGGAAACGTCATTGACGCTTCAAACGGCTCTCGGCGGACACCTTGTCAGCGGCCACGTCGACGGGGTGGGCCAGGTTGAGCGCATTGTCGAGGATGCCCGTTTTTGGAGGGTGACGATCGCGGCGCCGGAAAATCTGGCGCGCTATATCGCCATGAAGGGCAGTATTTGCGTCGACGGCACCAGCCTTACGGTCAACAAGGTGGAAGGCGCCAGCTTCGAACTCACGATCATCCCCCAAACCTGGGAGGAGACGGTGTTCAGTGAATATCAAACCGGGAGTCCAGTGAATCTGGAGGTTGACGTCATCGCGCGCTATCTCGAGCGATTGAAGCAATACGATCAGTCCCCGTCGGAGTCATGACGCTGTGACTGAGTATGCCGATATCGATAAATTGCTCAGCGAGCTGCGACATGGCCACAGCTGTCTGCTGCTAAACGAGAACAGTGCGGGAGGCATGACCGGCTTTGTCGTGGTGGCGGCGGAGCACTGCGAGGCCGAGCACATTGCCTTCATGGCGCGTCAGGCTCGGGGGTTGGTCTGCTTGGCCATGACTCCTCAGCGATGCGAGGAGCTAGAGCTCCCTCTGATGGTGGAAGGAGACGATTCGCTCTCGCCCTTCACGCTGTCGATTGAAGCTGCCACGGGCATTGATACAGGCATCTCGGCGGCAGATCGAGCGCGCACTGTGCGGGTTGCGGTCGACGCGGCGAGCCAAGCTTCTGATCTGGTGCAGCCCGGTCACATTTTCCCCATCGCTGCGGCAGTGGGTGGCGTGCTTACCCGCACTGCACCAGCCGAGGCTGCGATGGATCTGGCGACCCTTGCCGGACTTTTACCATCAGCGGTGTTCACGGAAGTATTGGATAACGATGGCGCTGTGGCGGATGCCGACTATTTGTTGGGCTTTGCCGACCAGCATCAGCTGGTGGTGGGGCAGGTGTCTGATCTGGTGACTTACCGGCTTGCCAACCAGAAAACCATTCGCGCTGTGCGTGAGGGCACACTGCAAACCCGGCACGGCGTGTTCAGCGCCACCGCGTATCAGGACACGACCCAGGGGCGACTACATGTGGCATTGACAAATGGCGTGATCGACGCGGCCAAGCCTACCCTTGTGAGGGTGCACGTCACTTCAGTTTTTCGGGATTTGGTTGGCACGACCCTCGATGGCCATGCTTCATGGTCCTTCGATGCCAGCCTCAGAGCGATCGCGGAATCAGAGAGTGGTGTATTGGTACTGCTTAGCAAAACCGAGGCCACCGATGATCTGCTTCATGATATTGACCGCCTGTTGGGTGAGCCTGAGCGTGACAAAGCTGGCAGTCCGGATGCCTACAACCAAATAGGGATGGGCGCTCAAATTCTGCGTGACTTGGGGGTGGGGCAGATTCGCTTACTGGGAGCGCCACTCAAGTACAATGCGCTGGCGGGTTTTGGCTTAGAAGTCGTCGATTTTGTGACACCGCCAGACGCCGCCGAATCGCACTGAGGAACACGAACCGATGTCAGGTAAGGGGATTGATAATTCAGCGTCGCAAGTGCCGGGTAACGATGGCCGTTACGTCATTGTGATCACGCGTTGGAATGAGGACATCGTGACCGGGTTACTCCAGGGCGCCATACGGGCATTTGCTGCGGCGGGTATCGAAGGTGAGCAGGTCGAAGTGGTGAGCGTACCGGGTGCCTTCGAGATCCCCTTGGCCTGTCAGGCTGCCGCCCAACGATCTGATTGCGACGCCGTGCTGGCCCTGGGAGCCGTTATTCGCGGCGATACACCGCACTTTGAATACGTTGCCGGAGAGTGCACCCGCGGCATTGGTGAGGTGGCACTGAGCACGGGTAAGCCGGTGGCCTTTGGCGTGCTGACGGTCGACACGCTGGAGCAGGCGCTTGAGCGCTCTGCAGACAATGAAGAAAACAAAGGCGCCGAAGCCGCCATGAGCGCGGTCGAGATGGTGAACCTCCTGCGAACGTTGCGCGACTGATGACCCAGCCAAATGCTCTGGCCGCGCAGCGTCGCAAAGCGCGCCACTTCGGCCTGCAGGCGCTGTACCAGTGGACCTTATCAGGGGCCAGTGCCGCGGATATCGAGGCTGAGTTTCGCATCGATAACGACTTTCAGCACACCGATGGCGAATACTTCAGCGCCGTATTGAAAGGTGTTGTCAGGGATGTCGATGCCCTTGAGGCGCTGTTCTCGCCCGCCCTTGATCGCAAGCTTGAAGAGCTCGACCCCATCGAAAGAAATCTGCTGCGCCTGGGCACCTTTGAATTGAGGGACCGCATTGATGTGCCTTATAAAGTCGTTATCAATGAAGCGGTCGCCCTGGCAAAAAAGTTTGGCGCGACAGACTCTCACCGATACATCAATGGCGTGCTCGACAAGGTCGCCAGGGAGCTGCGAACCTTGGAGCACGCGCAAGAGGGCTGATGTCAGATAGTGAATTCGACTTGATTCAGGATTTTTTTGCCGGATTGGATCAAGGCGCATCAGTTCGCCTGGGGATCGGTGACGATGCTGCCGCGCTCTCGGTGCCCGATGGACATCTCCTTCACATCTCTACCGATACGGCTGTTGAAGGCGTGCATTTTTTGGCCTCGCTCTCGCCTGCCGATGTGGCTTACCGAAGCGTGATGGCGGCCGCCAGCGATTTGGCGGCTATGGGCGCTACCCCCGTGGCGTTGTTGCTGTCTCTGACGCTGCCGGAAGCAGATCGGCTTTGGTTAGAGGGCTTTTCCCGTGGTCTCGCTGAGGTCTGCAATGCGCTAGGGGCGCCATTGGTGGGAGGCGACACGACGCGTGGATCGCTGAGCCTGACGGTCACCGTGCTCGGTTCGACTCCGATGGACGGTTATCTGACGCGCTCCGGCGCGCAACCCGGCGATCGACTGTGTGTCAGCGGCACGCTGGGCGATGCGGCGGCGGGTCTTGCGGTGCTAGGTGAGCAGCTTGTTGTTGATGAGTCGGCGGCGGCGTTTTTGACCAAGCGATATACAAGACCTGCGGCGCGTCTGGCATTGGGGGAAGCGCTGCGAAGCTGCGCGACGTCCTGCATTGACGTCTCCGACGGGCTCTTGGCAGATGCCGCGCATGTCGCCACGGCGAGTGGAGTCGGGCTCGAAATCGATAGTGTTCTGTTGCCACTTTCCGAGGTGATGGGATCGTTGGCGGATTCGGAACGAAGTCTGGATTGGGCGTTAGCGGGCGGCGATGACTACGAGTTGCTGTTCACGCTCCCGAGCAGCATGCCCTTACCGGACGGCTGCACCGAAATGGGTCGAGTTGTTGCAGGAAGCGGGATAAGCTGTGACCGGACTCCGGAGCGCATCGGTTATGACCACTTCCGCCGCTGATCACGACGATCCTACCGAGGCAACGATTTCCGATGTGGCGACCCTGATCGCGACTGGTGCCGGCGCTGGGCTGTCACCAGTGGCACCCGGGACAGTAGGTAGTATCGTCGCAGCAGGGATACTGGCTTTCTTGCTGGACATGCCAGTGATCTATCACTGGTGGGGGTGGTTCGGACTCACTGCTCTGGCGGTATGGTCATCCAAACGCGCGGGCGCCGCTTGGGGGGTGATCGATCACCCCGCGATCGTGATCGATGAATTTGCAGGGTTGTGGCTGGCGGCGCTTATCCCCATGACTGTTTTAACTTTGGACTTACCCAGCATGCCCTTACTGGTCGGGTCGCTTTTGTTATTCCGGCTGCTCGACGTCGTTAAGCCGTGGCCGGTCAGCGCCTTGGAGCGCGGCGTTCCCGGCGCATGGGGCGTGGTGCTGGACGATGTGGCGGCGGGAGCAATGGCCGGCGGCTGCATGACCTTGGTACTGATGGCGATTGCGGCCAGCTAGTCGGGGCCCGCCTACTTTATGTCAGCGTGCTCGCGCCGTGCCCCACCGGGTTAACCCGATAGCCGCTGCCGCAATGCGTTGATTGGTCACTTTTTTGAAAGCGGTCTGAACTTCGCGGTTAAGTGTCTCGGTGAACCATTTTGTGGGCCAGTTGTCGCAGCGGCTCAGCGGCCTCCCCGAACTCAGCCAGCGCGTCGAGTGCTTCACTGAGCAGCTCGTCGGCTTCCTGTTGCGCACCTTCCAAGCCCAGGGTGCTGACATAGGTGGATTTTTCTGCTCGCTCGTCCTTGCCGGCTGTTTTACCCAATGATGCGCTATCACCTGTGACGTCGAGCACATCGTCGGTGACTTGAAAGGCAAGCCCGATCGCTTTGGCAAATCGCACGAGTGCCTCACGTTGCGAGCGGGTCGCGCCGCCGCAGATGGCGCCGACCTCTGCCGCCGCGGAGATGAGTGCACCGGTTTTCAGATGATGTATGTCCCTGAGTGCGGTCACCGGGACGGCTTGATGTTCGGCAGCCAGATCGAGCGCCTGACCACCGACCATGCCATGAAAACCGACGGCTTTGGTGATGACCCCGATGATGTCGAGTCGCTGCTCGGCGCTTAAAGTCTCTATTTCGGTGAGCCGTTGAAACGCAGCGGCCTGCAGGCCGTCTCCGGCAAGAATGGCAGTCGCTTCGTCGAAGGCGCAGTGCAACGTGGGTTGTCCCCGCCGAAGGTCATCATCGTCCATCGCCGGGAGATCATCGTGCACAAGCGAGTAGGTGTGGAGCAACTCGATCGCCTCGCCCGCCATGATCGCAGCAGGGACGCTCCCACCGGCGACCAGCTGGGCACTGGAGATGGTTAACCGGCTCCGTAGCTGTTTGCCGGGGTGTTGTGCAAGATAGTCGAGTGCTTCAGCAAGTTTCGGGTCACGGCAGCTCAGCCAGGCGAAAGGTTCCATAACAGACTCAGGCTTCGTCTGACGCCTCATCCTCTTCCAGCAGCGATCCGTCCACGGCCACTTGCGCGACGCGTTGTTCCGCAGACTCAAGAATTTTTTGAATGCTGCCGCTCAGCTTGACGCCCTTTTCGTACAGCACCAGCGCCGCTTCCAGTTCGATTTCCGGGTCTTCCAGTTGCTCAACCAGCTCACTCAGCTCGGTCATTTGCTCGGTGATGCTTGGGGATGATGCCGCTTTACTCGATTTGGCCACGTGTCAGTGTCTTGCAGGGGTAAGAGATTATAGGGCTTGTTGGTTGGTCGTGGCCGGCACCGCGCTTTGTGCCGCCGCGATGATATGGTCAGCGGTCAGCCCCGCCAGCTGCCGACATTCACCTTGCCCGGCATGCGCGATAAAGGCGTCGGGGATGCCCACATGGCGCACCTGGCAAATGACGCCCGCGTTGGCGAGGAACTCGGCGACGCCGCTTCCCGCACCACCGGCTACGGCGTTTTCCTCCAGCGTGATCAGCAGATCATGCTGCTCCACCAGAGAGAGGATCATCGCCTCGTCGAGGGGTTTCACCCAGCGCATGTCGACCACGGTTGCGCCCAATGCTTCTGCGGCAGCCAGCGCTTGATCCATTAGCACACCGAAGTTAAGGATGGCTATTTCAGTACCTTTTCTTACCAGTTCGGCTTTACCGATCTCCATCGTGGGCAGTCCAGCGTCGATCGCAATGCCCGTGCCTTCCCCTCTTGGGTAGCGGACCGCCGAGGGCCCTTTGTGTAGCCAGGCACTCTGTAGCATTTGCCGGCACTGATTTTCGTCGCTGGGTGCACCGACGACCATATTGGGAATGCAACGCAAATAAGAGAGGTCGAAGGTGCCATGATGTGTGGGCCCGTCCTGACCCACGAGGCCCGCCCGATCAATGGCCAAGGTAACGTCTAGTCCCTGCAGGGCTACATCGTGTATGAGCTGATCGTAGCCGCGCTGCAAAAAGGTGGAGTAAATGGCCAGCACCGGCTTGAGTCCATCGCAGGCCATACCCGCAGCCAGCGTCACCGAGTGCTGTTCGGCAATTGCGACATCATAGTAGCGTTGAGGAAACGCCTTGGCATACTGCACCATGCCCGACCCCTCACACATGGCGGGGGTAATGCCCACCACCCGGTCATCTTGTGCCGCGAGGTTGCACAGCCACTGTCCGAAGACGTCCTGATATTTGGGCGCCTTGGGTTTGGCTGGCACCGCCGACTTTGCAGGTTTGGCCGGTTCCAGTTTGTTGATCGCGTGGTAGCCGATGGGGTCTCGCTCCGCCGGAGCAAAACCCTTTCCTTTGACGGTGCGAATGTGCAGGAACTGGGGACCTTTAAGGTCAGCCATGACCTTAAGCGTGTTCACCAATTGCGGCAGATCGTGTCCATCGAGTGGGCCAATGTAATGCCAACCCAGCTCTTCGAACATCGTGCCAGGTGCCACCATGCCCTTCATGTGTTCTTCTGTCTTTTTGGCCAGATCCCAGGCGCCACGAACATGCCCAAGGATCTTTTTGGAGCCTTCCCGCAGCGCGGTATAGGTCTTGCTGGCCCAGATCTTGGCGAAGTAGGTCGCCAGCCCGCCGGTGTTGTGGCCAATCGACATTTGATTGTCATTCAGAATGACCAGCATGTTGGGCCGTTCATGGCCCGCGTGAGCCAGCGCCTCAAACGCCATGCCACCGGTGATCGCGCCGTCTCCAATAACGGCAATGACTTTGCGGTCGATAGCCTGCTTCTGTGCCGCTAGCGCCATACCCATGGCCGCGGAGATGCTGGTTGAAGAGTGACCCACGCCGAAGGTATCGAAGGGGCTTTCGGAGCGCTTGGGAAACCCCGAGAGACCCTCGATCTGTCGCATGCTGTTCATGCGATCACGCCGTCCGGTCAGAATTTTGTGGGGGTAGGTTTGGTGCCCGACATCCCACACGATGCGATCGTGGGGGGTATTGAAAACATGGTGTAACGCTACCGTCAGTTCGACCACACCCAGTCCGGCACCAAAGTGACCCCCAGTGCCTGCCACCGAGTAGAGCAGATCGTGACGAAGCTCCTCAGCCAGCTGCACCAGTTCGTGACTTTGCAGCTGCGAGAGCGCATCGAGATCAGTCGATACGCCATCGAGCAGCGGCGTATGAGGTTTGGTTGTCGGCAACTCTTCAATCATCCTAACGATCATACCCCAAGTTGTGTTCTCAGCACCGACTTATATCAGGTGGGGTCGAATTGCTTCCTCAAGCGTTCCAATGCTTTGCGTTCATGTTTACCCGGTCGTTGTGAGGGTCTTGCCAGCGTGCCTGCCGCCTTGCGCGCCTCCGCGGCGCGGGCGCGTCGATCGACGCTCGCCTCGGTTTCTTCGTAAAGGGTTTGGGCGATTGGCGCCGCACGTCTTTGCTCGCTGGTCGCGATCACTGTGACTTCGCGTTCATCCCAACCCTGACGGATGCGCAATATGTCCCCTGGGACCACTTCTCGCGACACTTTCACTTTTTGGCTGCCGACCTGGACCTTGCCCCCTTCAATGGCCGCCTTGGCCAGAGATCGGGTCTTGAAAAAACGGGCGGCCCACAACCACTTGTCGATCCGGACTTTACTGTTGCCTTGTTCGTTCTCAGTCAATGCTCGGCAATCCGCTGAGGATTTCTTCAAAGTGGTGGATGGCGGGAAATCGCGTATTGACTCGCGGGGGCAGCGTCGAGTCGGGTTGACGCAATGTGACCAGATGCGCCACGCCAAATTCCTTTGCAGAATCCAGCACATATTCCGAGTCATCCACGAACAGCGTTCGGTCGGGATCAAAGGGGCGATCTTTACTGAGGCTACGCCAGAAAGCGCGGGTTTCTTTTGGTGCACCGTAATCGTGCGAGCTGATCATCACATCGAACCACTGAGCCAAAGGTACACGTTTTGCTTTCATCTTTAGGGTTAAGGGGTGCGCGTTGGTGATCAGTACCACGTCGAGGTGGCTGGCCTGAAGGTGTCGCAGAAAGGTCTCTGCTTGGGGCCGCCAGCGAATGCCCTCCGAGTAGCGTGCCTTGATGGCCGGAATATCGAGCGCCAGCGTCTCGCCCCAGAAGTCGAGGCAATACCAGTTCAGCTTGCCGCGCTCACCTGCGAACACGGGTGCCAATGTCTCCTGGCTGGTTTTGACATCGAGGCCGCGTTGCCGGCCCCACTCACCCGGGATCACGGTGCCCCAGAAATGATTGTCGAACTCGAGGTCAAGGAGCGTGCCGTCCATATCAAGCAAAATGGTGTCGAGTTGTGACCAGTCCACCGCTTCGACCGAGAGACTGGAGGCCACAGTTAAGGCCATCGGGTGCTACCCTGTTGGGATGAATAGTCGTCACTATAGCGGCAACCCCGGTCTGGATGCGATGCTCGAGGAGGTTCAGCTCTCCCTGCCCGATCTGATTACTGCGCTGAGGGCGCTCGCAGCCGACGCCTCGCGGTGCATTCTTGACCTCTACGCGATTGTCGGCGAGGTGGTGGTCAGCCAAAAGTCAGACGCCAGCCCCGTCACTGAGGCTGATCACGCATCGAATCGACTGATTTGTCAGGCCTTGCAGTCGCTGACGCCGAATATCCCGATCCTATCGGAGGAGTCGACACTGGAGCAGCTAATTGGTCGGCGTGACTGGCCAGTGTGCTGGATGATTGATCCACTGGATGGCACCAAAGAGTTTTTAGAGGGCACCGGGGAATTCACGGTCAATATCGCGCTGATCGTCGAGGCGGAGGCGGTGCTGGGGTTGATCGCCGCGCCCAATCGAGGCTATATGGATTTTGGTGTGCCAGATTGGGGAGCAAGGCGTTATCCGTTGTTCTCGAAAGAGGAGGGTGAGGAACTGGTTGCTCGCCCTCTGGATCCCTCTGCGCAGCTCGTCATGTCCGCCAGTGCGCGCCATCGCGAGGAGCGAGTTCAGATGATGCTCACTCGCCTCGCCGAGCTGGCCCAGGGTGCCCAGCGCCTTGATGCGGGCAGCGCCCTAAAATTTTGTGACGTGGCATCCGGCAGCGCTGATGTTTATCCGCGGACCTCGCCCTGTTATGAGTGGGATTTGGCGGCGGGGGATGCGCTGGTGCGCGCCGCAGGTGGCAGTGTCACTACCCTCGAAGGTGCGCCGGTTCGCTACAACCAGTGGGACAGCTTGAAGTCGCCCAAGTTTGTCGCGGCCGGGGATAGCGACATCAATTATCTTGAGCTGATCCCGGATCCCGACCTCTGACGGTTTCGGCTCAATGGGTTATGAGTGCTCGCTCAGCAGCGGGTCAACTGTTCATTGGTTCGTTTAGTTAGATTCACTTGTCAGCGCCGCCGAACCCCAGTTAGATTTCCACTAGGGCGGATGCGAGGTAAGGCATGGCAGAGCGTGTTGGATCAGATCAGTCAGCGGCTAACGAGGATCTCTCGCCCGCGGAGCGTCTGACTGTCATGCAAACCCAACATCGCACCCTCGATGAGAAAATTATCGAACTCCAATCGCGACCGTGGCAAAACCAGCTGCTGGTTCAGCGTCTCAAAAAAGAGAAATTGCGCCTGAAGGAATTGATTGAGCGACTCAAGGACGAGATCATTCCCGACCTCAACGCCTGATTGTCACACGATCAGGCGGCCCTCCAACTCGAGTAAAGCAACTTTGATATTCAGTCCCCCGGTGAAGCCCGTGAGGGCATGATCGCTGCCAATGACCCGGTGGCAAGGCACAATAATAGGGAGTGGGTTGCGTCCCACTGCACCACCGGTGGGTCGGGCAGACCGCGGCCTGCCGATTGCCCGGGCAATGTCGGCATAGCTCAAAGTCTCACCGTAGGGTATGGCAGCAAGCGCTCGCCACACGGATTCCTGAAAGGCGGTGCCATGCCAATCCAGTGTTACAGAGAATTCTTTAAGTTGGCTTGCGAAGTAAGCTGTCAGTTCCTGTTTGGCCAGCTTGATAACGTTGTTGCTAGTACGCCTACCTGCTATTGATTTTGGCCGATTCGGAAATCGAATACTGCTGAGGCCGCGCTCGCTCGCCTCCAGCGTCAAGGTGCCGAGCGGGGTATCCAGAGTGTCGCAAAAAAGGCTCAAGGGGCGTTGTCCTGTGGGAGTGAGGCGTGTGCCGGGGTTAGTAACAACCCCGCGCATAGCAGGAGCGTCAGCACCTCCAGCGGATCTGAAATGTGTAGTGTATGACCAACTGACAGCAGGTCGGTGAGCGAAACGCTACACAACACCGCTGTGAGCACCAAGCTCAGTCGCCCGGTCCCCATCAAGCCCAGTGCAAGCAACAAAAACAGCACGCCGCGGCCCGCCGTGGTCAAACTGTCTTGTGACAGAGGTTGTGTCCAAAGTTGGGCGATCAATAGGCCTCCGATGACCAGCGCTAGGATCATGGCGAGCAGGCGGAGCCGCTCTCTGGTTTGCGATGGGGCATTGGACATGCTGTGTCAACTGCCAAGGCGCCTGAGGTTGCGCCATGATGACAGGTATCACGGTGGGGCAGTAGACCATGGGGCTGATGCGGGCTCGATTGGTGCAAACGACGCTGGCTAAAATACAAAAGAGTCAGTGCGCTGAAGGTATGATGGCCGGCATGACCATGACACCGCTTAATGCCGCCGCCATAGTCGACTCACTGTCAGCATCTGCCGCGGCAATGTTCGCCCTTGAGATCCATGACTCGGTCGGATCCACCAACGATGTTGTCCGAGAGTTTTTGTTGGCTGATGATTTCCGTGGTGTCGCAGCGTTGGCGGAGGAACAAACTCAGGGCCGGGGTCGACGCGGCCGCAGCTGGCACAGCCCCGCAGGGGCCAATCTCTATCTCTCCCTGGGCTGGCGATTTCATGGGCCGGTAGAACGATTGTCCGGCCTAAGCTTGGCCATCGGCGCTATGCTCGCCGAGGTGATCGCGAGGGACTTTGAGGTGGATCTTGCGCTGAAGTGGCCTAATGACCTTTTCCACGGAGAACGCAAGCTAGGTGGGGTACTGATCGAACTGCTGGGTGAGCAAAACGGTGCGATCCCCGTTGTCGCAGGTATTGGGTTGAACGTGAACATGCCTTTGGAGGACACAGAGTCCATTCAGCGACCATGGACCGATCTGGCCAGCGCTCGAGGCTCGCAGGTAGACCGTAATAGTCTGGCAGCTCAACTGATCAACCAGCTGGCCTCAGGACTCACGGACATTGCGGGTGGCGACATGGGCGGCTGGCTTGAGCAGTGGCGTCAGCGGGATTTTTTACATGGCCGGCAGGTGCTGGTGGAAGGGTCGCCCAC
This sequence comes from uncultured Halieaceae bacterium, assembly GCA_913052635.1. GTDB lineage: Bacteria > Pseudomonadota > Gammaproteobacteria > Pseudomonadales > Halieaceae > Luminiphilus. Next base: position 28,688 of record CAJXDE010000012.1, read on the forward strand.
TTTGGCTGGCAAAGCAGCGGGCGTTGATCAGCATGGCGCGCTCTTGGTAAATACGGAAACAGGGCAGTCGGTGGTGGCGGGTGGAGAAGCGACCTTGCTTGAGATTGGAGCGGCAGGATGACTGAGCAGACGCCGTGGTTACTGATCGATGTGGGTAACACAGCGATCAAGTGGCGCCTAGCCAATGCCGAAGGGTTACTGGGCGCCGGGAGCTCAGTCTCGGATGTGTCGAGCCTCTGCAAGGCTATTGAGGCGGAAAATTGGGGTACGGCGGGGCTGGCGAGTGTTGCCAGTGACGCAGCCGACGCCGAGCTGATAGCTGCGCTGACAGCGAGCAGGGCGACCGCCGTGCATCGCGCGACAGCAAAGTCAACCTGTCTTGGTTTGGTGAGTAGTTACGCCGAGCCGGAGAGTATGGGCGTAGACCGTTGGCTTGCCATGTTGGCGGCGCATGCCCACAACGAGGGGGCGTTGTGCGTTATTGATGCCGGTACCGCCGTGACCGTGGATTTGGTTTCCGCAGAAGGCGTGCATGAAGGCGGCTATATCTTGCCCGGCGTCGACCTGATGCGGCGAACCCTGAATAACGAGACGGACCGGATCCACGTCATTGCCCTCGAGGCGCCGGCTATTGTCCCCGGCAATAACACTCAAGCCTGCGTCACTGCGGGGTCCTGGCGCGCCGTAATGGGCGCGGTGGAGTCCACGATGGCGGCGTACCCAGGGCATCGCCCGCTACTCACAGGTGGTTCGGCGAGTACGCTCCGAGACTTCGGCTTGGTTGCCACATGCAACCCCGATCTGGTCATGGAAGGTCTCAGGCTATGGTTGTCCCAAACGCTTGACGATCAGTCCCCCTGAGGGGATGATGCGCTCCCCGCCGGGGCAGCCTTTTTCGTTCCGGCACACGTCTTTTAGCTGGCGTAGCTCAGTAGGTAGAGCAGCTGATTTGTAATCAGCCGGTCGGGGGTTCGATTCCTCTCGCCAGCTCCATTCGCATTCCTCTCGCCAGCTCCATTCGCATCTTGTGCCACGCTGTCCCGGGAACGGCGACGTAACCCGCTCCTCGCCAATATGATAGCGTCTTACCTTTACTGTCCTGTTGGGGGATTGTCTGATGATCCTGCGACCTCCGGCTTGGGCAGTGATCTTGGAGGTGGGTGCCGGTGGTAGCCGCACCGACGTGATTGCAGGATTCTCTTATCGGGTCGGATAGCAAGCGCAGGCCTCGGTACCTTCACTGTCTCGATTCAGCGCCTGGGCAGGACCTCGTGGCTCGCACCCTCGCTATCACCGTCTGTCAGTATTTCAGGAAATCCAGGAGCTCTCAGCTCGGTGTCGCAGTCGTCTTCGAGTCGTTTGACGACTTTTGTCGACCAAGCACGCGGGCCATATCGATCGAGCGCGTCTGCAACAATATCCACCGCCAGTGGCGATAACTCAAGCGGGATCTGATGCTGCTCCGCAAGACTCTGGAACAGGACGAGATCTTTTAGTTCCAGATCCAGCGTGAAGTCGACGGCATAACACCCGTTGAGTATCAACTGCGCCTCCGTCTCATGGGTAAAGGAGTTACCCGATTAGATCCGGATCGCTCCATAGGCCACGGCAAGATCAATGCCCGTCCTTTTTGCCACCATCAAAGCCTCACCCGCAGCGATCAGGTGAACACCCGCTAAATAGTTGGTTGCTATCTTGAGAACCGTGGCGGATCCCAGTGGTCCAGTGTGCAGCACCTCCCCCCCAATGGTCGTTAGCACGGGTAGCGCACGTTCAAACGCCGCTCTGGCCCCGCCGGTGAAAATCGTGATGTTACCCGTTGCCGCCCTGTGACATCCGCCGGAAACCGGAGAGTCCAGCGCGTCGGCCCCGAGTGCAGTCACTTGCTCCCCCAAGCGCAGCACCTCCTGATGATCGGATGAGCTCATTTCAAGCCAGATTTTGCCGGCACTCAGTCCTGTCAGAACCCCGTCTGCGCCCTCAAGCGCCTTGGCAGG
>CAJXDE010000013.1 GCA_913052635.1 uncultured Halieaceae bacterium
TGCCGCGCTGGCGCTTCGTGGTGATCTGTCTTGCCCTCGCTGCATTGGCGGCCACATTGATTGGCCGGCTGGTTCTTCTTCAGGTCACCGAAGGGGGGCAGGGCGCGGTCTTTCTGCGAGAGCAGGGCGCGCTGCGCACTGTCCGCACCGCGGAGATACCGGTTTATCGAGGTTTGATCGAAGATCGCAATGGCACGCCATTGGCGATCAGCTCCCCCGTGGTTTCGTTGTGGGCCAACCCGCAGCAACTGAAAGACAGCCCGCGCCTTGACGATCTGGCGGTGCGGCTTTCCCTCGATGCGGCAGCGCTCCGCGACAAGCTACGATTTTATGACGAAAAGCAGTTTATGTATCTCGCGCGGCATCAAACACCGGACTTTGCCCGGCAAGTATTGCGAGAGAACTTTCCGGGTGTGCGCGGAGAGCGCGAGTACCGACGTTACTACCCAGCAGGAGAGGTCACCGCGCAGTTGCTGGGGCTGACCAATGTCGACGGTCACGGTATTGCTGGCGTCGAGCTGGCATTTGAAGATTGGCTGCAGGGGGTTCCAGGCAAAAAACGATTCATCAAAGACTTGCACGGTGATGCGGTTCGCGATTTTGGGGTGATAGAGGAGCCTCGCCCGGGCCAGGCGCTTGCCCTGAGCCTCGATTTGCGTCTGCAGTATGCCCAACACCGCGAGCTTCAGCGCGCCATGAAGGAAACAGGCGCGACAGCAGGTTCGGCGATCACGCTCGATGCCTGGACAGGGGAGGTGCTCGCGGTCAGCAACTATCCCGTCTTCAACCCCAACAGCCGCGAGACGTTGGACTTCAGTGGCGCGCGCAATCGAGCGCTGACGGATGCTTACGAACCCGGCTCCACCATTAAAACCTTGACGTTGGTGGCGGCCCTCGAGAGCGGCCAGTTTCATATCGACAGCATCATCGATACAGCGCCAGGACGAATCCAGGTGGGCGCCAAGATGCTCCACGATCCGCGGGATTATGGCGAGATATCGGTATCAACGGTGATCGAAAAATCCAGTCAGGTAGGTGTCACCAAAATTGCGCAGGCGGTGGGACACGAGGCCATTTTGGATGTTCTGTATCGCTTCGGTCTGGGCGAGTCGACCGGCACCGGCTTTCCCGGTGAGCGCGCCGGCCATTTGCCGGACTTGGCTCGCTGGAGCGACATTGAAAAAGTCACGCTTGCCTTCGGTTATGGTCTGACCGCGACACCGATTCAGCTCGCACGCGCCTATGCCATTTTAGCGAGCGGTGGCATACGCCGGCCGCTCACGCTGCTGCGTCAAGATCACGACGCACTGCCCGCGGGCCAGCAGGTCATTGACCCGGAGGTTGCGCGAGACGTCCTCGAGGTACTCGATCGCGTCACGGAACCCGGTGGCACGGCGACGTTGGCGCAGGTGCCCGGGTTTTCCGTGGGCGGTAAAACAGGCACGGTACACAAGGTGGGCGCTGGGGGCTATCTCGATGACCAGTATGTCGCCCTATTCGTTGGTGTTGCACCCATGAGCGCACCACGCTACGTCACGGCGATTCTCATCGACCAGCCTCGTGGTGATCACTATGGTGGCGGATTGGCGGCAGCACCGGTCTACTCGCGCATTACCGAGGAGGTGCTGCGCATTCGCAATGCCCAGCCCGACCAATTAGAGGTGGGGGCGTTACTCGCCGCCTCTGGGGGTGGGCAGTGAGCATGAATCTGCGCACGCTCATCAACGAGTCCACTGCACCCGATGTGCTGGTGCACAACCTGACCCTCGACACCCGGACACTGGCGCCGGGCGATGTGTTTGTAGCGCTACCGGGCGCTGAGCACGATGGTCGAGATTTCATCGAGCCTGCGTTGGCGGCTGGTGCTGTGGCGGTGCTGATGGAACCCGGTCGAGAGCTTCATCAAGATGATGCGAGAGTGATCCCTATTTCTGGTCTCAAGGGTGAACTGGGCGCACTGGCAAATCGTCTCTATGGGTCGCCCTCCCGTGATCTCAAAGTGGTCGCGGTCACAGGAACCAATGGCAAGACATCGGTTGTCGATTTAACGGCCCAGTTGTTGCGACGCACGGGGCGCAAGACAGGAACAATCGGTACGCTGGGTATGCGGCTCGATAAAGAACGCACCGAGACACGCAACACCACGCCTGACTGCCTCGCACTTCAACGTCAGCTGCGAGAGTGGCGTGATAATGGGGTCGAGTGCGTGACGCTTGAGGCCTCCAGTCACGCGCTGGACCAGGGGCGACTGGATGGCTTGGTGGTTGATGTGGGGGTGTTTACCAATTTGTCCCGGGACCACCTGGACTATCACGATTCGATAGATGCTTACTGCGAGGCAAAGCTGAAATTATTCCGGGAGTTCGAGCCTGCCAGTCGCATCTACAACGCAGATGATGAGGCGGTAGTGGCCCACGCTGATGTCTGGTGGTCGGGTGGCGTTGGCGTGTCGACCGGCGGCGCCAACACGGAAATCAGGATAGAAGTCGTGCAGGCCTTACCGCAGGTGCTCAAACTGGAGACGCCCTGGGGCGACGGTCGTCTGCAAACGGCGCTGAGTGGTCGCTTTAATGCTTTCAATGTCGGGGCGTCCCTGGCCGCTGCACTATCGCTAGACGTCGACTTTGCTGAGGCGCTGGCGGCGGCTGAGGCGCTGGAGCCGGTGCTGGGGCGACTGCAAGCAGTAGGTGATGGGGCTGACATCCGGGTGATCGTGGACTATGCCCATACCCCGGACGCGCTGGAACGAGCCATTTGTGCATTGAAAGAAACCGATAATGCTGGCGCACTCTGGGTGTTGTTCGGCTGTGGCGGTGATCGCGACCCTGGCAAGCGCGCGGAGATGGGTGCCATCGCCTGTCAGTTTGCAGATCGCGTGATCTTGACCAGTGACAATCCGCGCTCCGAGGCTCCGGAAGCCATCATCGCCGATATTTTGTGTGGCTGTGATGATTCACCGATTGTCGAGACAGACCGGGCTTCCGCTATCGCGCTTGTGATTGCCGAGGCCAGAGTGGGTGACACCGTGCTGATTGCGGGCAAGGGGCATGAGACCTATCAGGAAATTGCTGGTGTGCGCTCCCCGTTTAATGATGCCGAGCACGCCGCCCAGCACCTGCAGCAAAGGCGGGCAGCCTGATGTCTGCCATTGCACTAGAGGCCCTGGCCGACGAGACCGGCGGACAGCTGGTGGGTGAATCCGTCGCGCTTCAAACCCTCGCAATAGACAGTCGCGAGGTTAAGGCCGGCGACCTGTTTGCTGCGTTGTCGGGTCAACGGGTCGATGGTCATGATTTTGCGCCCCAGGCGTTGGCGGCGGGGGCATCAGCGCTGCTCACCGAACGCGAGCTGGAAGGCCTTGCACCGCAGTTAGTGGTTGCCGACGTCTTGGAGGCCTCCGGGCGCTTTGGTTCTCTCAAACGGCAGGCATTTGAGGGCGACGTGATCGCCATTACGGGCAGCGCGGGTAAAACCACAACTAAAAATCTGGTTGCGGCAGCGCTGGCAACAACGGGTGAGGTGCACGCTACCGTTGGCAATCAGAATAATGAGTTGGGTGTACCGATCACTCTCTCTGGGTTAACGAGCAACTATCGGTTTGGCGTGATCGAGATGGGGGCGGGGCACCCCGGAGACATTGCATATCTGTGCCAGCTCGCGCGACCCAACGTGGCGGTATGTCTGAATGCGTCGGCTGCCCACCTCGCTCACTATGACAGCGTTAATGCGATTGCCACTACCAAGGGTGAGATCTTCGAAGGACTGGCGGGCAACGGCCTCGCTGTCATCAATGCCGATCAGAAGTGGCTACCGCAGTGGCGTGAGCAGGCAGGCACTGCCAGGCAGGTGAGCTTTGGTCTGGCTGAGGACGCCGACTACCGGGCCATAGATATTCAGCACCGGGGCATCGAGGGCAGCAACTTTAAAGTGCTGACCCCGGCGGGCTCCGAGGCGGTCAGCTTGCAGCTCGCAGGTGAGCAGCACGTCAAGAATGCCCTGGCAGCGCTGGCCATTGCGATCGAGATGGGCGTCTCACTCAGTGATGCTGCGCGTGCCATCCAAACCGTTGGCGCGGGTGCTGGCCGCGGTGCCGTCAACCATCTGCGCGGGGGCGGCACGGTCGTTGACGACAGTTATAACGCCAATCCCGCGGCGGTCAACGCGGCGCTGGAGGTGTTGTCGAGACAGCCCGGTTACCGCGTGTTGGTGTTGGGCCCGATGCTTGAGTTGGGGGAGGACAGTCAGTTCCATCATCAGGAAGTCGGGCGTTACGCCAGGCAGCTCGGCATAGACCAGTTAATCACGGTGGGCAGTGACGCAGCGCCTGCGGCAGAGGCCTTTGGGCGTGACGCACTGTGCTTTGCCGATCAGACTGCTTTGCAGCGTCATTTTCCCGCCTTACCTGCTGAGCACACCATCTGGGTGAAGGGGTCGCGGGGAGCCGGTTTGGAAGACACCGTGGACTGGCTTTTGACCTCCGGGGGGGCTGCAGCATGCTGATGTGGTTGAGCGAGCAGCTACTCGTCATTGATCCGGGATTTGCCGTATTCCAATATCTGACGCTGCGGGGCATTCTCGCAGCCTGCACGGCGCTGGCGATCTCCATGGTGGTTGGCCCTTACGTGATTGAGCGCCTGAATCAGTTGCAGATTGGCCAGACCATCCGTGAGGAGGGGCCGCAATCTCATCTGCAAAAAGCCGGTACGCCCACCATGGGTGGCGCATTAATTCTTGTCACCGTACTGGGGTCCACCCTGTTGTGGGTAGATCTGGGCAGCCGCTATGTCTGGGTGGCGCTGATCACCACGGTGGCCTTCGGTGCGATTGGTTGGATTGACGATTATCGCAAGGTGGTCCGCAAAGACACGCGAGGCTTGCCCGCGCGTTGGAAGTATCTGTGGCAGTCGCTGTTTGCCTTCGGCATCACCCTGTATCTGTTTGATACCGCGCTCCTGCCTGAAGAAACGACGCTCTATGTGCCCTTCTTCAAAGATGTGGCTCTCGCGATGGGCTGGCTGTTCGTCCCGTTTAGCTATTTTGTGGTGGTCGGCTCGAGTAACGCGGTGAATCTGACCGACGGCCTGGACGGTCTCGCCATCATGCCCACGGTAATGGTGGCGACGGGTCTCGGTGTTATCGCCTATCTCGCCGGACATATTGAATTTGCCGAGTATCTGAACATCGCCTATTTGCCTGGGACTGGCGAGCTGATGGTGTTCTGCGGCGCGATTGCCGGAGCCGGACTTGGGTTTCTGTGGTTCAACACCTACCCCGCCATGATTTTTATGGGCGATGTCGGTGCGCTGGCGCTGGGTGCTGCGCTGGGCATCGTCGCGGTCATGACCAGACACGAGATCGTACTTTTCATTATGGGCGGTATCTTTGTGCTGGAAACCGTCTCGGTGTTCATTCAGGTCGGCTCGTTCAAGTTGACGGGCAAGCGGGTCTTCCGCATGGCACCCATTCATCATCACTTCGAACTCAAAGGGTGGCCCGAGCCTCGGGTGATTGTCCGTTTCTGGATCATCACGGTGATGCTCGTACTGTTTGGGCTCGCCACGCTGAAGCTGCGGTGAAGGACGGATGATGACGAGCGCAACCATCGCCAGCTCAGAGAGACGCCTGATCTTCGGTCTAGGGGCCACGGGGCAGTCAGTCGCCCGCTGGTGGCGCCAGCAAGGCGTGGCCTTTGCGGCACTCGATACCCGCGCAGAGCGTGCTGACGACGCGGCAGCCGTGGCCGATATCGACCGAGACAACGCAGCTTTTGGTGAAGTTGATGCGGCCTTTGTCGACCATTGCACTGAGATGATCGTGAGTCCCGGGGTAGCACTTGATCACCCCCTGATCAAGAGAGCCCGGGGCCAGGGTTGCCGGGTGCGCGGTGACATAGACCTGTTCATGGAGGCGGCTCAGGCACCAGTGGTGGGTATTACCGGCTCCAACGGCAAGTCCACAGTCACGTCGATCTTCGGAGAGATGATTGCTGCCTGTGGTGTCAAAGTCGCTGTCGGAGGCAATCTGGGTCGCCCGGCCTTGGATCTGCTGGCAGACGAGCCCGAGTTGTACGTGCTCGAGTTATCCAGCTTTCAGTTGGAGCGATCTGAAACGCTGAGCTTGGCGCTGGCGACGGTCCTCAATATCAGCGCCGATCACCTCGACCGTTATGCTTCGATGACGGACTATCACCGCGCCAAGCACGCCATCCACAAGCAGGTGGCGCATGTGGTGGCGAATCGTGATGATCCCCTCACGATTCCGCTGGTGCCAGAAGACACACCGGTCACCTGGTGGCGATCAGGGGAGCCTGATCTCGATGAATTTGGTCTCCTTGAGCGTGACGGCGTGGTCTGGCTATGCCAAGGCCCGGAGGAACTGCTGTGCACTGATGAACTCCAGCTGGCGGGCAGGCATAACCACCTGAATGTGCTGGCGGCGCTGGCGCTGGGCAGCGCGATGAAAATGCCCCTCGAGGGATTGATCGAGGGAGCAAAGCAGTACCGAGGTCTGCCCCATCGCTGCCAGCTGATCAGTCAGGTCAAGGGCGTGCGCTTCATCGATGACAGCAAAGGCACCAATATCGGTGCGACGGCGGCCGCGCTGGAGGGTCTGGCTGGCGCGGGACAAATTTGGCTGATCATCGGCGGGCAGGGCAAAGGGCAGGATTTTTCCCTGCTCAAGCCCGTGCTCACCCGGATCAATGTGCGGTTGCTGGTCATGGGTGAGGCAACGGAACAGATTCGCTCCGACCTTGGCGAGGATATGCCGATGGACGTCATGCACAACCTTGAGGACGCCGTCACTCTCAGCGCGGCGTCCGCCCAGCCGGGGGATACCGTATTGCTGTCACCCGCCTGTGCGAGTTTCGACATGTTTAGCAGCTACGTTGAGCGTGGCGAGCGGTTCCAGGCAGCTGTGGCGGCACTGGAGGTGGTAGCATGAATCGCGGCGCCACCTTTGCGATCTATCGAGGAGATTCCCTCTTACTGATGCTAGGTGGGGTGCTGGTTAGTATCGGGTTGATTGCCATCGCCTCGGCATCGATTGAGTACAGCGATTTCCATTTTAATAATCCCTGGCATCACACCGAGCGACATGCCCTGTATTTGCTTGCCGGTCTAACCGCGGGTGGGTTGGCCTACTTGCTGCCGCTCGAGACGCTGCAGCGACTGTCGCCCTGGATGCTGTTCTTCGCCTTTGCCTTATTGATATTGGTTTTGATGCCAGGCATTGGCCGTGAAGTGAACGGTGCGCAGCGCTGGTTACCGCTGGGTCCCATTACTGTGCAGCCGTCAGAGATCGCTAAACTGGCGCTGCTGCTCTACGCGGCGGGATACCTTGTGAGGCAGCAAGAGGCGGTGCGGCACCATTGGGGTGCCCTCGCGCGATTGATCGTCATCCTGGCTGTCGTTGCTCTCCTGCTGCTGTTGGAGCCGGATTTCGGCGCCACGGCCATCGTTATTGGCATGGTGGTCGGCATGATGTTCTTGGCCGGTGCCAGACTGCTTTACGTCCTCGCTATGCTGGTAGCGGTTGCTATCGTCTTTGCCGGCTTGATACTCAACGCGCCTTACCGCTTGCAGCGTCTCACCGCTTATCAGGACCCGTGGGCTGATCCATTTGGCTCGGGCTTTCAGTTGATTCAGTCATTGATCGCCTTCGGTCAAGGCGAGTGGTTAGGGGTCGGCTTGGGCAACAGCGTGCAGAAATTGTTTTATCTGCCCGAGGCCCACACCGACTTTGTGTTCTCAATTTGGGCAGAAGAGACGGGTTTGATCGGTGCCACCGCCTTGATTTTGCTGTTTGCACTGCTCATCGCTCGTGTCCTGCAGACCGGTTGGGCCGCTGCGACCCTGGGAAGACACTTTGCGGCCCATGTGTGTTTCGGCACCGCACTCATGTTCGCGGGACAGGTTTTCGTCAACATGGGTGCCAGCTCGGGTCTACTGCCCACCAAGGGGTTGACGCTACCCTTTGTCAGCTATGGTGGTTCTAGCTTGATCGTCAGCTGCGTGCTGCTGGGCGTTGTCTTGCGCGTTGCGCGGCAGTTGCGGGATGAACCTGAGGTTTCCAAGAGCCCGCTGCGGAGGCCGTCAGCATGAGCGGCTTACCCTCAATGTCGGGGCGCGCTCTCATTGCAGCGGGGGGAACCGGTGGGCACGTTTATCCTGCTTTGGCGGTGGCCAGGCTCTTGACAGAGCAGGGCTGGTCTGTCGACTGGGTCGGCACAGAGCGCGGGATTGAGCAACACTTGGTACCGGCTGCCGGATTGCCTTTACATCACCTCAGCGTTTCTGGATTGCGCGGCAAAAATTGGGTGGCGCGGGTGCAGGGCGCGCTGCGCCTGGTCGCGGCGCTTTGGCAGTCTCTTTCACTCATGTGGCGTGTGAAGCCTGACGTAGTGCTCGGCATGGGCGGCTATGCAGCCGGGCCGGCGGGGCTCGCAGCGTGGTTAACGCGACGCCCACTCGTGATCCACGAACAAAATTCGGTGGCGGGAACCACCAATCGCTGGTTGGCGCCACTGGCGCGACGGGTGCTCTGCGGGTTACCAGGCGGATTTACCGCAGACCGCAAGGCAGAAGTGGTCGGGAATCCGGTTCGCCAGACGATGACACCGGTCGACCGAAGCGAGCTTAACCAGCTGTCGGCCTTTTCCGCGGCACGTCCACTCAGAGTGTTGTTATTGGGAGGCAGCCTCGGTGCCGCCCCGCTGAATGCGTTATTGCCTCCCGTGGCAAAACTGTTAATGGACCGGGGACTCGGTCAATCGCTGTCGCTCTGGCAGCAGTACGGGGAGCGCAATCGTGCCGAGGCTGATGCGGCATGGATCGATAGCCCGTTTGCTGAAAGACGCTGCGACGCCTTTATTGACGACATGCCAGCGGCTTACGCCTGGGCAGATGTCGTGATCGCGCGCGCCGGTGCCTTGACGGTGTCGGAGCTTGCGGCAACCGGCACCGCGGCAATCCTGATCCCGCTGCCGCATGCGATAGACGACCATCAGACCCAGAATGCGCGGATTTTGGCGACCGCGGGTGCAGCGGTATTGCTCCCTCAGTCAGAAGCGGCCCCTGAGCGCCTTGTCGAATTGCTGGGCGATTGGATCGCCTCACCGTCGTCGTTGGCGCAATTGTCGAGTGCAGCGGGCGAGCTTGCCGCACCCGACGCGACCCATCGCGTTGTTGAGGTACTCAAGGGGGTGACGCATGCAAGTCGTTGAGCCACGCCCCGTCATGGCGAACATGGGCCGTATTCGCCACATCTTTATGGTGGGGATCGGGGGCGCTGGTATGAGTGGTATTGCCGAGGTGCTCGCTGGTCTGGGTTATACGGTGACAGGCTCTGATCGAGCGGAGAGCGCAGTGTTGGCAAGGCTGCGTTCCCTGGGTATTACCGTATATATCGGTCACGAAGCAGAGCATGTAGCAGGCGCTGATGTTCTCGTGGTGTCAGCTGCGGTACCTGACGACAACCCCGAACGGCTGGCGGCGCGCCAGCAGCGGATCCCCGTTGTGCCGCGAGCGGAAATGCTGGCAGAGCTCATGCGTTACCGCTTCGGCATCGCGGTTGCGGGAACCCACGGCAAGACCACCACCACCAGCCTGATCGCCGCCATTCTTGGTGAGGCGGGGGAGGATCCGACTTTTGTAATCGGGGGGTTGCTCAATCAGGCGGGCGCCAACGCGGCGCTGGGTGAAGGGCAGTATCTGGTGGTGGAAGCGGACGAGAGCGACGCTTCTTTTCTGCATCTGCAACCCATGATGGCGCTGGTCACCAATATCGAAGCTGACCACATGGAGCATTACGAGGGAGACTTCAGCCGTTACATTCAGGCGTTTACCGGTTTCCTGCACAACCTGCCCTTCTATGGGCCCGCCGTCATGTGTCTGGATGACAAAGGGGTGCGAGATTTAATCCCCGAACTGTCCCGACAGGTGGTGACCTATGGACGGCACGCTGATGCGGATTACCGACTCGATAACTATCGTAGCGCTGGACTGTGCAGTCACTTTGAGCTGATCCGCCCCCACGACGCTGCGCCACTGGCGCTGACCGTCAACATGCCCGGGCTGCACAATGCCCAGAATGCAGCGGGTGCTGTGGCGCTCTGCGCAGAACTCGGTATTTCAGAGGACGCCATTGTCAGAGGGTTGGCTGAATTTGGGGGTGTTGGTAGACGTTTCTCGGATTTGGGTGAGGTGCGCTGGTCAGCGGGTAGCGCAAGACTGATCGACGATTACGGACATCATCCCACTGAGGTCGCTGTGACCTTGCAGGCCGCCCGCGACGCGTTTCACGACCAGCGGGTGGTCATGGTGTACCAACCCCATCGTTTCACCCGCACCCGAGATCATTTTGATGAGTTTGTTTCGGTGTTGGGTGAGGCCCAGTTTTTGATCTTGCTCGACGTTTACGCTGCCGGTGAATCGGCAATTGAGGGTGCCGACGCGCAGTCACTGGCCAGGGCGATTCGCGCCAGGGGCTTGCTGGAGCCGGTGGTGATCTCCGACCAGCGGCAGTTGGCAGCCGTCTTGGCAGGCGTCTTGTGCGACAGAGACATCCTGTTGATGCAGGGCGCCGGTGATATCGGTCGCCTTTCCGCCGCATTGGCCGACAGTGATTCGCTGGAGGCGTTGCAATGACAGCCAATCCGTTCAGCGGCAAGACACTGGCAGTCATGCTGGGCGGCACCGCCGCGGAGCGCAGTATTTCACTGGAGAGCGGCGAGAACGTGGCGCGCGCTCTGGAGCAGGCTGGTGCGCAGGTGCTGAGGGTGGATACCGCAGAGGAAGGCTGGCCCGAGCAACTCAAGGAAGCCTCGTTTGCCTTTAATTTGTTGCATGGTCCGGGTGGTGAAGACGGCACGGTGCAGGGGCTGTTCGAGCTCATGAAGCTGCCCTACAGCGGCTGCGATCTCATGGCATCTGCACTGACCATGGACAAGGTCCGCACCAAGTGGCTTTGGCAGGGTCTGGGTTTGCCTACACCCGCCTTTCACCAATTGACGTCGGAGACGAATTGGCAGGCAGTGATCGAGGCATTGGGCACAGTGTTTGTGAAACCGGCGCTTGAGGGTTCCTCTCTGGGTATGAGTAAGGCCGGCAATGCGCAGGACCTGGAGGCCGCCTATCGGCACGCCAGCACATTTGGTGCCGGTGTGATGGCCGAGCAGTTCGTCTCCGGGCCGGAATACACCGTCGCAATCCTCGGCGACAGAGCACTGCCGAGCATTCGCATTGACGTATCCGGTGATTTCTACGATTTCGACGCCAAATATCACTCCGCAGAAACGCGCTTTACCTGTCCGTCAGACTTGGTCGCCGAGGAGGAGGCAGCGCTGTCTGAGCTGGCGCTGGCGGCTTTTGCCGCTGTCGGCGGTGAGGTGTGGGGCCGGGTCGATGTGATCCGCGAGGCTGCAGGGGCGTGGCAGCTCCTCGAGGTCAATACCGTTCCGGGGATGACCTCCCACAGTCTTGTGCCTCTCGCTGCCAAAGTTGCAGGGCTGAGCCTGCTCGACTTGCTCACCGAGATCTATGAACAAAGCTTAGAGGTTCGCTATGCCAACTAATGACGCCAGGTTACCGCGTCGCGCCACGCGAAAACCGGCTGCGTGTCAGATGACCATCGCACCTGTCTCGCGCCTGAGGCGCTGGGTGAATCGCGGTCTGCTAGTGACGGGTGTTGCCCTAGTGAGCGCCGGGCTTTATCAGGGGGGCACCCATCTCAGTGCTCAGCAGGTGGAGCGGCTGACGGTCATGGGTGACGTCCAGCATATTGATGTCGAGGCGATCCAGTCGCGGTTGGCACCCCGGTTCGCAGCGGGTTTTTTCGCCACGGATCTTACCGATCTGCGTCATGAGCTCGAATCGCTGCCCTGGGTGTATCGGGTCAATATCCGGCGACGCTGGCCCGCGGAAATTGAGGTGACGCTGACCGAGCAGAGGCCGCTTGCTCGCTGGGGAGAGGGCGGCTACCTCAACCATGAAGGTGAGTTTTTTGCGGCGAGTCCAGACCCGCTCTACCAAGATCTGCCTTCACTCATTGGCCCGGATGGCACCGAGGTATCTCTAATGCGGCGGTACCAAACACTGTCGGGGCTGCTTGAACCCACTGGGCTGCAGATCAGCGAGCTCTCACTTGACCCCTTGGGGCAAGTGGCTGTCCGGTTTGATAGCGGTCTGTCGCTCCTATTGGGAACGAAAGATATCTCGCACCGCGTGGCGCGATTCAAGCGGCTATGGGAAGAGGAGCTGCCCGCGCAGACGGTGGCCAAAGTGGATCTGCGTTACGAGTACGGCGCTGCCGTGACATTCAGCGATGCGGAGCTGGCAATGCAAGGCGCGCGGAACAGGGGGGAAGGGTAATGGCTCAGCAAGAGAGCAAGCAGATGATTGTCGGTCTCGACATCGGCACCTCTAAGGTCGTCGCCGTGGTGGGCGAGATCGATCCGGATGGCGGTATGGAGGTCGTGGGTATCGGCTCCCACCCATCCAGAGGCATGAAAAAAGGTGTCGTGGTCAATATCGAATCCACGGTCAATGCGATACAGCGCGCTGTGGAAGAAGCCGAACTGATGGCGGGCTGTCAGATTCACTCCGTTTACGTGGGTATCGCCGGCAGTCACATTCGTTCGGTGAATTCACACGGAATTGTGGCGATTCGGGATCAAGAGGTCCTTGAGCAAGACATTGATCGCGTTATCGACGCGGCACAGGCCGTGGCGATCCCCGCCGACCAGAAGGTCTTGCACGTTCTCCCACAGGAGTTCGTCATCGACAACCAGTCGGGGATTCGAGAGCCGCTCGGTATGTCGGGCGTCCGCCTTGAAGCCAAGGTGCACCTCGTGACCTGTGCGGTAAACGCGGCACAGAACATCGAAAAGTGTATTGAGCGATGCGGACTGTCGGTCGACGGCATCATTTTGGAGCAACTCGCGTCCAGCTACTCGGTAATCACAGAGGACGAGAGGGACCTCGGTGTTTGTCTGGTTGATATTGGTGGCGGGACGTCCGATATCGCCATCTTTACGGACGGCTCGATACGCCATACCGGCGTCATTCCGATTGCTGGCGATCAGGTGACCAATGACATCGCCATGGCGCTCCGCACTCCGACCCAGCACGCAGAGGAGATCAAGATCCGCTACGCCTGCGCGCTGACCCAGCTGGCAGGCCCTGACGAGACTATCAAGGTGCCTAGTGTGGGCGATCGCCCGCCCAGAGATCTCTCTAGACAATCTCTCGCGGAGGTCGTGGAGCCTCGCTATGACGAATTGTTCACGCTCATTCAATCGGAGCTGAGACGCTCCGGCTACGAAGAATTGATACCCGCCGGCGTGGTGCTGACTGGCGGTACGTCAAAGATGGAAGGCGCGGTGGATCTCGCAGAGGAGATCTTCCACATGCCGGTCAGAGTTGGTGCACCGCAATACGCACGCGGCTTGCACGACATTATCCGTAACCCGATTTATGCGACGGCGGTGGGTCTGCTCCTTTATGGCGCGGAAGAGACCCGGGATGGCGCGCGGGTGCGGCAGGAAGTGGAGTCAGAAGGCATCAGTTTCGCAGGTCGCGTGAAAGCTTGGTTTGCTCGGCATTTTTAAATTTTCAGTACAACGATTTTTTGGCAGAGCTCTGCGGTTTGGAGCTTTTTTAAAAAGGGGAGAAAACGATGTTTGAACTAGTAGACAGTGCACCACAAAGTGCCGTGATCAAAGTGATCGGTGTCGGTGGCGGTGGCGGCAACGCCGTTCGTCACATGATCGATCACCAGGTCGACGGCGTGGATTTTATTTGCGCCAACACTGACGCGCAGGCCCTTTCGGATATCAGTTCGAAAACGGTTCTGCAGTTAGGAGCAGGCATCACGAAAGGTCTCGGAGCCGGTGCCAACCCCGAGGTGGGAAGAGCAGCGGCCCTCGAAGATCGTGATCGGATCGCCGACGCCTTGCACGGAGCCGACATGGTGTTCGTGACGGCGGGCATGGGCGGTGGTACGGGGACGGGTGCTGCGCCGATCGTTGCCGAAGTGGCCAGAGAGCTTGGTATTCTCACCGTCGCAGTGGTCACCCGACCGTTCAGTTTTGAGGGCAAGAAGCGCCTCAATACTGCGGAAGAGGGGCTCTCAGAGATCGCGCAGCACTGCGATTCCCTGATCACGATTCCCAATGAGAAGCTGCTGGAGGTGTTGGGTTCCAACACCACACTGCTCGATGCCTTCAAAGAAGCGAACGACGTCTTGTTGGGCGCGGTGCAGGGTATTGCCGATCTGATTATCCGACCTGGCTTGGTTAACGTTGACTTTGCGGACGTGCGCACGGTGATGTCAGAAATGGGATCCGCGATGATGGGCACGGGCAGCGCGAGCGGTGAAAGCCGCGCGAGAGAAGCCGCCGAGCGTGCGATTAACAGTCCGCTGCTGGATGACATTGATCTCAGCGGCGCACGCGGGATTCTGGTGAACATTACTGCCGGACTCGATCTTTCCCTCGGTGAGTTCTCAGAGGTGGGCGCCACGATAGAGGATATTTCCTCGGAGGACGCCACAGTGGTGGTTGGCACGGTGATTGACCCGGACATGACTGACAGCCTCAAGGTGACTGTGGTGGCGACCGGGCTTCGCAATGCCGAGGAGCGTCCGACCCTAACAGCCGTGGAGCCTACGGCGGCGGCGCGTCCCGCGACATCGGGTGCCGACTACAAGGACTACGATCTGCCGCCCGGTAAGCGGCGTCAGGCCGCGGCGCCAGTGGATGGGCAGGCTGCCGTCAAATTAGACGAGGATCACAACGAGCAGCTATTCGATGTCCCCGCCTTTTTGCGACGTCAGGCCGACTGACACACTGTCAGATTGAATGCTGTAAAGCCTCGATTGGCGTAAATAGTCGGGGCAGGAGAGCTGGATTGCGGTAGCCGGGCCTAGTAATGTCCCCCCTGATCAGAGGGGATAACTATGTTGCGGCAACGCACCCTGCGAGAGTCGATCAAGTCGACCGGCGTGGGGCTTCACTCCGGCAATAAGGTGGGCATGATGCTCTGTCCGGCACCAGTGGACACCGGCATCGTGTTTCGTCGCACCGACCTGAGTCCGGTTCGGGATATCCCCGCCCGGGCGGACTGGGTCGATGAGACGGATCTGTCCACCAGCTTGGGGTCAGGCGAGGCCAGAGTCACCACCGTAGAGCATCTGCTATCGGCGTTCTGTGGTCTCGGTATCGATAATGCCTACATCGACATGGACTCGGCGGAAGTGCCGATCATGGACGGCTCTGCAGGGCCCTTTGTATATCTGCTGCAATCGGCCGGCATCGAAGAACAGCAAGAAGCCAAATGCTTTATTCGGGTGACTGATCCGATCACCGTCAGCGACGGTGATAAAACCGCAACGCTTAAACCCTACGACGGCTTCAGAGTCACCTTTGCGATTGATTTTGATCATCCCGTATTCCGGGAACAGTCAGGGCGGGCCACACTGGACATCAGCAGCGAGGCGTACGTGCGCGAGATCAGCCGAGCGAGAACCTTCGGCTTTGTCCACGAGTTCGAATATATGCGGTCGCGGGGGCTGGCCCGCGGCGGCAGTGTGGATAATGCGATCGTCATTGATGACTATCGCATCCTCAATGATGGCGGCCTGCGTTACGACGACGAGTTTGTGAAGCACAAGATGCTGGATGCCATGGGTGATTTGTATTTGGCGGGACATCAGCTCCTAGCTGAATACGAGGGCATTAAGTCAGGTCATGCGCTCAACAATCGCCTGGTGCGTGCTTTATTTGATAACCCGCAGAGCTGGGAGTGGGTGACCTTTGAGGACGAGGCCGACGCGCCACTCGACTGGGCTCTTCCGCAGGATCTGCAGTACGCCTGAACCGGCGCGCGGCACTCCGCTGCAGGCTCCTCAGGCTTGTACCTGACGCGTTGAGGCTGTCTACAGTGCATCGGGACCTGCGCGTAAAGATGCCTAAAAGGCCTTTTAGGTGCCTGACTTTGGTTCCCCTGACCCTCCGAAAATGGCATCATTCACCATCTGATTAAAGCGATAGCCTAACTTGAAATTAATCCTTCTCAACCGACACGCGGCGTCCCGGACCCTGGAGCTGGGGAAATGGTCGTTGGCGCTATTGTCGGCCTGTTTTATCGGTGTTCCGTTGGGTTTGGTGGCGTTCAGCTATCAGCTGGGATTTGGCGAGGGCGTTGTTTCTGAACAGGCCGCCCGCGTCTCTGCCCAGGAACAGGCGGCGATTGATCGCGCCGAATCGCTGGCGCAAATGGGGGTTGAAGCGCAATCCCGGCTCACCGCTATGACACGGCGTCTAGCGAGCCTGCAGTCACATGTGACGCGGTTGGACGCATTGGGTAGCCATCTGACCGATCTGGCCGGGCTGGAAGCTGACGAGTTTGATTTTTCCGGGCCACCTGCGCTGGGTGGCCCTGCGCTGCCGCTGACTGCGGCGCCGCCGAGCGTGGCAGAGGTGAACACGCAATTCACGGCCCTTGACGCGCTATTCGAAAGACGCGAGGTGCAGTTTGATGTCCTCGCGGGGCTACTTTCTGCTGAGCAGCTTAGAGCAGAGGCGACGCCTGCGGGCCGACCGATTCGCTCAGGCTGGCAGTCGTCTCCGTATGGCAGCCGCATTGATCCCATCTCGGGTGAACGCGCCTGGCACGAAGGCGCCGATTTCGCCGGCCGCGAGGGCTCCGATATCTTGGCTGTTGCCAGTGGGGTGGTGAGTTGGAGCGGCTATAAGTCCGGTTACGGCACCATGGTCGAGGTCTCCCACGGGGATGGTCTCAGCACCCGCTACGCCCACAACCAGGAAAATCTGGTCGATGTGGGTGACTTGGTACGTCGGGGCGACGTAATCGCCCTGATGGGGAGTTCAGGTCGCTCGACTGGCCCCCATGTACATTTTGAAGTATTCAAGAACGGCCGCGCGGTCGACCCCGCGAGCTACGTGCGTCGCACCCATCGCTGACAGGTGAATCCCGGCGCGTTCGCGCCACCCCATTGGGATTCCCTTGTGACGCAACAGTGAGCTTTCCATGTTGATTTCTACCGTGAAAAAAATCTTCGGCACCCGTAACGATCGGGAGCTGAAACGAATGCGAAAAGTCGTCACCCGCATCAACGCGCTTGAAGAAGCGATGCAGGCTCTGGACGACAACGCCCTTCGCGCCAAAACAGACGAGTTTCGCTCGCGCCTGAATGAGGGCGAAAAACTCGATCAACTGCTCCCCGAGGCCTTTGCGGTGGTACGCGAGGCGGGTGTGCGTGCCCTCGGTATGCGTCACTTCGACGTGCAGCTGATCGGCGGTATGACCCTCCACGATGGCAAGATCGCCGAGATGCGAACCGGTGAGGGTAAGACGCTGGTTGCCACGTTGCCAGCTTATTTGAATGCGCTACCCGATCACAGCGTTCATCTGGTGACCGTGAATGACTATCTCGCCGGGCGAGATGCCGCATGGATGGGGCCGCTATACGAATTTCTGGGCCTGACTGTGAGTGCGGTGCGGTCCGGGCAGAGTGCCGAGGAGAAGCAAACGGCCTATAGCTGCGATGTGGTGTACGGCACTAACAATGAATTTGGCTTCGATTATCTGCGGGACAACATGGCCTTCAGCATGGCCGACAAGAGCCAGGGTAAATTGGCGTTTGCGATTGTCGACGAGGTCGACTCCATCTTGATCGACGAGGCACGCACACCCCTCATTATCTCGGGTGCAGTCGAGGATAGCTCCGAGCTCTACAAGGCCATCAATCGACTGATCCCCAAGCTCACCCCCGAGGTCGAGGAGCAGGAGGGTGACTTCACGGTCGACGAGAAGCAGCGCAGCATCGAATTAACCGAGAACGGTCATGAGAAGGTGGAGGGCATGCTGATTGCGGCGGATCTTTTGCAAGACGATGACTCGCTCTATGCCGCGACCAACCTTGGGCTATTGCACCACGTGCACTCTGGCCTCCGCGCGCACGTGCTGTTTCAGCGCGATGTGGAATACATCGTTCAAGAAGGTCAGGTGGTGCTGATTGATGAGCACACGGGTCGGACCATGCCAGGCCGGCGCTTATCAGAGGGCCTTCATCAAGCCATTGAGGCCAAGGAGGGGGTCAAGATCCAGAGTGAGAGCCAGACCCTGGCCTCCACCACCTTCCAGAACTTCTTTCGCATTTACAACAAGTTGGCCGGCATGACCGGGACCGCCGATACCGAGGCCTTTGAATTTCGCCAGATATACGGTCTGGACTGTGTGGTGATCCCGACCAATGTGCCTATGTGCAGGGATGATCTGAATGATCTGGTGTATCTGACTCGGGAAGAAAAGTTTGAAGCCATCATCGAGGATGTTCGCTCCTGTATAGACAGCGGCGCACCCGTGCTGGTGGGCACCGCGTCTGTTGAGACCTCCGAAGAGCTCTCCCAGGCATTTGAAAAGCAGAAGATTGATCACAAAGTGCTGAACGCCAAGTACCACGAGCAAGAGGCGGAAATCATCGCCCAGGCCGGACGCCCCGGTGTGGTCACCATTGCCACCAACATGGCGGGCCGCGGCACGGATATTGTGCTCGGCGGCAATCTGGAGGCGGAGTTGGCGTCTCAGGGCGACACGCTTGACGAGGCAACCCGCGAGCGACTCACCGCTGACTGGCAAGCGCGTCACGATGCGGTGATCGAGGCTGGCGGTCTCCATATTCTCGGCACCGAGCGCCATGAATCCCGTCGCATTGATAACCAGCTACGCGGACGTTCCGGTCGGCAGGGCGACCCCGGGGTTTCCCGCTTCTATCTGTCGCTAGAAGACAACCTTATGCGCATTTTTGCCTCCGATCGGGTCAAGAGTTTCATGCAGGCTCTAGGGATGGAGCGCGGTGAGGCCATCGAGCACCGCATGGTGACCAACGCTATCGAAAAAGCGCAGCGTAAAGTCGAAGGGCGTAACTTTGACATCCGCAAGCAGTTACTCGAATACGACGACGTGGCCAATGACCAGCGCCAGATTATTTATCGCCAGCGAGATGAACTGCTGTCGGATGATGAAATCGGCGAGACCATCACCGCGATTCGCGAGGACGTGGTGAATGATGCCGTTGACGGCTTCATCCCGCCCATGAGTGTAGAAGAGCAGTGGGACATACCCGGGCTCGAAAAACAGTTGGAGGCGGAATTTGGGTTGAATCTGCCGCTAGCACAGTGGCTTGATGAAGATGAAGCCCTCCACGAAGAAACCTTGCGGCAACGCATTGTCGATGCGGTACAGACTGCTTACGACGAAAAAGCCGAAGGCATTGACACGGGCATGCGGCAACTTGAAAAGCAGATCATGCTGCAGGTGCTGGACACGCTCTGGAAAGAACATCTTCAGGTGATGGACCAACTCCGGCAGGGCATCCACTTGCGGGCCTATGCCAATAAGAATCCCAAGCAGGAATACAAGCGCGAGTCCTTTGCGTTGTTCGAGGGGTTGTTGCAGCGTCTGAAGTACGAGGTGGTGCGATTCCTGAGTAACGTGCAGGTACAGCGTTCAGACGAGGCGGCGGCCATCGAGCAAAAGCGTCGAGAGGCCGCGGCAAAGCTGAAAATGGCCTTCGAGCACGCCGATGCCGGATCCGCTGAGCCCGAAGCGGCAGAGGTGCTACAGCAACCGGTGATCCCGCAACCCGTTACCCGGACGCAACCCAAGGTTGGGCGCAACGAACCCTGTCCCTGCGGCAGTGGCAAGAAGTACAAGCAATGTCACGGCGCATTGAGCTAACCATTGGCGCGGCGTCGGCACGTGCGCTGCCTTTATCGGGAGTGGGCCGATGAATACTGAGGTAGCGGGAGTACAGCTGGGCGTTGCACAAGCGGGGATCAAAGAGGCGGCCCACGATGACCTCGTGGTCATCGCCCTTGCCCCGGGTACCCGTACATCGGCGCTGGTTACTCAGAATGCGTTTCGCGCGGCCCCCGCGCAGCTCGCCGAGGCGCATCTTGTTTTGGCCGAGGCACTGCCGCGTTA
The DNA here is from genome assembly GCA_913052635.1 of uncultured Halieaceae bacterium. Classification (GTDB taxonomy): domain Bacteria; phylum Pseudomonadota; class Gammaproteobacteria; order Pseudomonadales; family Halieaceae; genus Luminiphilus. The sequence goes on from CAJXDE010000013.1 coordinate 20,007, forward strand.
TCTGTTGATCAATACCGGTAATGCCAATGCCGGTACCGGCGAGGCTGGTATGCAGTCGGCAGGTGATTGTTGCGCAGCGCTGGCGCAGCTGACCGAGACCGACGCCACGGCTGTGCTGCCGTTCTCCACCGGTGTCATCGGCGAACTGCTGCCGGCTGGGCAGATCAGTGCCGCTTTGCCTGCCGCGCTGGATGACCTCCGCGACACAGGTTGGGAGCGCGCCGCCGGTGCGATCCTCACCACAGATACCCGCGCCAAACTGCGGAGCACTGAGGTCGAGCTGCACCGCCAGCGCTGCAGGATCACCGGCATCGCCAAGGGTGCGGGCATGATCTGTCCCAATATGGCGACCATGCTGGCCTTCGTGGCCACCGATGCCGCTATTGAAGCCCCGCTCCTTGATGAGTTGCTCTTGGATGCGGTGCAAGCGAGCTTCAATCGCATCACGGTCGATGGCGATACCTCGACTAACGACGCGGTCACGCTGTCTGCCACGGGACAGAGTGGCATCGAGATCACAGCAGGTTCCGAACACGCCGAGCACTTTGCGCGGGCGCTGACGACGCTGATGATTGAGCTGGCGCAAGATATTGTGCGTGACGGTGAGGGCGCCAGTAAGTTTGTCGAGATTCGCGTCATCGGAGGAGAATCTGAAGCGGCTTGCGATCAGGTGGCGCGTACCGTGGCCCATTCCCCTTTGGTCAAAACCGCTTTGTTTGCGTCGGATCCCAACTGGGGCCGTATTCTGGCGGCGATTGGTCGCGCGGGGCTTGAAGATCTCGATACCGACTCGGTGTCTATCCACCTGAACGACGTTCTGATCGCTGAGCACGGCGCTCGCGCCGCGTCCTACACCGAGGAGAAGGGTCAGGAGGCGATGGCACCAGGCGATCTTCTGATCGACATTGCGCTTAATCGAGGCGACGCTGAGGCGGTAATCTGGACGACCGATCTCTCCTACGACTATGTCCGCATCAACGCTGAATATCGCACCTGACATGGCTCTCGTCACCGTCGCGGTCGGTATCCTGATCGACGGCGTCGGCAGGGTGCTAGTTACCCGCCGCGCACCCGATGCACACCAGGGCGGTTTGTGGGAATTCCCCGGTGGCAAGGTCGAAGCGGACGAAACCCTGCTGGAAGCGCTGGCCCGGGAACTCATGGAGGAGCTAGGTGTGCTGGTTGAGACGACTGAGGCGCTCATGGTGCTCGACCATGATTACGGTGATAAACGGGTGAGATTGGAAGTCCACCGCGTCACCTGCTGGTCGGGTGAGCCCCGTGGTCTGGAGGGTCAGCCCCTGGCGTGGCAACGACCCGAGCAACTCCGGGACTGGGCGTTTCCAGCTGCCAACCGGCCGATCGTGGAGCGATTGCTCGCTAATTAGTACGCTACTGCGCGCGCCAATAGCGTCTCGTGCAATACCGCCGCTCGCTCATACAGTGCGTCCAGAGAGGTACTGTTGTCGATCACGATGTCAGAGCGTGCAATCCGCGTTTCCCGATCCAGTTGCGCTGCCATGATCTGCTCAACCAGCTGTCGATTATTCTGATCCCGGGCCATCGTGCGCTCGATTTGCAACGTTTCTGGCACGTCGACAACGACACTGACATCCACCATGTCCGACTGACTGTTCTCCAGCAAAAGTGGGGAGCTCATTACGACATAGGGTGAGTCCGCCACACTCATCTGCCGGACCAATTCGTCGCGAATACGGGGATGGGTAATAGCCTCCAGCGCTTTTCGCTGATTTTCATCACTGAAGACCCTTTGCCGCAGCGCGGCGCGGTCGAGTTGACCGTCGGGCAACAGGAATTCCGCACCAAAAGCTTCGGTAATTTTGGCAAGCGCCGGTTGGCCTGGCTCTACCACGACGCGTGCGGCGAGATCGGCATCGACGATGACAATACCTTGGGTGGCGAGCCAGTCGGTCAGAGCGGTCTTGCCGCTACCAATGCCGCCGGTAATGCCTACGCGCAACATATCAGGGGCTCACGAGTTGCAGGTATTGGCTGATCAGCGTGTCGCCAAAAAACAGGGTTAGCAGACCCGCCCCGGCTAGATAGGGGCCGAAGGGCATGGGGGTATCGTGGCCCTGACGCCGTGTAATCAGAATAGCAATCCCCAGCGCTGCCCCGACAAATGAGGACAGCAGAATTATCAACGGAACAGCCTGCCAGCCGAACCAGGCGCCGAGCGCGCCGATTAGCTTGAAGTCGCCGTAGCCCATGCCCTCTTTGCCTGTCACCAGTTTGAATAGCCAGTAAACGCTCCACAGCGAACCATAGCCCAGCATGGCACCCATCACCGCCGAGGAGAGCGGGGTCCATACAGAGAATAGGTTCACTCCCAAGCCGAGCCACAATAAAGGCAGGGTCATGTTGTCGGGCAAAAGTTGGGTGTCCGTGTCGATCCCGGTCAGGGCGATAAGCACCCATATCAAAACCAGCGCGCTTATGGCCTCGGGACCAAAACCAAACTGCCAGGCTGCGAAGCCTGATAGCAATCCGGTGAGCAGCTCGATAACGGGATACCGCGCCGAGATGCGCATGCCGCACTGCGCGCATCGGCCCCGCAGTGTGAGCCAGCTGATGACCGGTATGTTATGCCAGGGCTTGATTGCGGTGCCGCACCCCGGACACTGGGAGCCTGGGTAAGACAGTGTGAGAGGGGCCTCATCGGACCGCGGTTGGTCGAGCAGTTCACAGCACTCCTGGCGCCAGCTCTGCTCCATCATTTTTGGTAACCGCAGGATGACCACGTTGAGGAAGCTGCCCACAATCAGCCCCAACGTTGTGCAGGTTAGAGTGAAGAAAACTTGGTTGTGAAGGGCAGTCATCATGGCAAGCACATTGGGTCGCTGGACACGGTCAAAAGACAGAGCCGAGCATAAAGATGGGCAGGTACATTGCGATCATGAGCCTCCTTATCAACACGCCAAGTATTGACATGATCAGGGGCTCCATCAGAGAACTAAAACTATCTAGGGCGTTATCGACAGCCGCTTTGTAGTGGTCAGCCGCTTTACCCAGCATATCATCGAGCGAGCCTGATTCCTCACCAATTCCCGTCATTTGTAACAGCATTGAGGGAAACAAACCCGTAGTTGGGATCGATAATGCCAAAGAAGTGCCCTCGAATATGTCCTATTGTGATGGGTGGGTGTGGCGGGGACTAGGCTTCCGCTTTATAGGCCAATCTACGATTGTGCAACACGGGTTCTGTGTAACCGCTGGGCTGAGCGGTGCCGGCAAACACCAGCTCGCACGCCGCCTGAAAGGCCTGGCTGGATTCTTGATTGGGCGCCATGGGCCGGTAATCAGGATCCGCCTGATTCTGCTCATCCACCACGGCGGCCATGCGGGCGAGGGTTTCCCGCACCTGCTCAGCTGACACCACACCGTGGTGCAACCAGTTGGCGATATGTTGGCTCGAAATGCGCAGCGTGGCCCGGTCTTCCATTAGCCCCACGTTGTGGATGTCGGGTACTTTGGAGCAGCCCACGCCGTGCTCAACCCAGCGCACGACATAGCCGAGCATGCCCTGGGCGTTGTTATCCAGTTCCTGCTGAATCTGCTCTGCCGACAGACTCTCGCAGTTACCCAGCGGGATGGTCAGTAGCTCAGCCAGTGTGCGTCTTGCTTTCCCTGCGAGCGTCTTTTGCACCTCGGCCACCGAGACCCGGTGATAGTGTGACACGTGTAGCGTGGCGGCAGTCGGCGACGGCACCCAGGCGCAGTTGGCGCCGGCCTCGGGATGGCCTATTTTCGCGGTAAGCATCTCGGCCATGAGATCCGGCATGGCCCACATGCCTTTACCGATCTGTGCCTTCCCCTGCAGGCCGCAGGCCAGACCCACGTCGACGTTCCAGTCCTCGTAGGCGTCGATCCAGGTCTCCCCCTTCATGGCACTCTTGGTGGTGACGGTACCGGCTTCCATGCTGGTGTGAATCTCGTCGCCGGTGCGGTCAAGGAAACCGGTGTTGATGAACACCACGCGCTGGCTCGCGCGGCGAATACATTCGGCGAGGTTCACGGTAGTGCGCCGCTCCTCGTCCATGATCCCAACTTTGAGGGTATTGCGCGGTAACCTGAAAAGCTCCTCGATCTGTGAGAAGAGCTCAACAGTGAGGCTCACCTCGTCCGGGCCGTGCATCTTCGGCTTCACGATATACATTGAGCCCGTGCGTGAGTTTTTGAGCTCGCCATTACCCTGCAGGTCATGGAGCGCACAGAAGGTGGTAAAGAGCCCATCCATAAATCCTTCGGGGATCTCCTCGCCTTGGGCGTTGAGAATGGCCGGGTTGGTCATAAGGTGGCCGACATTGCGCACAAATAGCAGGCTGCGTCCGGGCAAGGTGAGCGCGCCACCATCCGGGGTGGTAAAGCTGTGATCGGGGTTCAGTCGTCGGGTCAGCGTGTCGCCGCCTTTTTTGAAAGTGTCGGTGAGGTCGCCCTTCATCAGGCCCAGCCAGTTGCGATACACCACCACCTTGTCCTCGGCATCGACTGCCGCAACCGAGTCCTCGCAATCCTGAATCGTGGTCAGTGCGGACTCGAGGCAGACGTCTTTCACGCCCGCTGCATCGGTCGCGCCCACAGAGTGGCTGTGGTCAATCTGGATTTCGATGTGCAGGCCGTTGTGACAGAGCAGTAAGCTCTCGGGCGCATCGGCGCTACCGATGTAACCCACGAATTGGGAGGGGTCTGCCAGCGTTGCAGGCTCGCCTGACGCTTGCTGAACTGAGAGTGCGCCTGCTGAGACCGCATAGGCCGTGGCGTTGGTGTGACTGCCGCCGGTCAGTGGGCAATGGGTATCGAGAAAGTCCCGAGCCCAGGCGATCACGCGCTCGCCCCGAACCGGGTTGTAGGCGCCGCCGCGTTCCGCGCCATTGTCCTCGGATATGGCGTCAGTGCCATACAGCGCGTCGTACAGACTGCCCCAGCGTGCGTTGGCGGCATTGAGCGCGTAGCGCGCATTCATCACGGGCACCACGAGCTGCGGGCCGGCAATCTGCGCAATCTCCGGGTCGACGTTGTCAGTGGTGATGCTGAAGGGAGCCGGCTCGGGGTGCAGGTAACCGATCTCCCGTAGGAAAGCTTCGTAGGCCGCGGCGTGGAAGGCCTCGCCCTGATGATCGCGATGCCACTGATCAATCTGCGTCTGCAGAGAGTCCCGCTCCGCCAAGAGTCGTTGGTTCTCGGGACCCAGTGCTCCCCAAATATCGGCCACGCCCTGCCAGAAATGATCGGGGTCGATGCCCGTACCGGGGGCGATCTCGTTGACCAGCAACGAGTGGAGCGCCTCGTCGATCTGAAGGTCAGCAGCCTGGATTCGATTGGACATGGTTTAGTTCCTGCTGTCGGTCGGTTCTCCAGAGCGCGTTTGTCGGCGCGCGCTCTATGCGGGAAGGTATGAGGGTGCCACTCTACTCAGTCACTACTATTGATGACAGTGATCCAAGCGATAAACGGTATTCGCAGAGTTTATGGCTACCCGGCGACATCGCCAGGCAATGATCGAGCGATGCCGGTGATGAATTGTCTGACCCAGCGGTGGGGCGCATTGTTATGGAGCAGGGGGCTCCAAGCCATTTTGAGTTCCAGCGGCGGGATGACAAAAGGCGCTTCCCGAATGACCACACGTGGGTGATCCTGCTTGAGGTGCGTCGCGCGCGTCGGCAACGTCACGATCAGGTCGTTCTGCTCAGCCAAAGTCATCGCTGCCTGATAATGTCGGGTAAAAACGCGTATCTGCCGCTTCTGACCCTGCTCCGCGAGCGCGGCATCGACCCAACCCAGCCGCTGCACGTCGCCGGGGTCCACGCCCACGCCAACCCCCATGCCGGTTTTGCTGACCCAGATGTGATCGGCGCTCAGGTAGCTTTTGAGCGAGAAGTCCTCAAGGATCGGATTGTCGGCACTCATCAGACAGGAGAAGCTGTCCTCCCAGAGCGTTATCTGATGAAAAGATTGTGGCATCTGGTCAAAGCGGTTGATGACCAGGTCGACCTTGCCGCGCTCCACGTCCAGAAAGCTAACGTCCGAGGGGTTCATAATATCGAGCGTGATGCCGGGGGCGTGTTCGCGGAGTTGCGTAAGCACCGCAGGAAAAAGTGTAGACTCGGCATAGTCACTGGCCATGATGCGCACCACCATCTGCGCTTCGCCGGGCTCGAACTCGGTGGCGGGCTGCATGGCGCGATCCACGCCGAGCAGAATTTGCTTGACCAGCGGCTCAAGCTCTAGCGCGCGTTCGGTGGGAGTCATGCCCTCGGAGGTGCGCACCAGGAGCGGGTCGTCAAATAGCGCGCGCAGTCTTCGAAGCCCGTTACTCATAGCAGGCTGTGACAGCCCCAGTTGATTTGCGGCCTGAGTCACATTGCGCTCGCGCAGCAGCACTTCCAGATAAACCAGCAGATTGAGATCAATTTGATTGAGGTTTTCCATATAATGCGCGTGAGGCGCGCCCGCCATTATTCATATAATGAATTATAACTCTTTGGTCATATTTTTGCCGTATGGCTCTGACGTGGCAAAAATATGCGGCACCTTAGTTGGATAGTGCAATCGAACCCGCGCTCCGATGCGAGTGCCTAATGAGGAAGACACGATGTATACGGCCCCCACGGATGACATGCAGTTTCTGATCGACGACGTGCTCGACGTCGGTACTGTGCTGGGCGAGCTTCCGCATTACGCGGAGCTGGGTTTGGGCAATGAATTGACCACTGCGCTCCTCGATGAGGCCGCCAAGTTTGCAGCGGACGTAGTGTCGCCCCTCCGACGGGTCGGTGATGCCCATCCGGCGCGCTGCAGTGACAGCGCGGTCACGATTCCGCCGGGCTACGGCGACGCTATTCAACAGTTAGGCGCCGGTGGCTGGGTGGGTATCTCGGCACCGCAGGATCAAGGCGGGCAGGGCCTGCCCGAGCTGTTTGGCACCGCTGCCTGTGAGATGTGGAACAGTGCCGACATGGCCTTTGCACTGGAGCCTTTTCTCAGTGCCGGTGCCGCGCTGGCCATCTCGGCCCACGCGAATGATGCGCTGCAATCCACCTACCTCGAAAAAATCTACTCGGGAGAGTGGTCGGGCACGATGAATCTCACGGAATCGGGAGCCGGGTCCGATCTGGGCCCCATGAAAACCCGCGCCGAGCGCGAGGGCCATCACTACCGTATTTATGGGCAGAAGATTTACATCACCTGGGGTGATCACGACGCGACCGATAACATCATTCATCTGGTGTTGGCGCGTCTGCCAGATGCGCCCGAAGGCAGCCGCGGCATATCGTTGTTTCTGGTGCCCAAGTTCATGGTGAATGAGGACGGCTCGCTGGGCGAGCGCAACGATGCCTACCCGGTGTCCGTTGAACACAAGCTGGGTATTCACGGCAGCCCCACCTGTGTCATGGCCTACGGCGATAATGGCGGTGCGATCGGCTACCTCGTGGGGGAGGAGAATCAGGGGCTGGCGTGCATGTTTACCATGATGAACGAGGCGCGTCTCAAGGTGGGCCTGCAGGGTCTTGGGGCTTCTGAGGGCGCCTACCAAAAGGCAGTGGCCTATGCGCGGGAGCGGGTTCAGGGCGGGGTGCCGATTATCGAGCACGCCGATGTGAAGCGCATGCTCCTGACCATGCGCGCGCTGAATGAAGCCATGCGCGCGCTGGCGTATTCCGAGGCGGTGACCATGGACCTTGCTCACGCCGGTCCCGAGGAGACCCGCGAGGCGAGTCAGCGCCGCATTGACCTGATGATCCCGGTGATCAAGGGCTGGCTCACCGAACTGGGAATGGAGGTGACCTCTCTGGGAGTTCAGGTGCATGGCGGTATGGGCTACGTCGAGGAAACCGGTGCGGCGCAGTATCTGCGGGACGTGCGCATTACGCCGATCTATGAGGGCACCAACGGTATTCAGGCCGCGGATCTGCTGAATCGCAAACTCGGTCGTGACGGTGGTGCCACCATGGAGGCCATGCAGGCCGAAATTCGTGAGATCGTTGCCAAGCTCGAAGGCCAAAGTGATGCGCGGCTCCACAGTATCGGGGCGCGTCTCGCGGAATCTCTGGCCGATCACGTCGAGACCACGCAGCGGCTGCTCGCCACATTGGGCGATGATTGTTTTATCGCATTGGGCGGTTCTTTTGATTACATGATGCAGACCGGCTACTTGTTCGGCGGCTGGCAGCTGGCGCGGGGCGCGCTGGTGGCGGCCAATTTGTCCGCCAATAGCGAGCGGGTGATGTTCTGTGACCGCAAAGTGAATACCGCGCAGTTCTATATGGAGCGCCTGCTACCTCGTGCGCGCGCCCATGCGGGTGCGATCGACGCGCCGGGCGAGAGTCTGGTCGCGTTCTCCTATGACTGGTTCTGAGCCGGTGGTGGCATTCACGACGCCTGATTTATCAGATGCGCAGACATTGTATTTTGTTCGCTAAGTAAAAAGCACTGGAAGGGGCCTCTGATGTTCAATATTTAGGGAATATTCAAGAGGCGTCGCCTGATTTTTATATGTTATTCACCTAATATGTGGAAAGAACAAAATAGAAAAACCTTTTAATTATCTGTATCTGGGGCGCTTCTTCAAACTTTGTCCTAAGACAAATTGTTGCTCACAATTTCTGCCCACATACACAGTATAATTAAACTTGTCGCAAACTATTTGCTAAGTATTTATCTTTAAAAGTGTGGCAGGACCATTATCCTTGGTCATCTAACGTATCTTCGAGCTACAACAAAGCAGCAGTGAGTGCGGACAGAAAATTACTTGTTTCACAGCTCGTCTCTTCAGTCGGCTTAACAAAGGGGAGTCTACAGGATATAAACCGATGCAGTATAATGAAGAGATTCGCTGCTGGGCTAGGTCAGTCGATAGATCACTAACGGCCTCTTTGCTGCTAGGTCGGAAAAGTGCAAGAGCAATTGCCAGAGCACATCTATCAGAGCTTTTCAGATTGGTAGACAGTGACCGAGATGCCGCATTAGCCGAAGTTTCAAAAGTTAAAAGTTTTGGCTCACGTCGTTTGCTAATGGAGAGTTTCAGACTCACTTTTTCTCTGATGCATGAGCCTTCAAAGTATCATATTCTATTGGGGGATAATGACCTCAATGATAGGATGATTGCTCGACAATATGACCAAGCCTTGCTCAAATTGCTTCGTGATTGTCGCAATAATAAAGAATTACTATCTGCAAAACTTATTCAATATCCAGTAAAAAAGCGGAAAATTGCCTTAGAAAGACTGGAGCACCCAGATTTTATAAGATCAAGACGGATAAAACTTCATCACAACATTTTTTATGATTTTTCGAACAACAGATTTGAACGCGGCCCATTGGCGTGGTGGCAGTGGGCAATGGTTGTTCTTTTCCTGAGTATATTTTTATTAGTTTTTACAAATTAGCATTTTGAGCATTCGTGCGCGCGAAATCAGGTTTAATTGGCAATGTTAGTTGTCATTTTGTCACAATAGATAAACGTTACACTCATTCTGACTGAGAAATTTATTTACGATAATTTGAACACTTTTGACTGCACATGCCGGAACTCTCTTGTACACCTAGGGGTGACAAAAGATTTTTTGTCAGTTGCTCACGTTGATCGATCCGTGTTTAATGAAAATGTCCCTGATTTTACTGAAAGATATCGGAGAGGTGCTCTCATCAAAAGTCGTTACCCATCCTCCATTCTGAATTGATTGGATCAACACTTGGTTGAAGTTGCATTCTCTAATTCGCGATCCATTGACCAACCGATACCAATGACCAACCTCATCTATTTGACAAAGAAACTTTTGACCGTCGTGTATTTGTTTAACTTTCAGCACCGACGTTGGTACTCCAAGTTGCTCAAGAGAATAACGAGCCAACTTGAAATCAAGATCAGGGATAAAATGGGCAGAACCGTCTGACAATATAACAAGCATCTTATCATCTTGATAAAGACCACGTTTGCTCTCCGGCATAACAAATAACAGCTCAATTTTGCCATCAGGAAATGTGGCTAAACCGCCTTTTTTTGCATATGATAAAAGAGCTAATTCACCACCGAGAGCATGGTGATTATTTTCTGCCAGATTTAAATTAGTTAGGAAATCATTACTCAAAGTTGATTTTATCAAACTTGGATCAAAAGCTAAGTCAGACTTCAAAATGCTGATTATATCATTGATACTCTTTGGTTTAAGTTTGACCCTTTGTTCAATAAAATTTGTCAATTCTGGATGATCAAGCCTGTTTGCAGCTTCATACATTTCTAGATAAGTGGTGTGATCCACCACACTCTTGCCAATCA
>CAJXDE010000014.1 GCA_913052635.1 uncultured Halieaceae bacterium
TCTGTGTTCGGGAGATCGGACCCATCGCCAAACCGGACCGGATTCAGTGGGCACCAGGGTTGCCCAAGACGCGATCTGGCAAGATCATGCGGCGAATTTTACGCAAAATCGCCGAAAATGAGCTAAATAGCCTCGGAGACACATCCACTCTGGCGGACCCTTCGGTGGTTGAGGATCTGGTCGCGGGACGGTCATCAGACTAGCGCATCGCGCACGCTGCTCGCGGCGCCTCACTTTGAGCCCGCAGAGGACGACTTAGAGCCCTCTCCTATGCCACCGCGAGTCCACCTCATTCGCGCCCGCCTGTATGGGGCAGCCTAAAATATTTACTGTTTTCACTGCTACATCATGACGCGGTTGGCATATAATCCTGCCCGCTCAGCTTTCGCTGGCTCCTAACCGAATAAAAATTTCAATATTAGGGTTGAGGACATTCGAGGGTTATCGCCCCCGGTGGCGGCTGAGTGTAGGTATCGTTTTCGAAGCCACGGAGAAACAGATGAAATTTACTTACCGCACACTTGCCGTTGCCGTTGCTGCAGCGCTCGTGGTGCCGACTCAAGCGACCTTTGCTCAGGACGAGAGCCTGACAGAGGAAGTCGTTGTTATTGGCACCCGTACCGAGGGCCGTTCTGCCCTCGATTCCCCCGCTCCGGTCGACGTGATCGGCGGTGAAACCATGAGCAATCAGGGTGACACTGACATGAGCAACCTGCTCCGGAATGTCGTCCCATCCTACAACGTTAACGATCAGCCAATCAGTGATGCGGCAACGCTAGTTCGCCCCGCCAACCTGCGCGGCTTGGCACCGGATCACACCTTGATGCTGGTAAATGGCAAGCGACGCCATCGCGCCTCTGTCATTACGTGGCTCGGTAACGGCATTTCAAATGGCTCACAGGGCCCTGACGCGGCGGCCATCCCCGCGCTGGCGCTGAAGCGTATCGAAGTATTGCGCGACGGTGCTTCTGCCCAGTACGGCTCTGATGCCATTGCCGGCGTGATGAACTTTGTACTGAATGACGCCCGCGAGGGTGGCTCCGTTGAAGTACGCTACGGCGAGTACAAAGAAGGTGACGGCGAACAGGTCACCATCGCAGGCAATATTGGTCTGCCGCTGGGCGATTCAGGCTTCCTGAACCTGACAGCTGAGTGGGGCGAATCTGACCCAACCAGCCGCTCGGAGCAGCGCGCTGACGCGCAGAGCCTGATCGACGACGGCTACCAAGGTGTGCCGGCACCCGCGATGATCTGGGGTCGTCCTATCGTCAATGATGACATGAAGCTGTGGGCTAACTTTGGTGTTGACCTGAGTGACACCCTTGAGCTGTACGGTCACGCCAACTACAACAGCAAAGAGGTCGACGGTGGCTTCTTCTTCCGTAACCCCACCAACCGCGGCGCGGTATACAGTGGAGACGGTGGTGCAACGCTGTTGATCGGCGACCTTGCGCCGAACGATGGCGTGGACTGCCCGGTTGTCAGCATGAATGGCAACATCCCGGACGCCGATGCCTTTGCGCAGGTGCAAGCTGATCCTAACTGCTTCAGCTTCCAGGAAACCATCACCGGCGGCTTCACACCCCGATTCGGTGGCGACATCACCGACATGTCCTTCCTGATCGGTCTGCGCGGCGAAATCAACGAGAACCTGCGTTGGGACGTGAGTGCTTACCGCGGTGAGCACGAGGCGGACTTTTTCATCAACAACACGGTGAACGCGAGTCTCGGCCCCGATACGCCGCGTGACTTCGATCCCGGTCTTTACAAGCAGACCGACACCAACTTCAACGCTGACCTCAGCTGGACTGTCTCCGACACCCTGAACATCGGTTTCGGTGGTGAGTTCCGTAATGAGGAATTCGAGATCGGTCCGGGTCAGGTCGAGTCCTATACTGCCGGCCCTCTGGCAGACCAAGGCTTCAGCACCTCATCCAACGGCTTCCCGGGCTTCCCAGCGGCAACGTCTGGCACCTTCGAGCGTGAAAACTACGCAGTCTACGTGGACGCCGAGTGGACACCCACGGACAGCCTGGTGACACAGGGTGCCGTGAGGTTTGAGGACTTTGATGGCTTCGGTAGCACCACCAACTTCAAAGTGGGTGCTAACTGGGCGATCACAGACAACTTTGGCGTGCGCTCTACTTACAGCACGGGCTTCAAGGCACCGACTCCCGGTCAAGCCAATGCATCCAACACCTCAACCGAGCTGATTAATGTCAACGGTGTCCCCACGCTGGTGAACAACGGTACGATTCCGGCGACCAGCCCGGTGGCCCTGTCTGTGGGCGGCAAGGAGCTGGATCCTGAGGAATCCACCAACTTCACTGCCGGTCTGTATGCCACGTTGGGCAACTTCGAGATCACGGTCGACTACTACGACATTGACGTAGAAGATCGCATCAACCTGTCTTCCGAGGTAGTGCTGTCGCAAGAGCAGATCGACCAGCTGATCGCGGACAATGTTCCTGGCGCTGGCGACCTGACTCAGTTCCGGTTCTTTACCAACGACTTTGACACCAATACCCAGGGTGTGGACGTTGTGGTATCGACCTACACTGAGTGGCTGGGTGGCACGACCGACTGGAACCTCGCTTACAACAACAACCGAACTGAGGTGGAAAAGTTCAACCCTGAGACGATCGGCCCCGGCCGTATCCGCCAGATCGAGCAGACCACCCCGGAGACTCGCTGGAACCTGTCCGCAAACCACACGGTGGGTAACTTCCGAGTCCTCGCTCGTCTGAGCTTCTACGACGAGTGGTATGACAGCTTTGAGAACGACGTATTCGGTACTGACGCTATCTTTGACAGCGAGTATCTGATCGACCTCGAGGTCGAATACCGCATTGGTGACCATTCGAGCATCCTCATCGGCGGTAACAACATCACCGACGAGAGCGGTCAGAAAGCGACTGACGTCAACAATCTTGGCTTCAACACTGCGACCATTCTCGGTAACACCTACAGCCAGTATTCACCCTTTGGTATCAGTGGTGCATTCTGGTACGCACGCTACCGCTACAGCTTCTAAACTGTGGTCAGCATGTGATAGCAAGGGGGCTTCGGCCCCCTTTTTCTTGCCCCAAATAAGGCTTAGGCTCGGCGCACGTTTTAAAGGAATTCTCAATGCGTCCTCTGCAACAGTTGGCGGCCCTGATCTTGGCCGCGACAGCCCTGATCAGCTGCCAATCCCAAACAGAACCTCCGGAAACAATAGTGCTCGGCCGCATGGTCACCATGGACCCACAGCAGCCACAGGTCAGTGCAGTTGCCATCAATAACGGCCGCTTTAGTTTCGTGGGAGATCAAGCCTCAGCGCTCGCCTTGCGGGGACCCGCTACGCGCGTGATCGATCTTCAAGATGCGACCGCTTATCCCGGATTTATTGATGCCCACTTGCATATTGCTGGCATCGGGTCTGCGCAGCGCTCATTGGATCTCACTGGCGTGAGTAGTTTCAATGAACTCATTGATCGCGTGGCCACTAGGGCGAGCACGCTACGCACAGGCGTCGTGGTGCAGGGCCGTGGCTGGCACCAAAGTAAATGGCTGAGTCCTCCCGCCGGTCATATCGAAGGATTCCCCACACACCACTCGCTGTCCAAGGCTGTCCCCAACCATCCAGTAGTACTTGAACACGCCAATGGCCATTCGGCACTCCTGAATCAGCGCGCTATGGAGCAGCTGGGCATCGACGCCAATACGATCGCTCCAAAGGGTGGCGTGATTGCCATGTCCGATGGGCAACCCACCGGTCTGCTTCATGAGACAGCCATCGGTCTTGCCGCCCCACTACAAGCGTATGATGCTCAAACGGCGGAAGAGCTTGTCGAGCTGGCGCAGCAGCACCTCCTAAGCGAGGGCATCACCACTGCACACGATGCAGGGGCATCGCAAGTCGACCTCGCAGCACAGTGGGCCATGGCGCGCCGTGGGGATCTGGCCATGCGCCTCTACTCTATGGTGTACGCCTCGGATGAAGGCGCACTGAATGAATGGCTTGCGCGAGGCCCGCTGATCAATGCCGGAGACGCCAAACTCACGGTGCGCTCCATCAAAGTACAAGCGGATGGCGCACTGGGCTCCCGTACAGCATGGCTCCACGCCCCCTACACCGACGCATCCAATACTTCGGGCGTGCTGACCTATGATCTGGATGCGCTCTCAGCGCTCATTCGAGACTCACGAGCAGACAACTGGCAGATCAACGTCCATGCCATCGGCGACCGCGCCAATTCCGAGGTGCTCGCTGTGTTCGCACCGTTTACCACAACGAGCAGTGACCATCGCTTTCGTATTGAGCACGCCCAACACTTGCGACTCAATGATGGGTCCCTGTTTGCCGAGCAAGGGGTGATTGCCTCTATGCAACCGATCCATCTCAGCTCCGATCGGCCTTGGGCCATTGACCGTCTCGGTCAACAGCGCATCAAAGAAGGTGCCTATATCTGGCGAGACCTGCTCAACGAAGGGGTGATAGTGGCATCGGGCACCGACGCGCCAGTGGAGCCCGTCGACCCGATCGCCAACTTCTACGCTGCCGTCACCAGAAAAACCCTGAAAGGCATCCCCGAAAACGGCTTTGAGCCGGCGCAGAAACTCACCCGCATGGAGGCACTGCACGCCATGACGTTGGCCGCCGCCTACGCCGCGTTTGAAGAGCAGGATAAAGGCTCAATCGAAGTCGGCAAGCTGGCGGATTTGACCGTCCTCGATCAGGACCTGACCACCGTTCCCGAGACGGAGATCCTAAATACTGAGGTTCTCCTGACCATAGTTGGCGGCGAGGTGGCCTATCAGCGGGACGAAACCACTGCCCCCTGACAGCTCACGGGCAAAGCGCATAAAAAAACCGCGGTTAAGACCACGGTTTTTTCTTTTGGAGACGCAAACACATCGCGCAATCGGAGGGCTATTACTCCTGAGCCAGTGACTCGTCCTCAGCCTCAGCAGAATCCACTGAATCCGCGGGGGCGTCAGCTCCATCGGCGGCCACCTCACGCATGGACAGCTTGATGCGGCCACGCTGATCCACGTCCAGCACCTTCACCTGCACTTCCTCGCCCTCGGAGAGGTAGTCGGTCACATTCTCGACACGCTCTTCGGCGATCTGCGAAATGTGTACCAAACCATCCTTGCCGGGCAGGATCGTTACAAAGGCACCGAAGTCGACAATGCGCGCGACCTTACCCGTATAGATCTCACCGATCTCGGCCTCAGCGGTAATAGCCTGAATCATCTCGATGGCAGCGTCGCGCGCGGCCGCGTTCTGGCCAAAGACCTTTACGGTACCATCATCATCGATATCAACCGTAGCACCGGATTCTTCCGTGATCTGGCGAATTGTCGCACCACCCTTACCGATGATGTCGCGAATCTTGTCCTGATCAACCTTCAGCGTCGTCATGCTGGGCGCGTTCTCAGAGGTAATCTCACGCGGCGCATCCAGCACTGTGTTCATCTGCCCGAGAATGTGCAGGCGCGCTTCCAGAGCCTGCTCAAGGGCGCGCTCCATGATTTCTTCATTGATCCCTTCGATCTTGATGTCCATTTGCAGCGCGGTCACACCTTTGGCGGTACCCGCTACCTTGAAGTCCATATCACCGAGGTGATCCTCATCACCCAGAATGTCAGTCAACACCGCGAACTGGTTGCCTTCCTTGACCAGACCCATGGCAATACCAGCCACTGGGGCAGACAGGGGGACGCCCGCCGCCATCATAGAGAGTGAACCCACACACACCGATGCCATAGAGCTAGAGCCGTTGGACTCAGTAATCTCCGATACCACGCGAACGGTGTAAGGGAATTCCTCTTCACCCGGCAATACGGCAGCCAAACCGCGGCGCGCGAGTCGACCGTGACCGATCTCTCGACGGCTAGTAAAGCCAATACGTCCCGCTTCCCCTACCGAGTAGGGAGGGAAGTTGTAGTGAAGCATGAAGGGATCTCGACGCTCGCCTTCCAGCGCGTCAATGATTTGCGCATCCCGGGTCGATCCGAGTGTCACAGCACCAATCGCCTGCGTCTCACCGCGGGTGAACAACGCAGAGCCGTGGGCCTTGGACAGGATATCTACCTCGCAGGCAATCGCACGAACGGTGCGATTATCTCGCCCGTCGATGCGGGGTTCTCCCGCCAGAATACGACCACGAACAATCTGCTTCTCAAGGCTTTTAAAGATATCCTTGATGTCATCTTCCGCAGGGCCATCGTCTGTCGCCAATTGCGCCACGACATCGTCTTTTACTTGACCCACGCGCTCATAACGCTCTGTTTTCTCAGTAATTCGGTAAGCCTCACCCAGCGGGCCTGAAGCAGCCGCCTCCACCGCCGCTACCAATTCGGCATCAGTTTGAGGTGCCTGCCAGTCCCAACGGGGCTTACCTGCCTCGCTGACAAGCTCGTTAATGGCGTTAATGACGGTTTGCATTTCCTGGTGCGCGAATAACACCGCGCCCAGCATCTGATCTTCTGTCAGTTCTTTGGCTTCTGACTCCACCATCAGCACAGCATCTTTGGTGCCGGCGACAACCATGTCTAGCTGGCTGTCTGCCAAAGCCGTATAGCTCGGGTTCAGGATGTAGCCACTGGCTTCGTTGAAGCCAACCCGGGCTCCACCGATAGGGCCATTGAACGGGCAGCCGGACAGCGCCAGTGCTGCAGAGGTGCCAATCATGGCGGGAATATCAGGGTCTGTCTCTTTATCGGCCGACATCACCGTGCACACAACCTGAACCTCATTCATGAAGCCGTCTTCGAACAGAGGACGAATGGGCCGATCAATCAATCGCGAGGTCAGCGTCTCTTTTTCATTAGGCCGGGCTTCGCGTTTGAAAAAGCCGCCTGGGATCTTACCGACTGAGTAGGTTTTCTCTATGTAATGCACTGACAGCGGGAAAAACGGCTGTCCCGGCTTGGCTTTTTGTTCAGCAACGACGGTACACAGCACGCTGGTGCTGCCCATGGTTACCATGACCGAGCCTGTCGCCTGTCGCGCAATACGGCCCGTTTCCAGCGTGACCTCGTGGTCACCGTACTGGAAGGTTTTCTTCACTACATTCACTTGTTTTCTCCAAATATGACGAGGCCGGCTCTCGGCCGGCCCAGACTGGTCCTCAGCGGCGCAGACCCAACCGCTTAATCAATTCCGCATAGCGGGCGGTGTCTTTTTGCTTGAGGTAGTCGAGTAACTTTCGACGCTGGTTCACCATGCGAATCAAACCACGTCGAGAGTGGTGATCCTGAGCATGATCCTTAAAGTGAGACTGCAGTTGCTCAATGTTTGCTGTGAGCAGAGCGACCTGTACTTCCGGGGACCCGGTATCGCCCTCAGACTGCTGATAATCCTTAACAATTTGCGCCTTGACGGCTGCTTCCAACGCCATGGTTCTTTCTCCAACCTGCTTGATGAATCGAGCCTATCCGTGCAGGTTTACAGACAGCTTCGTCGAACGGCACTTGCCGCTTGTTTACTGGGCGAGAAGTCGCTTCGGGGCTAATTTCCCATCATCTCGCATATCGCCGACGCCGAGGAAAAGGCCCCCTGCATCAGCGATGCGCACCATACCACTCTGGGGCCCGTTTGGCACTAGTACTGGTTGGCCCTGCCGAATGTAAAAAGTTGCAGCCTCAGACAGTGAAAGGCGGGGTAAGTGCTGTATGCAGGACTCAATCGGCTGTAACAAGGCATCCAGATCCGCATCTGCACCGACATCCTTCACGGCGGTCAGCTGCTCCGGCGTCACGCAGTCATCGAGGCCAAACGGTCCAGACTGGCATCGCCGCAGCATGGCAACGTGCGCCGGCACCCCCAGCGCGGCGCCGAGATCTTCGGCCAGCGTGCGAATGTAAGTCCCTTTGCTACAACGGACGTTTACACTGATACGCACATGCTCACCGGGCTCAAAGGACACAAGCTCGAAGCAATAAATATCCACTGACCTGGCGGCGCGCTCTACCTGCTCGCCCGCACGTGCACGCTTGTAGAGTGACTGTCCGTCGACCTTCACGGCCGAGTACATGGGCGGCACCTGCTCGATAGCGCCGGTCAGCGTTGCCATAGCCTGGATCACTGCGTCTTCCGTGAGGTGGGCGGCAGAGGCCTGCGCGATTACCGCGCCATCGGCGTCAGCGGTATCGGTGCCCACACCCAGAACAAAGGTGCTGTCGTAAGCTTTATCGGCGTCCAACAGAAACTGGGAGAACTTGGTGGCTTCACCGAAACACAGGGGCAGGACACCAGTCGCCAACGGATCAAGGCTACCGGTGTGACCCGCCTTGGCGGCCCCAAAAAGGCGCTTGACTTGCTGGAGCGCCGCATTCGATGACATGCCAGTTGGCTTGTCGAGCACCAACAGGCCGTCTACCTGCCGCCCTTTTCTCCGACGCGCCACAGTCAGTCTGCCGTATCTGAAGCGTCTTCGGAGTCACCCCTATGGAGTTGCTCATCAGCCCAGCGTACCTCGCGGAGCAGTGTTTCCATGTCGCGACCTCGCCCTACACTCTCGTCAAAGCGAAAGCTGATTCTCGGGACGGTGCGCATAGTGGAGGCCTTGGCCAATTCGGAGCGGAGAAAACCCGATACCTTGGACAGCACGGCTGTCACCTCCGCGCGCTCCTCTCTCGACGCGTCGCTCATCAGTGTAAAAAATACCTTGGCGTGGCTCAGGTCTCGACTCACCTCGACGCCCGTGAGGTTTACCTCCTGAACGCGAGGGTCTCGGACTGTGCTTTGCAACAGCCGCGCCAGCTCTTCATGCAGAAAATGACTAACGCGCTGAGTTCTCTCAAACTCCCTGCCCATGCTGACTAAAGTCAGAGACTGCGCGCGATTTCATTCACGTCGAACACCTCGATCAGGTCGCCGACTTTCACATCGGTGTAGTTCTTCACACCGATACCGCACTCAGTCCCGTTGCGAACCTCGTTGGCGTCATCTTTGAAGCGGCGAAGCGACTCCAGTTCACCCTCGTAGATCACGAGGTTGTCACGCAATACGCGGATAGGCTTGGACCGGTACACCGTGCCCTCGATCACCATACAGCCTGCAATCAAGCCAAACTTGGGTGAGCGGAAGGTGTCGCGCACCTCGGCGATGCCGACAATCTCCTCGCGCATTTCGGGAGACAGCATCCCTGAGAGCGCCGCCCGGACATCGTCGATGAGATCATAGATCACGTTGTAGTAGCGAATCTCGATACCCTCGTTTTCTGCCGCCTCGCGCGCCTTGCTGTCTGCTCGGGCATTGAAGCCGATAATAATGGCTGAGCTGGTCATCGCGAGGCTGATATCGGTTTCAGAGATACCGCCTACACCGCCCGAAACGATGTTGACCTTCACCTCTTCGTTGCCGAGATCAGCCAAGGCGCCTTGCAACGCTTCGAACGAGCCGCGCACATCTGCCTTGATAATGAGATTGAGCGTCTCGACGGATCCCGCCGTCATGGTCTCGAACATGTTGTCGAGCTTGGCAGCTTGCTGGCGCGCAAGCTTGGAGGAACGCATCTTCTCCTGTCGGAAGTCGGCGACTTCGCGCGCCTTCTTCTCGCTTTCGACAGCCACCACGGGGTCACCGGCGTCAGGCGTGCCGTCCAGCCCCAATACTTCGACCGGGATACTGGGGCCCGCTTCGTTAATTGGCTGACCGTTTTCATCAAGCATAGCTCGCACACGTCCGTACTGCAGACCCGCGAGCACAATGTCGCCCTGCGTCAGAGTGCCCTGCTGAATCAGCAGCGACGCAACGGCCCCCCGGCCTTTATCGAGTCGGGATTCGATCACGATACCGGAGGCCGGCACATCAGCCGGTGCCGTCAGCTCGAGTACATCTGATTGCAGCAACAGTGCATCCAGCAGGTCGTCAATGCCCTGCCCGGTGTGCGCAGAGACGGGGATGAACTGCGTGTCGCCGCCCCAGTCTTCGGGAATCACTTCTTTTGCCGCCAGCTCCGTCTTCACGCGCTCGGGGTCGGCCGCTTCCTTATCGATCTTATTGACAGCCACCACAATCGGCACATCCGCCGCACGCGCGTGCTGAATGGCCTCTTCGGTCTGAGGCATCATGCCGTCATCTGCGGCGACGACCAAAATCACGATATCGGTCGACTTTGCCCCGCGCGCGCGCATCGCGGTAAACGCGGCGTGGCCGGGGGTGTCGAGGAATGTGATCATCCCCTTATCCGTTTTCACGTGATAAGCGCCAATGTGCTGGGTAATGCCGCCCGCCTCGCCGCTGGCGACGCGGGATTCGCGAATGTAGTCCAGCAGTGATGTCTTGCCGTGATCGACATGCCCCATCACCGTCACAACCGGCGCCCTCGGCTCCGGTGTGCCTTCCTGGCTGGCGAGAGTCTCCTCGAGGCGCTCCTCGACTTCTTGTGCACTCTTCAGCACCACTCTGTGTCCGAGCTCCTCGACCACCAGCGTCGCGGTGTCCTGATCCAGCATCTGGTTGATGTTGGCCATCACGCCCAGATTCATCAGCTCTTTAATCACCTCACCGGCTTTGACGGCCATTTGCTGAGCCAAATCGCCGACGGTGATGTTTTCCGGGACATTCACGTCGTAGATTATTTTTTCAGTGGGCTGCTCAAAGGCATGTTGGTTCGGCTCATCCGAGAACTTCTTGCGGCGGCCTCCACGACGCCGTGCAACACCCGCCTCTGCCGCTTCCAGATCATTGATGGAAAGGTTGTGGCCACGCTGCTTCCCGCGCGCACCTGGGACACCACCGCGCTCCAGACGGCCTTTCCCCGGCCGGCGACGCAACTCTTCACGGGTCGTCTTGGTTTTGTCGTCTTTTGTCGGCGCAGCGTGCAAGCGCTTGGGCTTGCGATCCATATCTTTGGCAGCACCTTGTCCGGCCTGCTCCTCTGCCTGTCGCGCGGCCTCTTCGGCCCGCGCTTTGGCAGCGGCTTCGAGCTCCAGTTGCCGCGCCTGCTCCTCTGCCTTTCGGCGAGAGGCTGCGCGCTGCCTGAGGAGCTCCGGGTCATCACTGTCAGATGCGGTATCCGTCTCGCCCGCTACTTCAGCCAGAACCGGTTCAGGCGTGAAGACCTGATCCGCCACTTCCTGAGCCGCGTCGGCGCTGGCTTCGGCCTCTGGCTCGGTGCCTTCTGTATCCTCTCGCTTGACATAGGTTCGCTTCTTGCGGACCTCGACGTTGACTGTCCGCTTACCTGCCCCGCCAGCACGCAGCGTGCTGACTGACTTGCGCTTGAGGGTGATCTTTTTTGGGGCACCGGCCCGCTCACCATGACTTTTTTTCAGGTGCGCAAGTAGCGTCTGCTTGTCTTCTTCAGACACCGCCTCATCGGCCGAGGCATGCGGCAAGCCCGCATCCTTCATTTGCGAGAGCAACCGGTCTACCGATGCTCCCACCGTCTCCGCCAATTGCTCTACTGTCACTTGTGCCATGTCTCTCTCCCTAACCGCTCAGTACCTGAAGTGCTATGCCGCATGACCTCGTCAAGCGGTTGCCTCTTCCTCCTCAGCGAACCAAGGGGCACGGGCAGTCATAATCAGCTCTGCTGCGCGCTCTTCTGTCATTTCTTCAATATCCAGCAAATCGTCAACGCCCTGCTCGGCCAGATCTTCCATGGTGACAATGCCCTTACTGGCCAATACATAAGCCAGATGCTTGTCCATGCCGTCCATCGTCAGCAGATCCTCGGCTGGCTCATTGGCGTCAAGCTCCTCCTCGGAGGCAATCGCCATCGTGAGCAACGCATCTTTGGCACGGGCCCGCAGCTCCTCAGAGATTTCCTCATCGAAGCCTTCGATCGCATTCATTTCCTCAAGCGGGACATAAGCAATCTCTTCAAGGGTGGTGAAGCCTTCCTCAACTAGAACGGTGGCAATATCCTCATCGATATCCAGCGCCACCATAAAGCGTTCTATGACTTCTCCGGCCTCGGCCTCTTGCTTTTCAATCGCCTCATCCACACTCATCACATTGATGATCCAGCCGGTCAGATCGGAAGCAAGGCGCACATTCTGACCGCCACGGCCGATCGCCTGCGCGAGATTATCCTCTGCCACCGCGACTTCCATAGTCGAGTTGTCTTCATCCACCACGATGGATTCCACCTCAGCGGGGGACATTGCATTAATCACCAATTGCGCGGCGTTGTCGTCCCAGAGAATTATGTCCACGCGCTCGTTATCGAGCTCGTTCGATACCGCCTGAACCCTTGAACCCCGCATGCCGACGCAAGCGCCCACCGGGTCAATGCGCTGATCGCCCGTCTTGACCGCAATCTTTGCTCTGGAGCCAGGGTCTCTGGCTGCCGCTCTGATTTGTATGACGCCCTCGGAAATTTCGGGGACCTCAATCTTGAAGAGCTCCACCAGCATTTCCTGACAAGCCCTCGACAGAATCAGCTGCGGACCCCGGGCTTCCGTGTTGATTTCAGTCAGGATAGCCCGCACCCGATCATTGATGCGGAATGTTTCACGGCCGACCAATTCTCCGCGGGGCAAAAGGCCTTCGGCGTTATTCCCCAGATCAACAATGATGTTGTCTCGGGTCACTTTCTTGACGGTACCGGCCAACAGCTCGCCTTCCCGGCCCCGATACTCATCCGCGATCTGGGCACGCTCAGCGTCTCTGACGCGCTGAACGATAACTTGCTTGGCGGTCTGCGCCGCAATCCGGCCAAAGTCGACGTTTTCGACAAGTTCTTCGTGGTAGTCGCCGGGCTGCAGTGCCGTGTTCACCTCAGCGGCCTCTTCGGTCGTAAACTGTGTGCCAAGAAGCGCCAGCTCGGTGTCCGGCATCACCAACCACTGGCGCTTGGTCACGTAGTCGCCGGATTCTCGGTCAATCGTGACCTGAATATCGGCCTCTTCGTCGTAGCGTTTCTTGGTGGCAGTGGCCAGGGCCAGCTCGATCGCTTCGAAAATAATGTCCTCTGAGACACCTTTTTCCGTTGATACCGCCTCAGCAACCATCAAAATTTCTTTGTTCATCGTTTCACTCTCGCTTTGATGGAAAGCCGCCAATCTGGAGCTTTCCTGCGGGGTATCCCCCTTCACTGCTTGCCCTGACCGATCTCCAGTCGGGGAAAAACCCTCGCGCGATCCACATACCGCAAGGGCAGTTCAAATTCCTGATCGTCTACCACCACGATCACCGTCTCGCTGTTGATCGCAAGCAGGGTCCCTTTGTAGCGACGCCTACCTTCGACCGGCAATCTCAACCGGAAATCAATCATTTCCCCTACGTAAGGGGAATAATGCTCTGGACTGAACAACAGCCGGTCCACTCCGGGCGAGGACACCTCCAGGGTGTACTCACTACTGATGGGGTCCTCAACGTCCAGTACCCCACTCAACTGATGACTGACCGCGGCGCAGTCATCCACGCTGATGCCCGCGTCCGCCTCTATATATAGCCGCAGCGTGGGGCGCTTGCCCGGGGAAATCAGCTCAATTCCCCATAGCACATACCCCATCGCTTCAACTGTCGGCTGCAAAAGCTGCGTCAATTGCGCTTCCTTGCCAGCCATGCTTGTGTCCTCCCGGCCGCTTTTCTTTCGGCCACAAAAAAGCCCCAAAAGGGGCTTCCGAGGCGATGACAAGCGAGCAACGAGCTGCCATCGAATTGGTAGCGGGGGCCGGATTTGAACCGACGACCTTCGGGTTATGAGCCCGACGAGCTACCAGGCTGCTCCACCCCGCATCAATACTCTCACTGAACGCCCCCTTTTACGCGGCTAAGCCCATTGCTTATTCACCGCAGGCGTCACGGTAGTGCATGCACCACAAACAGAGGCGCGGGAGTATAGGAACCGCGGACCATGGCGTCAACCCGCATAAAACCGGTCCAATTGAGTGAAATATCGCCACTTTTGGCTGCGCGACAAATCGTAGTAAGGATTGCGCGACCGCACCTCGCTAGGCAGACACCGCCTCCAGTAGTGAGGTGATGTCTCGCCGCTCCTGCTCTGTCAAGTCCGGATGCCAGACATCAAAGATCAGCACGATGCGGTCATCTGCGCTGTTATTCCATGCTTCATGGTTAATGCTGTCGTCGAAGGCCCAGAGTTCGCCCCGCACCACATCGCGGCGCTCATCCCCCACCCTGAGGCCACAGCCAGCGGGCACCACCAGTGGCAAGTGACATATCAAGCGGCAGTTCAACAATCCGGTATGCGGATCGATCCGAGCACCCGGCTTGAGTTTTGAAAACAACACCGACGGCGAAAACCCCTTTATTGCCGTCAGCGGCAACGTGTCCATCAGAGCGCTGACCGTGGGGCCGCTGGTCGACCATTCCGGGTCTTCGACGCCATCTCGTACGAGGAAGGCCGCCGTCCAGTTATCGTGATCTTTGAGCGTCTCGGGTGTCTGTCCGGGCAGTTCCAGCCCGCCATGGATATAGGGCGCAAAGGCCTGCGTTCGGCTCGCAAGAAAAGCCGTTAGCTCAGCTTCTATGGCGTCGGTGGCCGCTTCGACCTCTTTTACCCAAGGTAATTCCTCAATGGGATAAAAGGGTTGATAGGGCATATCGGGTAAATAAAAGGCATGGGGCTTTTGTGGAAACGGTTGGGCATCGTCCTCGCGCTCTGCCTTACCCATCAGCATGTCCAGCCCAAGATTAAAGCGGGCGCTCGATAAATCGCGGCGATATCCCCCCGCCTGCAGTCTGTCCAACAATTGCGCCTGAAACGTCTCCGAAATCTGTTCCAATCTGCCCTGAATACGGACCAGATCCTGCTGTAGTTGCGGAGGAATATCGGCCAGAGTTGCCGCCAGCCTCATGACCAAGTTGTAGTGCGACACCGCATGGCGTTGCTCATCCCGGCCCAACAGCAGATCGCCCTTGATGATCAGCCCCCGCAGACTGTGGGGCTCCCGCACCAGAACCTCGTCAACCGATGCTTCGGCGGCCCGGTTGTCGCCCAGCACCAACGAAGCCAGCGTGAGCCCCAGCCAGCTCTTGGTGGTTGCAAGCCCGGCATCAATAGCTGCTTGAAAGTGGTCCTGCGCCTCATCTGCGCGCGATGCCTGCAACGCTGCGATACCTGGACGAAAGTGATCGTCTTCCGTAGGAGATGCCACGGTTTGCCCCATTATGATAGTGAGTCCAATTCAATCCGCAGTCTGCGCATTGTTGGTGTGCGCATCAAGCGGCTCATTATCAGACCAACTTGTATTCTGTCTGTCATACTTTGCGCTCGAATAGATCGGAGGCGTAATGCTTCATTTCCCTCAAAGGAATAACGCGACTCCTCAACTGTATGCGGATGACACTGATACGCCGCTGCCAGAGACACTGAACCCGAAAATTCGCTACGCGTATTTTTCGACCATAGCCAAAGGCGGGAAATCTCTGATTCAGTCATGCCGTGATTTATACCTGGGGCGAACTGTCTGTTACAAAACGCTAAAGCCTGAGTTTCAAAAAGACCCAACCGAAAACCTGCGTCTACTCCGCGAAGCGCGTATCTCCGCGATGCTTCAGCATCCAAATACGATGCCTACTTATGAGATCGGGCGAGACAATCGTGGGCAGTACTTTTTCACTATGAAATTGGTCCACGGGTATACGCTCAGAGAGTTGTTTAACTATCGACAGCGTTACGATTTTTCACAGCTCATGAATGTAATCGTTCAGGTCGGTAATGCGTTAGGTTACGCCCACTCTGCTGGAGTGGTGCACCGTGACATCAAACCTGACAATGTATTGATCGGACCCTACGGTGAGATTCTATTGCTGGACTGGGGGCTCGCAAAGGTCTGGCACAGAGAGGGTGCCTCCGCATCCACCGAGGGCAACTTACCTGATCTCGATATCGGCGTAGCGATGACCAGTGCAGGCAAGCTCCAGGGGTCAGTCATGTATATGTCGCCGGAGCAAATCGATCGTGAACCTGATATCGATGCGCGATCAGACATCTACAGCTTGGGCGCAGTAATGTACGAGGCGCTCACCGGGCGCACCCCTTTTAATGGCCAAGTGGTGAGAAAAATACTGAAGGACGTGCGCGACAAGGTGCCCGATATCCCGTCTCACTTTGGAAATCTCGAGATCCCGAAAGTGTTGTCAGAATTGACCATGAGCTGCCTTAGCAAAAACCCAAATGACCGACCCGGTTCAGCCGAGGAAGTTATCCGGATCATCCAACACAATTGGGCCCCATGACAGTGGCAAGCTCGAATACTGGCCAGGTCCGCCAGGGGTTTTTTTCATAATTCAAATAAGGAAGCACACTGGAAAATGCCCGGCCCCCATACAACCCATACCTGCCAAGGCACTCACATAGGCCACACCCGACTACTCAACGAGGACGCTCTGTTTGTCAACGAGGCAGAAGGGCTATGGCTCGTCGCCGACGGAATCGGTGGTCATGGCAATGGTGACACAGCCAGCGCGGCAGTCGTGGAGCATGTCGAGAGTTACTGCCAGGGGAACTCAGTTGAAGAGTCCTTAACTGATATCACATCAAGGCTTCGCCAAGCACATCAGGCATGCAGAAATATGGCAGGTGCGGACATGCCTAGCACCACAGTTGCCGCTCTCATTATTTTTCAGTCCAAGGGCATCTTGATATGGGCTGGAGATAGCCGAATTTATCGCCTCAGAGGCGGTGAGCTAACACTACTGACCGAGGACCATAACCTAGCCCAGGAGCGATATAGGAGAGGGGGGTTATCCCGTGAGGCGGCACAGCGTTTAAAGTCTGCAAATGTGCTGACCAGAGCGGTAGGCGTTCACCAGGATTTGCATCTTGACGCTGATGTTACCGAGGTCAAAGCAGGCGACAGGTTTCTCGTTTGCACAGACGGGCTCTATAAAGAAATCCCGCTTGAGAAGATCCAGAGCATGTTAGGAGAGTCTTTCAGTGAGCATATTCTTACTGCTTTGATTGAAGAGGCGCTGCAAAGGGGTGGCAGGGATAACATCACTGGGATCGTCGTTGATGTGCGCTAACGATTCTGTCTAGCGAGCTCAATCATTATATCCACGGTATCAGCGTAAACCTGATGTCGAGCTATGAGACTTCCTTGTCGTGCAATAGCTTTTGGTGGTGCGGAAGGCGCGACAACCAATATAAGAAAACCCTTTTATTAAGCTCACGAAATAAACGTTTCAGGCCCAAATTATACCAGGGCTATACCTAGGTCTAATCAGAGCAGCACCTCTTTGGATACATTCACCGATTCCCCCCCGAGGGGCCAAACGTCCGCGACCGATCAAGATGATCCTGCTGAGACACTTAAAAATAGCATTTGGAAACCGGATTAGAGGTTGATAGTGTCCTACCGGTGGCGCTCTTATATAGTTAGCCTGGCCGGCTAAAAATTTTTCCGTTTCACGCTTAACCGCGCTACTTCGGTAACTGCTATTTCAACGCACCCGGATTCTCTATTTTGAAAACTGTTCTATGCCATGTTGGACTTGCTAAATGCGGCTCAACCATCCTGCAAAATGCCTGGGCAAGATCGACAAATTATTCTCTAGATAAGTGCGAAGGGCTTGTAAAGGGCATAAAAGAAATTGCGATTTCCAATCCAGATCATCTAAACGATCTAAACCAGACATTGGAGCGAGCAGACGTAAATACGGATGTATTTGAGAATACTCCGGGGCAATACGGCGTGGTGAGTAATGAAGCCATAACTTCCCATTCTTATCCCTCCGGATTCAATTACGATGACCTCTCGAGAAGGACCTTGGAATCCTTTGCTGCAGTATTGGCGCCATACGTGGACAGGGTGCTATTGATAATTCGCAATCCATTTTCTCTTCTCGTAAGCAGTTATTGTCAGGATATAAAGGAAGGCGCCAGCTACAGTTTTGAGACTTTCATGTCAACTAGAAGGCCTGACATGCTGGCTAGCTTAGATTTAGTAAGTATCGTTCGGACGTTCAGCAAAATCGACGCAAAGATTACTGTTTTGCCCATTGAGATGTTAGCTGGAACTGAAGGAATATTTTGGGCGGAGTATGAAAGAAGATTAAGGTTGCCCAAACCAAACGTAGACTTACTCTTGTCAGATCCACTTGCTGCGAACAGCACGCGAAGAGAGACAATACCGCTGCACAGACAGATTAATGCAATCCTGAGTGAGCTCGAGGGAGTCGCAGGGTTACACGAGTGGCCTGAAGGGGAAACGTTGCTAGAGGCATTAAATTGCTCGAGAGTATGGAGTGTCAGGCGCGCCCTGAGTGTTATCGATGACGATCAATTCACTCGTTTGGCAGCTATGCTTGGAGTTCCGGAGCGGCAGGCCTGTACGACGTTCGAATTTGATCCTGAATTAATCGATGTGTTGCGGGAGCAATTCATGTTGCCTTTGGAATGTTCGGAATTGTTTCCATACAAAGATGTTTTGACAAATTACAAAACGTCGCTCGATGGGGGTGTTGTGGAGATCATATGATCGATGAGACGGTAGTTAAAGCGAATTAGCACCAACCGCTTACCTAACCATCTTTATCACCCAAACCACCCACCCCTCAATTGAGGCACGGGGGAGGGTGGACGCCTAACGCTGATACAGATGATCCTGCTGACACACTTAAAAGCTGGATTTGAAAAAAGAGGCTAGCTGCCGTTGTGATTGTGATGGTTACCGCCCGGATACATTTTTTCGCGGTTTGTGATGTTGTGGGAGGTCACGCGGAAGCTTAGTCAGGCCCTTGCGAAGGCGACCAGGGTGCGCTATCCCAGGCATGGATATCGGGACTCACGGGCAGGTCTCTACTGTACGTTTCATGTAAGCACAGAACATTGTCAGCCACACACCTCGTCACGGGTCAAGAAAATAGGTGAGGCGCATATCAGCGGTGACTGGCCCGCAACTTGGCGAGAATGTGCTCTCCGGCCGTGGTTGGGGGGTAGCCGGCAGGGTTCCGCGCTGACACGCAGCTCGGCAGGCACGACACCTCGACAGCATCATCCGGGTCCAGGAACAGGGCCAGTGAATAGCGGTCGCCAGTACCTGTTTGCGGTTGCACCCGGTGGCATGTGGAGCGGAAGCGGCCGTTGGTCCAGCGCTCCATCAGATCACCCGTGTTTACAACGATTTCACCGGCACAGGGCGCCACAGGTATCCAGGCGTCGCTTTGCCGCCCCAACACCTCCAAACCACCCACCTGGTCCTGAAACAGGAGGGTTAGCAGTCCGTAGTCCGTATGCGCACCGGCACCAAGTTGCCCGGACTCCCGGGCGGCCAGTGGCGGGTAGTGCAGCAGTCTCAGTGTTACGTTCTCGCCAGTGATGCGTGAATGAAAGTAATCGCGGGGTACGTCCAGTAACGTCGCGGTGTCGCCCTGCAGCTTTTGGGCCACGACCAGGCAGCGCTGGTAAAAGTCGAGTATCAGGTCGCGGAGCCCTGCCGAGGGCCAGTGTTCGCCGCGACGCGCCAAGGGATTGCGTACCGTGAACGCCTCCTTCAGATCCGGTGGCCGGTCGGGGTCCAGTGATTCCATACCCACAGACTGGTAACCGAAGTTATCTGCGGCACTGTGATAACGGAAGCGCTGTTTGAACTCATCGGAACACTGGAAAAAACTGCGACTCACCTCAAATACAGCGCTGACCTGTGCTGCCTCGATACCGGTATCGCTGAGTGACATAAAGCCCGTATCTGCAAGAGCGGCCTCCAGATTGGCGAGCCGCTCCGCGTCACCTGACGCGAAACTGATGGTTGGTATCTGCATGGTCTCTAACCGATCTTCTACACGAGAAAGCTAACGCAGCAGGAAATACAGCGCGAAACTTGAGGCTAGCAGGTAAGCCATCCAGTGCACAGAGCGCCACCGTCCGACCAACAACATAGTCAGCACATAAACGATGAGACCAATGGCCATGCCGTTGCTGATGGAGGTAAGCGCCATAAGCAGTATGGTCAAGGCAGCCGCGGCGCCGGTAACCCGATCGGAAAAGTCTATCTCCGCGGCCTCACTGAACATTATCAGGCCAACCACGACCAGCGCTGGTGCCGCGGCCTGTGGCGGGATTACGGCGAGTAGCGGATGGGTAAACATGGCCAGCAAGAACAGCAAGCCCACCAGAATCGCCACAAGGCCTGTCCGGCCACCGCTTTCCACCCCCGCCGCCGACTCTCCGTAAACATTGGTCGTGGTGGTGCCCGCCAGCGAGGCGCCCATGGTGGCCAGGGCGTCAGCGGACAGTATCCGCATCGGGCGCAGCATGTTGCCCTCCTCGTCAGTCAGTCCGGCGCGCTGGCATACCGCATTGGCGGCAGCCAGTGAACTGAACAGATCAATGAACACGAGTGATAGCAAGGCTGGAAAAGCTGCACCAAAGTGCCGCCATAGGTAACCGGGGTCCAGTGTCAACCACAGTTGGTCGATTGCAGCCGGCGCAGCCAGCCATTGGACAGGGGGCGCAGCTAGCGTCTCGGAGCCGCTGGGTATCGAGAAGGCGACAATCGTCAGAGCCAGAATCACGATTAGGATCGCTCCCGGCACGCCCAAGGCAAGCAGGGCCGCGGTGAGGGGAATGCCCGCCAGAGCCAGCAGGACAGCGGGTTCTGACAAACTGCCGAGCTCTAAAAGAATCGGCTCCGGCGCGGCAACCACGATACCAGCTGACTTCAGGCCGATAAACATGATGAACAGGCCAATACCGGCAGTCAGGGCCCGCTTGAGGTCGCTAGGGTAGGCGTCCAACAGGATCTTGCGAATGCCGGTAACAGTGAGCAGCAGGAATAAGACGCCGCTCCAGAACACGAGTCCTAGGGCTCCCTGCCAGGGTACGCCCATGCCCAGCACCAGCGTGTAGGCCACGAGGCCATTGGAGCCCATACCAGGCGCCTGCGCGATCGGCACATTGGCCATAAGGCCGATCAGGATGGAAGCCAATCCGGCCACCAAGGCCGTCACGGTGATGACCTGGGCCCGGTCCATACCGGCTTCCGCCATGATCATGGGATGCACCGCGAGCACATAGGCCATAGTGGCAAAGGTAGTGAGCGCGGCTAGCAGCTCTCTGAGCGGCGTGCTGCCTCTGGACCCGATTTCAAAAAAGTCAGTTTTCACTTCATATCCTGCGCTAATCGATCTCTGGCCACGGACTTGCAAATGCAGCGAATGCAGGGGAAACAAGTATTAGCGGCCGGTGGAGAGGAGACACCACCTCTGATTGTGTCGATACGACCCGCTACCCTGCCAAAATTACGTGCTATTTACTCGAAAATCTTTTTCGACGAGTTGAGCGAGCTGTACAAGTTCGGTCAGTCCTGAGTGGGTGTGTAAGAGATCTCATGCCCCGAGCTTACCGCAGGACTATTAAAAAGGAGAATACAGGATTAATGTATGTAAATCAGTGACTTCCGTGTCCTGAGATAGTTTTAATTGGTGCGGAAGGCGGGACTTGAACCCGCACAGCCATAGGCCACTACCCCCTCAAGATAGCGTGTCTACCAATTCCACCACTTCCGCTGGTTAACCGGTCACTCCCCGCTAGACGGGGGTGCATCATCAAAGGGAATATCGCCCTCTGACCCAAAATCAATATTAGGTACGTCACTGTCGGAGACTTCTGTCTCGACCGGCTCATACACCGGTACCTCAAATCCAAGCTCATCCTCGCTAGCGGTACGCTTGTCGGCAATCACCGCCAGACCAAAACTGCTGACAAAGAAGATCGCCGACAGCCATGCAGTCATCCGAGTCAGCGCATTGCCGCTGCCTGCGCTACCAAATAGGGTCTGTGACGCGCCCGCGCCGAAAGAAGCGCCAATATCGGCTCCTTTGCCGCGTTGCAACAGGATCAGCGCGATCAGCGCCAACGCAACCAGCAGATGTACCATCAGCGTTATCTGTTCCATGATCCCTTCCAACTCTGCGCCGGCGACCGACGCCCACCATAGGGCGCGAGATCATACCGGTCACGTATCCGTGCCGCAACAGAACTAGTGCGCCTGTCGGATCGCCTCGGCGATACCATCGGCCAGACGGTGATTCTCCCCCGCATCGGCGCCCTCAATCATGACCCTGATGAGCGACTCGGTGCCAGAGGCACGGAGAACCAGACGACCCCGCCCTGACAACACGTCCTCTACCCTCTTACTCTCAGCCACCGCCGCTTCGCAGTCTTCCAGCATAAATCCCTCCGGGACCGAGACGTTAATCAACGTCTGGGGCAATTTGTGCAGCGCACTTTTCAGCGCCAACAGGCTCTCACCAGCCGCCGCCATGGCCGCCACGACTTGTAGCGCGGCCACAATGCCATCGCCAGTCGTGGTGAGATCGGCGCAAATAATGTGTCCGGAAGCCTCGCCACCCAGAGACCAGTCCCGCTCAGCCATCTGTTCAAGCACGTAGCGATCGCCCACCTTCGCACGCACTAATTCGATACCCTTATCTGCCAGCGCTTGCTCCAAACCCAGGTTGGACATCAGCGTACCCACCACGCCTTCAGGCGTTCTCCCCCGTTGCAAACGATCATTGGCAATGACGTAGAGAAGCTCATCTCCATCCACGACCGTGCCGTCGGCGGCAACGCACTGCACTCTGTCGCCGTCACCGTCAAACGCAATACCCAGATCCGCCTGCTCGCTTAGCACTCGCGCTTGCAGTGCGGCCGGGGATGTCGACCCAACATCGCGGTTGATGTTGTAGCCATCCGGCTCGGCACCCATCACGACCACGGTTGCCCCCAGCTCGGCGAAAACCTGAGGCGCGACTTGGTAAGTCGCGCCGTGGGCGCAGTCTAAGACCACGCGCAGTCCCCTCAAACTCAACGCTCCGGGAAACGTATTCTTACAAAACTCGACGTATCTGCCTGGTGCGTCCACCATCCGTGCGGCCTTGCCCAACTGCGCTGAGGGCACGGTGTCCATGGGCTCTGACAGCATGCGCTCAATCTGAAGCTCAAGATCATCTGAAAGCTTGCGGCCCTCAGCATCAAAAAATTTAATGCCGTTATCGGTATAGGCATTGTGAGAGGCACTGATGACAATCCCGGCCGACGCTTTTTGACTGCGAGTCAGCATGGCAACCGCAGGGGTAGGCATGGGTCCCAGTAGCGTGACACGCGCCCCTGCCGCGACCAATCCAGCCTCCAGTGCAGACTCGAACATGTAGCCGGACACCCGGGTATCCTTTCCGATTAACACATGCGTCTCGCGCTCAGTCGAGGCAAATACCCGCCCGGCTGCCCACCCAAGCTTGAGTACAAAGTCCGCTGTCACGGGGTATTTACCTACCTCACCGCGAATGCCGTCGGTTCCGAAAAACTGTCTGCTCATATGGGCTGACTCTGACTCAGCGCGTGCCTCGTCGTTTGCCACATCGATACGGCATCGAATGTGGCAGCAACATCGTGAACTCGCACTATACGCGCCCCACGCTCCACTGCCATCAGCGCCAGAGCCACGCTGGCAACCATGCGCTGCTCCGGCAGTCGATCTAGTACGCTGCTGATCATGGATTTACGTGACAGCCCAACCAGGACCGGCTGGCTCTGATTGCACAAGACTTCGAGTCGCGCGAGCAGCTCAAAGTTTTGCTCAGCCGTTTTGCCAAAGCCAAAACCGGGATCAATGATGACCCGATCAAGATCGATGCCAGCAGCACTCACATCAGCCAGACGATGGCCTAAGAATTCAGCAATGTCCTGCACCACATGGCTATAGGTAGGCCCAGTCTGCATCGTGTCTGGCTCCCCCTGCATATGCATCACACAGAGCGCCAGACCGGTATCCGCCGCAGCCTGGAGCGCCTGTGGGCGTTGGAAACCGCGCACGTCGTTTAGGAGACCTGCACCGCACCGTGCAGACTCCCTCATCACGCTGGGCGTGCTGGTATCCACCGAAATGATCGTGTCGCAGTGCCGGGCGAGCGCTTCCACCGCAGTAACCACCCGGTCCAACTCCTCGGCCTCGCTGACCGCAGCCGCGCCCGGACGAGTCGATTCACCGCCTACATCCAGAATGTCAGCACCCTCAGCCAGCATTTTCTCGGCGCGCACTAACAGCGCATCAGTATGAACGCGCCCATCGCGGTACAGCTGTCCGCCATCGGAAAAAGAATCTGGAGTGACATTAAGAACGCCCATGATGCGCGGACGACTCAGGTCCAATATGCGCGCACCACAGGTGATGGCATTGACCATCTCTGGAAACTGCTACTCAGCAGCGAGCCGTGCCGACGGGATCAGTGCTCGGTCGCAGCACCGCCAATGGGGTTGCCGGCTGACTCGGCCTCTCCTTCATCAGGAGGAGTACCTTTGTCATCACCAGACCAGCCAGATGGAGGACGGGGAGACTTGCCCTCCATGATATCGTTAATCTGCTCAGAGTCGATCGTCTCGTACTGCATCAGCGCATCGGCCATCATGTCGAGCTTGTCGCGATTGTCCTGGAGCAACTGGTGCGCCTTGTCGTAGCACTCGTCAATGATGTTGCGCATCTCCCGATCAATCGCAAGCGCAGTCTCATCTGACATCGCCTTGGAGGGCTGTGCTGCACTGCGCCCCAGGAAGACTTCTTCACCGCCCTCGTCATACATCAGCGGCCCCATGCTCTCCGACAAGCCCCACTTGGTGACCATATTCCTAGCCACCTCGGTCGCGCGTTGGATGTCGTTGGATGCACCTGTGGTAATGCCGTCTTTCCCAAGCGTCATTTCCTCGGCAACGCGGCCGCCAAAGAGGCTGGTGATTTGTGAAATGATGTGGCGACGGCTATGGCTATAGCGGTCTTCCTCAGGAAGGAACATGGTCACGCCCAGCGCGCGGCCACGGGGAATGATCGACACTTTATAAACCGGGTCATGCTCAGGCATCAGGCGGCCAACAATGGCATGCCCCGCCTCGTGGTAAGCCGTGTTGCGCTTTTCCGCCTCGGACATCACCATCGACCGGCGCTCAGCACCCATCATGATCTTGTCTTTGGCCAACTCAAACTGATTCATGCCCACTAGACGCAGGCCTCCACGTGCAGCAAACAGCGCGGCCTCGTTGACGAGATTCGCCAGATCCGCACCCGAGAAGCCCGGGGTGCCACGCGCGATTTTCGAGGAATCGACGTCCTCTGACAGAGGCACCTTGCGCATATGCACCTTGAGAATCTGTTCCCGCCCACGAATGTCGGGCAGACCCACGACCACCTGACGGTCGAATCGGCCTGGTCGCAGCAGAGCGGGGTCCAGTACGTCCGGTCGATTGGTCGCGGCGATGACAATCACGCCGTCATTGAGTTCAAAACCGTCCATCTCCACCAGGAGCTGGTTCAAGGTTTGCTCACGCTCATCGTGACCGCCACCCAAGCCCGCGCCGCGATGGCGACCCACCGCATCGATTTCGTCGATAAAAATAATGCAGGGCGATTGTTTTTTTGCCTGCTCGAACATGTCGCGAACGCGGGACGCACCCACGCCCACGAACATCTCGACAAAGTCAGAGCCGGAGATGGAGAAGAAGGGCACCTTGGCCTCGCCAGCGATCGCCTTGGCGAGCAAGGTCTTACCGGTTCCGGGCTGGCCTACCATGAGCACGCCCCGCGGGATCCGGCCGCCCAGCTTCTGGAAACGACCGGGATCTCGCAGGAACTCAACCAGCTCCTGTACGTCTTCTTTGGCTTCCTCAACCCCCGCGACGTCGGCAAAGGTCGTAGTGATCTGGTCTTCACCCAGTAGCTTGGCTTTACTCTTGCCAAAACTCATTGGGCCGCCCCGACCGCCTGCCCCGCCTTGCATCTGCCGCATGAAGAACATGAAGACCGCAATAATAAGCAGGATCGGGAAACTCGCAATCAGCAGTTGTGTCCAGACAGACTGTTGCTCGGGTTGCTTGCCCTCGACCGTGACGTTGTGCGCCAGCAGGTCATCCATCAGCTTGGGGTCTTCGACCATCGGGCGGATGGTTTCAAAGCTACTGCCATCTTTCCGCTGAGCGGAGATGGTCAGGCCATCAACCAGGACTTTTGACAGCCGGTCGGTCTGGACTTCGCGGATAAACTCGGAGTAGCCCACCTGCTCAGTGCTGCTACGCAGATTGAAATTATTGAACACCGAGAGCAATACTGCGGCGATCAACAGCCACAGCAGCAAATTCTTAGCCATATTGTTCAAAACGAATCCTCTCGGTTCCGGGTCGCACGATGTTCACGCGGCCACTCAGTATAACGCTTTGGCCGAAAACCCCTAAGTCCACTGTTTTCCCAACACTTTGCCTTGACTTGGGGACCGTTTCGGCCATTTCAACCCCTCTGGTTCCGATTCTGAACCCTCAGCAGCCCCGCCATGCGCCTAAAAATCGCGGTCAATCGATGCCTTTGAACCCGGAAGCGACCACATACACTTCCCGAGATCGGGGGCGCGAAGCCGCTGGCTTACGAGTAACTACGCGGGTGAAGCAACCGCGGATCTCGCGGAAACAGGCCTCAAAACCCTCACCCTGAAACACTTTGGCAACGAAGGCACCGCCCGGTGCCAGCGAGGTGCGAACCAATTCTGTCGCCAACTCCACCAAATACATGGCCCGCGGCTGATCCACCGCGGTCAAACCACTCATATTGGGGGCCATATCAGAGAGCACCACATCCAACGGCTGGTTATTCAGTGCCGCCATGATGCGTTCATAGGTCTCATGCTCCGTAAAGTCACCTTGGACGAAACGCACGTCGGGCAGGGTGTCCATGGGCAGAATATCGCTCGCCACCATGCGGCCATGACCGCCAACCCACTCACCCGCTACCTGGGACCAACCACCCGGCGCGCTTCCGAGATCCAGCACTGACATGCCGGGACGAATGATCCGATCTTTGTCATTGATCTCCATGAGCTTATAGACGGCCCGGGAGCGGTAACCCTCTTTTTGCGCGCGCTGCACGAAGACATCGTCATGATGCTCCTTCAACCAGGCCCGGCTTGATGACTTTTTCTTACCCATCTTCCCTGTCGCATCCCACCTGCACGCACAACATAGCGTTACACTATTGGCAGTGTACCGTGATAATTCGCAGAGTCCTCCATGACCCCGCCCACCAGTAAGGAGTTACGCCAACTCCGCGCGCAGGCCCATTCTCTCAAACCCATCGTCACGGTCGCCGGAAAAGGGCTGGCGCCGTCGGTTTTGGAAGAGCTAGATCGCGCGCTCAATGATCATGAGTTGATCAAGGTCAAGATTGCGGTCGGTGATCGGGAGCAACGCGAGTCCGTGATCGGAGAGCTCTGCACTCACAGTGAGGCCTATCTGGTGCAAAGAGTAGGCAACATTGCGACGTTGTTGAGACCCAACCCACAAGCTGACCCTCGAAAGTCCAATCTGCATCGCAGCCGATGACCCCTTGAACCATGGCCAACATTCTCGAATTCCCCACGCGCGAAAAGCAGGCCTTCTCCTTTTTGCAGGAACGGCTCTCTAAGTTACTCAGAAGCAAAGGCGCCGATCAGACCCTGATCGACTTCGCCATTGCGTCCCTGACCGATGCCTATGGAGAGCTTCAGAAGGAGTCAGATTGCCACTTTGAGGTGCGCCTGCCGAGTCAGATGACGGAACATGAAGCTTCGCGTCTTCAGGAGGATATCGGAGCAGGGATCGAGCAGTTGCGCAAGGAACACCACGATCTCACTCTGAGGTTAGCCGCGCGGCTGATGCTCACCGAATTGCGGCTGTTCCAGCGTGAGCGAGAGGACTGAGGTCTAGCACCGAGAAATTTTCCCAGTCGCTAGTGCCTGTATCGCTCTGCTACCAGTAGTAAGAGCCTTACACCAAGAAACCAGTGACCTGAAAGGTCACCCACGCGGCCAGCCAAGCCAAACAAAGGTAGGCGATCACCATGCGCAGTGCCAATTTCCACGAGTTGGCTTCTTTGGCCAGAATAGCGACGGTGGAAACGCACTGCAGGGCAATGGCAAAGAAGACCAGCAATGCCACCCCCGACCCCAGCGGCAAGGCGCTGGCCTGCACCTGCTCGACCAGCGGTACAATATTGTCCTCGGCCCCTTCAATCCCCATGATGGTGCCCAGCGTCCCGACGAATACCTCTCTCGCCAAAAAGGCACTGACAATCGCCACTCCATAGCGCCAGTCCAGACCGAGCGGCTGAAAGACCGGTTCAATCCACTGCCCCATCATGCCCAGCCAGGATCCGCTCAAATCCGCGCCCTGATTCGGGAAGTAGCCCAGAACCCAGATCACCACGGTCACACCCAGAATGACGGCACCCGCCTTGGTCACAAAGTGCTTGGCCCGCTGTACGGATTTTCTGAAAATGGGTACCAGTGCCGGGATGCGGTAGGCCGGCAATTCCATCATAAACGGCATCTGACCCTCAGACGGTGACAGCCGGTTGACCAAGCCTGCGATGATGAGGCCCGCGGCCATGCCGAAGACATAGATCGCAAAGAGCGTCAGTCCCTGCCAGCCGATCAGCCCCCCGAATACGGTCTCTCGCGGGATAAAAATGGCGATCAGCAAGGTGTACACGGGCAATCTCGCCGAGCAGGGCATCAGTGGAATCGCGAGATAGGTCAGAAATCGGGCTCGCGGGGATTCGATCGAGCGCGCGGCATAAATAGCGGGAATCGCACAGGCCACGCCGGACAGCATCGGGATAAAGCTTTTACCGCTGAGACCGAAGAAGCGGAGCGGCTTGTGGCAAATAAGGGCGGCCCGGGCGAGGTAACCGGAATCCTCGAGCAGACCAATGACAAACGTCAGCACAAAAATCTGTGGGACAAACACCAAAAACGCACCAATCCCGCTAAAAACTGCATCCGCTACAAAATCGGCGAATACCCCTTCGCCGATTAGTGGCAAGATCCAACCACCCAGGCCTACGACGCCGGCCTCCACTGCATCCATGGCAGGCGCAGACCAGGTGAAGATGGATTGAAAAAGAATCAGCATGATCACTGAAAAGGTCAGGCCACCGGAGAGCGAGCCGAGGAAGAATCGATCCAGTCGAGATTGCGCTCGCAACAGTTCATCCGCTGACGCCCCGTACTGCTCCGCCAGGCGCTGCGCCTTCGAATACAAATCCACGTCAGCGGAACCACCCTCACTCGCCAAAATCGGGTTGTCGTCGGCTGTTTCCAGCGCCGCTGCCGAAGGCAGCGGGGACTGAAGAATCGAGATAATTGCGTCGAGCCCCTCCCCGGTGCGCGCTGATGCCATCATTACGGGTGCACCAATGGCCCGAGATAACCCCTCCGCATCGATACTCAATCGGTGGCGCTTCAGAATATCGCCCATGTTGGCGATTATTGTGACGGGACGCCCCTGACGTTGGCAGGCCTCGACCACCTGCAAACATAAGAAGAGACTTTTCTCCAATCGCGTGGCGTCGACGATACAGAGCACGTGTTGCACATCTGGATCGGCGAGTGACGAATTGAAATGCCCTACGGCGACCCGCTCCTCCTCCGAGATCGGTCTCAGAGAGTAGGTGCCGGGAAAATCTACCAGATCGAGCTCAGGCAACTTCGCCAGGCGCCCAATCGAGAGATCCACCGTAATACCGGGGTAATTAGCGACCCGCTGATTCAAACCGGTGAGTCGGTTGAACAGCGCGGTCTTGCCCGAGTTGGGTGTGCCCACCAGTAAAACACTAGGCATTGGGCGAGGCTCCTGCCGGCCGCACCAGCACTTGCTCGGCCAACTCCTGATCCAGACAGTAAGTCGCGTTACTCACTCGAAAAACGCGCGGCGCACCAAACCCCGGGCGCTGCTGACAGGAAATTGCCTCGCCTGAGTAAAAACCAAACTCCTGCAATCGACCGCAGTAGCGTGCGCTCAGGGTCTCGGCAAATCCGACTAACTCGGCCGGCCTGTTGAGCGGCAAATCCCACAGTGTGACGGTGTCGGTCGTTGCGGCCACAAAGGGCTCCCGAGCAAAAACGCGGATCATACGACCAATGAGAATGCTTTTCAGTAAGTCTAAAGATGCTCGACGGCGGCGATCTCGTAAGTTACGTCGCCGCCCGGAGCATTCACGGTGACCTCATCGCCTTCCATTTTCCCGACTAACGCGCGGGCGATGG
>CAJXDE010000015.1 GCA_913052635.1 uncultured Halieaceae bacterium
GGGGGCGATCGCCGCGCCTTTTGCGGGCGGTCTCATGTTGGAAGCTGGCCTCGAGGTCAGTCTCATATACGCCGTGTTTGCTGCACCGCTCGTTTTGGCGGCATTTGCAGTGCGCTCAATATCTCTCCCGATGGCGTTTAGGTGACCCTGCGGCTGGGCCGAAAATTCGGTGTTCAGTGCGAGATGTCATGGGACCGAGCAATACACTACACTCTTCTGCACAGGTCATTAAAAATTTGATTTGGAACGGAGTCAGGTCATGGCAAGTTTTGAACAGAAGTTTCCCCACTTTTCAGCACCACCCAAAAGCAGATCGCTTCGACTGCCGCCAGCATTAGCCTTCAAGCGGAGGATCACGGGCGTGATGTGTCTCATAGCCATCGCGACTTTTCCCACAGGTGTAAGCGCCAACTTGGAAGAAGTGGTGGTGACAGCGCGGAAGAAAGTTGAATCATTACAAGACACGCCTATTTCGGTAACGGCACTCTCTGGAGATCGGTTGGAGGACATGGGCTTATCACGCATCACAAAGCTCCAGAACGTTACGCCCAATCTCGTGTTTCAGAATACACCGGCATACAGTGGCGCCGGCAATAACGCTGCGGTCTATATTCGGGGCGTGGGGCAAAAAGACTTTGTTCCAACTATCGATCCGGGCGTCGGCATTTATGTCGATGAGGTTTATCTGGGTCGATCGGCGGGAGCCGTATTAGACATGATCGATATCCAGCAGGTGGAGATACTTCGTGGGCCACAGGGAACCCTATTTGGCAAGAATACTGTTGGTGGCGCAATTAGCATCACGACTACCAAGCCAAATGATGAGTTTGGCGGGAAAGTTGACATCAAGGTAGGAACAGACGAGCGACGAAATGTAAGGGGCGTGCTCAATATACCCTTGTCTGACACCTTGTATGCGAGGGGCAGTTTTGGAAGTCTGCAGCAGGATGGGTATGTTTTCAGACCCTTCGATGGCAAAGATCTTGGCAATCAGGATACTGTCATGGGCAGGTTGGCTTTACGGTGGGCGCCCTCTGACACTTTTACAGCGGACTTTTCGTTCGACTACTACGACGATGAGACAAACGGCCCGCCGCTACTCACGAAGAGGGTCGACGAGTTCCCGGAGAATGCATCGGCAATCCCGGGCGGTAACTTCCCTTTCATTCATAACCTGTTTGCAGGATTCAACCCAGATTTTGGTGGCCCGAATCCGGTCGTCTGCACACTGCCGGACGCGCCGGTTGCCTGTTTTACTAATGCCAACGCGGTTACGGGCAACAACACGAATTTGGGCACCGGCCCTAACTTCTCAGAGATGGAAAACGAGGCGGTTTCGCTGACACTGACCTGGGATCTCGATGCCTTCACCGCAAAGTTGATTGCCAGCCACAGAAGCCTCGATGGGCAGTTTGCGAGCGATCGGGACGGTTACGTTCAGAACGACGGCGAGCCTGCTGTGCCGGGATTGCCGATCATGGTCAACCCGGTAACTCATTACTTCGATACTTTCCAGCAGGACCAACTTTCCGTTGAACTGCAACTGTCTGGGAGCTCGGTACAGGACAGGTTGAGTTGGCTGGTCGGTGTATACGCCTTTGAGGAAGATGGAGAAAACATTAATCCGGTGGATTTCACCACTGTGTCGATACAAAGTGGCGGCTACTTTGATTACTCGAGTGAGGCGATTTTTGCCCAGGCGACTTTCGATTTTACCGAGAAACTCTCTGCAACAGCGGGCATACGCTATACCGAGGAGGATAGAGACTATTTGCCTGACCAATACATTGAGGAAATGCCGCTAGGAGGGTTGCCATTCCCGTGCTTTAACTCAGACGGATCAACAAAAGTATGCGCACTTGGGGATCGGGTTGTTCCATTCGAGACCGTGAATAATTCGATCTCGGAAAGCACACCGATGGTTAGTATCAGCTACTCGCTTACGGATGACGTAATGCTCTACGGTACCTACAGTGAGGGCTTCAAAGTTGGTGGTTTCACGCAACGCATTTTCCCCCCTGAGCCAAGCCTGCCTGCGTTTGGTCCTGAATACGTGGATTCTTTAGAAGCTGGAATTAAAGCGGAGTTATTTGATAACTCATTGCGAGCAAATTTTGCGGTCTACTCGGCGGATTACACTGACTTACAAATCCTCATAAACGAGCCCAGCAGAGTGGGGCCGTACACCACCAATGCCGGCGATGCGACCATTGAGGGCTTCGAGCTTGAGATTAACTATTTGGCGCAAAATGGGGTGTTGATTGATCTGGCGGTGGGTTACACGGATGCTGGCTATGATTCTCTGAACCCTGATCTTTTCTCAGGACTGAGCGTGTCTGATCCATTTGTATTTGTATCAGAGTGGAACACTAATCTTTCGGTCACTAAAACCTTCGATACCCAATTTGGTGAGGTAACACCAAGACTGGATTGGTCATGGCGGAGCAAGTTCTACAACAATGCGGGCGGTCTCCCTTTCGCACCTGCCTGGGCTGATCCCCTAGTCCAACCTGATTATTCCGTGGTGAACATGAGTGCTAGGTGGCAGTCTGCTTTATCTGGGTTGAGCGTTACGGCTGGTGTCGACAACGTTGGTGATGAAGAATTCAGTATATTTGGAGACTACCAATCAAGTTTCGGTAGCACGGCTCAGGCATTTGATCGTGGAAGGCAGTACTACTTGATGCTGGGCTATAGCTTTTGAGTGGAGGGCAATCTCTGGTCTGGGTGGCACTTGTGCGGTGGGGCGTCCATCAGAGCCGCTAGGGACCGGGTCATACAGGGATGGTGATCGGTGTTGAGAGCAAGGGGGGAGTGGCGCCCTCCTGCTAGAGGCTTCACTGGATAAACGAAGTGCAGGTGAAGTATGCCTGCGCTATGTACGCTGAGTCGTTACGTGACTGTTCTACTGGAATGCGCTCAAACTTCCCGTCTAGGTCATTTTAGATAGGGCAGATTCGCAATGAGTCGCGTAATCAGGCCCTGTTTAGTTTTTACCTTCAGGTTCTTTGGTTGGAGTTTTTGCGGCTGCAAACGCCGACGGCTTCCATATGCCTCGATCGTGCATAAGTTTAATCTGCTTTTTTATGACGCTTTCCTCGTACTCTTGGTGCTGCATTGGCTCCCTGTCTAAATAAAGGTTCTTCGGATAAATCGGTTCCCTATAAACTGTTTGATACAACTCGGTTCTCAGGTCTTTCATCCAATTTGTCCATAGAGATGCTTCCCTATGATGTCTCATGGCTTCTATGTTTATCGGACCACAAACACTGGTAGATACACCACCGTATTCTTGTCTTCCTACTTTTTGGCCTCGGTAATCTACGATCATTGATTGACCACCGAAGGTGTCTACTGGAGTTTCGTCGTCCTGTGTAAGGAAATACGCGCCCATGTTTGGTGCGACAACATAGAAGTTATTGTCTAGGGCTCTGGCTCTTGTAGATATCTCGAAATATTCGTTTGATGCGGCTGGATGCGGGATTGAGGCCCTGTAAACAATTTCCGCGCCATTTAACGCTAATGCTCTTGCGTTTTCTGGATAGGAGCCCTCGTTGGCCATCATAATACCCATGCTGCCAATCTCTGTGTGAGCGACCGGCCAGAAGGCATCGAGGTTATCTCCGTATCTGTCGATCCACCAGTCATAAATATCGTGTGGGCAGACTGAATGCTCCACTGGATACAACGGAGCCACTTTGTAGTGTTTTAGGATCACGTTGCCCTGCGGGTCCAAAATAAAGCCGACATTGAAATACCTGTCTGGAATTTCCTCATGACGAGCCTTGGCCTGAGCCATGACATAAACCCCGTGGGGCCTGGCAATTTTTTCCGCGATCAATTCAACCTCGGGCCCCGGTATGTCAATGGCACATTCTCTTGCGAATAAGGTGTGTTCGGTGTCCATGACCTCGTCATTGAAACCTTGCAGAGCACCCTCGGGCAAAGCAATTAACTTCACAGGTAGATCAAGAGAGGACAACCAAAGAGCCGCATTTGCCATCGACGCTAAGTGTTCAATGTTTTTTTTGATCTCTTCTCGGTTCCGTATGCCCCAAACGGTGGGGACAAGTCCTACAGCATTGTACGGTTCAATCATTGATGCGCCTCCGGGGTGGCTTGCGTCAGCATAATCCACCGCTGTTTGAGTTTATGGGAAGCGGGTGAATTTGCAACGTGGTAACTGAAGCTTACAGGCGTTTCCAAGATCCTCGTCATCAGTGAGGGATTGTTCTGAGTCGCGCCGAGCGATTTTTTTAAAATTTGACTCTTGGCGCTGCCAAGAGTCTTTTTGGCAGCAACAGGATTCCCACTCGATGGCTGTCATTCTATTTTGGAGTCAGCCGGTGGCTACGCTACTAGGGGAAAGAAACTCCAGAGTTAGTGAGCCCTCGAAAATGGCATCGATACAGTCTTTTCGATCAGCGCTGGCACTCAACCTTCGATTTTTGGCACATTTTCCATTGCTTCCTCGATAGCGTTGTCAGGCAAATCAAGGTCAACCATTTGGCCTGAAAGAAATGTTTCGTAGGCCGCAAGGTCCAGGTGCCCGTGACCACACAGTGCCGTAAGGATCACCTTTTCTTCACCAGACTCCTTACAGGCGAGCGCCTCGCGAACCGCAGCGGCAATTGCGTGGGTGGGTTCCGGCGCGGGCACGATGCCTT
The DNA here is from genome assembly GCA_913052635.1 of uncultured Halieaceae bacterium. GTDB lineage: Bacteria > Pseudomonadota > Gammaproteobacteria > Pseudomonadales > Halieaceae > Luminiphilus. The sequence goes on from CAJXDE010000015.1 coordinate 4,668, forward strand.
CTGCACGGGCAAACTGGAGTGCGCCTTCGAAACACTCGGTCTGGGGAATCGAAATGGCTTCCACCAGCCCTAGTTCATAGATATGTGAGACCAGTGGCGCCATACCGTGATAGCGCAGCCCCCCGGCGTGGATGGGCTCTGGAATGAACGAAGCACCGAGCGTGTGCATTTTCATCAGCGGCGTCAGGCCCGCGGTGTCACCAAAGTCGTAACGATATTCGCCTTTGGTGAGCGTGGGGCAGGCCGCCGGCTCAACGCATCGGATAGTGGGGTTCATCTTGCCAGCGAGCTTCTCGCGCAGGAACGGAAATGCCAGACCACCGAAGTTGGACCCGCCGCCCGTGCAGCCCACTAGCACATCGGGTGTTTCGTCGACTTTCGCCAACTGCAGCAGGGCTTCCTCGCCAATAATGGTTTGGTGGAGCAACACATGATTGAGCACGCTACCCAGCGCGTAGCGGATAGAGGGGTCCTCAACCGCTTCTGCAACAGCCTCTGAAATCGCGATCCCCAGCGAGCCCGGATGATCCGGATCTTGCGCGAGTAGCTGCTTACCGTAGTCGGTGACGTCGGAGGGACTCGGGTGTACCTGCCCACCCCAAATTTCCATCATGGTGCGGCGGTAGGGCTTGGCTCTGTAGGAAGCGGCTACCTGCCAGATCTCGCACTCCAGACCGAACTGGGCGCAAGCAAACGCCAGAGAACTACCCCATTGGCCCGCGCCGGTCTCGGTGGTGAGTTTACGAATTCCTTCCTGCGCGTTGTACCAAACCTGCGGCACCGCGGTATTGGGTTTGTGAGAACCCGCGGGGCTAACACCCTCGTACTTGTAGTAAATGCGCGCCGGGGTATCGAGTAACTTCTCAAGGCGGTGTGCGCGGAACAGTGGGCTTGGGCGCCACAGGCGATAAACATCTAGCACATCGCCCGGGATGTCGATGTAGCGCTCTGCCGACATTTCCTGCTCTATCAGAGCCTTAGGGAACAGGGCGGCGAAGTCGTCTCCCGTCGCCGGCTGGTGTGTGCCCGGATGCAGCGGCGGTGGCGGCGGCTCTGGCAGGTCTGCGACGACGTTGTACCAACGCGTCGGCATCTCCGACTCGTCAAGATAGATTTTTGTGGGAGTGCTCATAGTCAGGGTCCACAGGCCGCGCGGCTATGCCGCTGTAAGGTCTTAAATCAGTCAAAAGATCGCGCATGATAAGGGAGACAGCGCACAACGCAACCGCCATGAGGGGCGAAAAAATAGTGCTCAAGCCCCCGCGGGTGCGCGATGTTGCCGGTTTCGCGCGACGCGATCAGAAATTTGATGCAATCAGTCTTGAATGAGCAGCCATCAGCTCACAATGAGCTCCTATTTGAGCCTGACGAGATCACTACAGCCACCGATCCATTCAGGTGCTTCCCAGCGTAAAAGACTCGTATTGTAATCACGATAAATTCGCGTGACGCGGGCATTTTTTAGGCGCTACACTCCGCAACCGCTCGTTTCACCCCCGAACCAGCTTTAGCCCATGTCTATCAGTACATTTGACCTGTTCAAGGTGGGTATTGGTCCCTCCAGCTCTCATACCGTCGGCCCCATGCACGCCGCGCGGATGTTTGCAGTGGCGCTCGAGGACACAGGCTCCCTGAGCTGCTGTTATCGCGTGACCACCGAGCTGTTTGGCTCGCTTGGAGCCACGGGTGCCGGCCACGGCTCCCCAAAGGCCATTATTTTGGGATTGGAGGGCGACGCGCCCGACACGGTAGATATCGACGGCATTGAAGCTCGCGTTGCCGTTGCGCGCGAACATGGCAGCCTGACCCTGTTGGGCACGCATCAGATTGCCTTCGATTACCGCGACGACTTGATCATGCACCGCACCGAGACGTTGCCTTTCCACGCCAACGGCATGCGCTTCACGGCCTACGATGAGCAGGGCGAAGCGCTGCAGACCCGGGTGTACTACTCGGTGGGCGGTGGATTTGTTGTGGATGAGTCGGCGAGCGATGGTGACGTGGTTGTGGATGACCCCACGCCGGTTCGATATCCGTTCTCAACTGCCGAGGAGCTGCTCGCACAGTGTAAGGAGCACGGTCTTTCCATCAGTTCACTCATGCTGGCCAACGAGTTGGCCTGGCGCAGCGAAGCCGAGATCCGCTCCGGTCTTCTCGCGCTCTGGGAGGTCATGCAGGCTTGCATTGACCGCGGCTGTCGAAACGAAGGGATTATGCCCGGTGGCCTCAAGGTGAAAAGACGTGCTGCGCAGTTGTATCGTCAGCTCAAGAGCCAGGGCGACTCCCTTGGTGACGAATCACTGAACACCATGGACTGGGTCACGCTTTATGCACTGGCAGTCAATGAGGAGAACGCCGTCGGTGGGCGAATTGTGACCGCGCCTACTAATGGCGCGGCCGGGATTATTCCCGCCGTGCTCAAGTACTATCTGCACCACTGCCGTGGTGCGAGCGATGAGGACGTTTGTCGCTTCCTGCTGACCGCAGGCGCGATTGGCATCCTGTATAAGATCAACGCCTCCATCTCGGGCGCCGAGGTCGGCTGCCAGGGTGAGGTGGGCTCGGCCTGCTCGATGGCGGCGGGCGCCCTGGCCGATGCCTTGGGCGGCACTCCTGCTCAGGTGGAGAACGCCGCAGAAATTGCGATGGAGCATAACCTTGGCCTGACCTGTGACCCGATCGGTGGCTTGGTGCAGGTGCCTTGTATCGAGCGGAACGCGATGGGTGCGGTGAAGGCGATCAGTGCCGCGCGGATGGCCCTTCGTGGCAGCGGCGAGCATTTCGTTTCACTCGACCAGGTGATCAAGACCATGCGCGATACGGGTCGTGATATGCAGGATAAGTACAAAGAGACCGCTCGCGGCGGGTTGGCTATCAACGTTCTCGAGGTGCCGGTCAGTTTGATCGAGTGCTAGCGGCTGTCAGCGGCGCAGATCCAACGTTGCTGTCCACAGTGCCAACACGCATACCGCACCCCCCACCCCCATCAAGGTCTCTGCCATGCTCAGGCCAAATAGCATATCGGGGGTGAATGAGCACAGATTGCGGACCTCGAAAAGCCAGGGCATCCATCGGTCCACGGCGAACCAGTCCGGCATGCCGAGTTGAAACTGACAGCTACCGTCCCCAATGCCGTTTTCCAGCTGGTACAAATACCGGGCGCGCTCGAAAAGGCCCGTACCGGCGATGATCACACCCAAGTTTCCCAAAACACGCAGCAGCGAGGTTTGCGATGCAATCAACATGATGAGCGCGATTAAGGTAAAGGCGACCACCCAAAGTCTCGCGTGGATACAGACCTGGCAGGGCTCGTCACCCAGCGCGTACTGGTAGAAGAGAGCCACGCTCAGTAGAACAACACCGAGCAAGGCTAGGGACAGCCAGTACCAGCGAGACTGCAAAAAGGGCGAGAGTGTTGTCACGTCGTCAGGGTTGCCGTTGCTAGTGAATCAATCTGAAGACGGTCAGTTTACCGTTTCCCGCGCGGCCTCGGTGAAGGGTTGAAGACAGCGCCATAGCATGACGGCTGAAAACAGCGATGAGGCAAGCACCACGCAACTGATAGACCAGTCAATCATTGCTGGATCCTTAAAGACATAGTCCGTGAGCAGCGCGACGGCGGTGGGTCCCAGGGACAGACCCAGTAGCGAAATTGTAAGTAGATAGAGCGCCATGGTTTGCCCCCGGATTTGGTTAGGGGTCACATTAATGACCGCGATTGAACCTGAGGCGGTGGTCATGGCCGGGCCAATACTAGCCGGGATCATGGCCATCAGCGCCGCTTGGCCCGATGATGCGAGTGGGAGATAGACGACTCCGGGGAGGCAGATGGCGATGCTGAGCAATGCGACCTTGAGTTCCGCGTTCTGCTGTCCTGTAAGGTGGAGTTTGTCGATCAGACTTCCGGCAAGGAACACACCCAACGGACCAGTGGCCAAAATGATGAGGCCATATCCGAGACCAATGTCACTCATGGTCCAGCCGTGAACGCGGGCGAAGCTGGTGGGGATCCATGAGAACAGCGCATAGCCGACAATGGTATTCACTGACATGCCGAGAAAGAGCGGAACATAGATTCTTCTTTTGCTATGCAGGAAGGATAGGACTTCATGGAAACTCAGGTTCTGAGCCGCCGAGCTGGTCTCTTGCCTGGCTGGCTCGCGCACCGTGAGCATGAGCAGGACCACTAGCAGCCCGGGCAGTGCTACCAGGAAAAATACGTACTGCCAGGCTGCCACACTCCCAATGAGCGGTAGCACGTGCCGTTCGCTCGTGCTGACATAGGTGATCACCATCCCGCCGAATACCATGGCGAAGCCGGTGCCGAGCGACACCCCGGCGTTGTAGGTCGCCAGTGCCTTGCCGCGCACACCCGGTGGAAAATAGTCGGCGATCATAGACGTTGCGCTCGGGGTAAGGCTGGCCTCGCCTACGCCCACACCCATTCGAGCCAGAAACAGATGCCAGTAGGTGCCCGCCAGTCCGCAGGCAGCAGTCATCGCGCTCCATAACGTGACACCACCGATAATGATGTTGCGCCGCACGGTCTGATCGGCGAGTCGGCCCAGTGGTAACGCCATGAAGACGTAAAAGATAGAGAAAGCCAGACCCATTAGCAGACTCATCTGCGTATCGCTGAGGGAGAGATCGGCCTGAATCGGCGCGACCATCAGCGCGAGGATTTGGCGGTCGAGAAAGGACACCAAGTACGCAAAGGTGAGTACCCCCACGACGTACCATTGATAAACAGTGGTTTTGTAAGATGCCTGCAGTTCGCTCATGGTGTTAACACCACCCCGAGTCGATAGAACGCTCCCGACTTCATTGCGATTATCGGAAGTGGGGCATGACGTGTGACGCGAACAGTCTCGCCTGCTCGACCATCGCGACCTGTCGCGCTCCATGGGGGTGCGCAACCGGAGAGCCGCCCAGCTGATACACGTGCTCCAGCCCCAAGTCGATGAGAGGCTGCAGTCGCTCGATACACTTTTCGGGTGGGCCACAGATCGAGAACCAGTCAACGAAAGCTTCGTCAATGAGCGCGAGATGTGTTCCTTCTTCCTGAGCGTGACGTGCCATGTCGTACTGCGACTGCATACTCTCAGCGATCGCACGCAGTTTTGTTGGCAGGTGATCGGTTGGCGCGTTTTTTAGCCCAGCAAAATGCGCGACCATGCCCGCGATCAATTTACCCAGCGACAGGGCCCTTTGCTCATCCTCGTCACACACCAGATTAATGTATGCACCGATTTGAATACTGTCGCGGGGTCGATCGATCGTGTTGAGATGTTCAAGCGCTGTATCCATCGCCCACTGAAGACGCTCGGGCGCGCTGCCCACCGCAAAAGAGATACGGTCGCCTACCTCGACGGCCATTTGAATGGTTTTGGGGCCGGTGCAGGCAATATCGATAGGGACAGGGTGGCGGGGGTAAGAGTCTAGCCAGCGAAGCTGAGATGCGCGCCCGTTACGTTCCACGGTGTCACCATTAAGGTAGGCCCGGAGCCGTTCGATGAACGTTTTGAGTTGCGCGGTGGTGCCATTGCTCTTACCAATATGCTCAAGACTTGAGTCACCGCGGCCGATGCCACACAGCGCGCGGCCGTCGGTCTCTGCAGACAGAGAGGCCAACGAACTGGCAAGTACAGCAGGATCGCGAGTAATGGGGTTTGTGACGCCGGTGCCGACGCAAAGGCGCTGTGTCTGTGCCCCTGCGAGGTTCAGCTGACCGATTGGATCCGGAGACAGGTTTTGGGTATCTGGGCTGAGCAAAATATCGAATCCCAATTGCTCGGCCTCCGCAGCCAGTCGGGCGGTATTGCCCGGACTGGGCTCCATCACAATGCCGAATTCCGTCATGCCAGCTCCATGTGGTCTTCGTAGCGTTTCCATGCCCACTTAAATCGCTTTCCAGCATTGCGTCAATGGTTCGAGCATTGCCGGGCAGGCTCGTCGCACTTGCAGCAGGGCATGCGGGCTTTGTCGGTGTCAGCACGGGTTGCGCAATGCGCTCATCTGCCAGTGCTTGCTATGCCGCAGTGCCGATTCGCGGCATACTCGCGCCCGCCTAGCCCGGACACCAAGGAGGCCTATTACTATGACGGTGAATCTGAAAGTCCTCGAGTGGTTCGGTGTGGTCACCGCCATCGCCTACTCGCTGTTTGTGGCGTCCAATGTCGGGCTAGAATTCCTGGGCTTTGTGTTGCTCTTTGTTTCCGCTATTTCGATCGGCGCCTGGGCTTATCTCGGCGGACATCGGGGCATCTTACTGCTGCAGTTTTTCTACGCGGTCGCGGGATTGATCGGCATGGTGCGCTAGTTTTGATGTTCGTTAGCGACTTGGTGGCTGCTGAAAGAGACGTGCAGTGTCACGCCCATACTTGCGCCTCTTGTTGGTGATTGTCTCGAGCTCTGCCCTTGATGCTCGACACTGGTCTCTAGAGGTCTGAGGTTTGTTGCGTGCGTGATAAGGTCCTTGGAATGGATCTAGATGCCAACCAACATGAACATGGTTTCGACGGTGTGAGCATTTCATTGGAACGTATCGTGGGTGCTGAGGCAGATCATTTGTTGGTGCTCTCCGATCAATACATGGCCTCCTTATACCCCGCAGAGAGCAATCATCTGGTGAGTAGTGAGAGTCTTCGCACGGGCGACGCGATCTTTCTCGGTGCTTTCATCTCATCAACTATGTCGTTATGTACTGAGACCGCAGATCAGCCCGCGAAAACGGATGAACTGCGGTCCGGTAGCGAGATCGGCGAGTGTATTGGCTGTGTTGCGGCGCGTTTCTATCGTGAGGCTGGGTATGCGGAAATCAAGCGATTGTATGTCCAAGAGATCTACCGTGGACGCGGTCTATCGCGCACATTGATGAGCGCAATTGAAGCGGAGATTCTGGCCGAAGGTATCGACTGCGCTCGTCTGGAGATGGGTATTCATCAGCTTGAGGCCGATGCTTTGTACCGATCGCTCGGTTATCGCGACATTCAGCCCTTCGGCGATTATCTGGTGGACCCACTCAGCCAGTTTCTCGAAAAAGCACCGCTCAAGGCGGCCTGAACCTGCAAAATTCCCACCAGTGATGGCCGTCATTTACTCACGCTAACGACTTTTCTTCGGTTGACCACACGACTATACTGAGATGCATGGGGTAGTTTTCTTGCCTCTGCTATCAACGATCGCGTCGGGGGATGTGGATCGGGCAGAGTGAAGGTGCACAGAGGCCAGGCGAGAAAATGAGTTCAGCCAACGAGCTATAGCTTAGGGCTGGGAGTCGTAAAATAATAAAGAGGAGGGCTCATGAAGCGCTTCTACTACATCAGTGACGATCTGGACGATCTCGAACAGATTGAGCACCACCTCGAAGCTGGCGGCATAGCCCGCCCCCAGATCTATTTGCTCAGCAATGACGACGTCGGTCTCGACAACCACGACGTGAATCGCGTGGCCAGTTTTCTAAAAACGGACGTCATTCACTCCGGTGAGATTGGCGCGATGCTGGGCTTGGCTGTGGCAGGCGTCATTCTGCTGGTGGCACACTTCTCGGGCATTGCGGCGCAAGTCGGCTGGGTCCCCTTTGTGTTTTTGGCCATCGTCGGCTTTGGTTTTGCCACCTGGGAGGCCGGCTTCATTGGTATGCAAGCCCCCAATGTCCATTTCACCCGATTTGAGAAAGCGCTGGCCCAAGGCCGGCATGTGCTTTTTGTTGAGACCGATCGGGAAGATCAGAAAAAACTCAAAAAAGTTTTAAAACAACATCCCAAGTTGGAGCGTGCTGGCACCGAGGTGACACACACCCGGGCGCTGATGCTATTGCTTCGTAATTGGGAGCGGTTCAGGAATTGGGCGCTGATTTTTCAGGGCCGTCCGAACAAACAACAACAATAACGCGGCTGCAAAGTACAGCCACCAATAGGGAGTATCGGCACATCACGAGAAGAAAGCGGTAAGCGGTAATTTCTTACTCTGATGGTCGTGTACTGGGGGGGCGTTGGTGCCCAATTTTTGCACTGGGTGCGAGAGATAAACTATGTTTGCTGCAATTGTATTGCTTGTCTTGGTTTTGGGGACGGTGGTGTTCCACTTCCTCAGCCCGTGGTACTTCACACCGATAGCGTCTAACTGGTCCTCGATGGACGACACGGTCACCCTGACGTTTGTTGTCACAGGGCTGGGGTTCGTGCTGTGTAACGCTTTTATTGCTTACTGCATCATCAAATTTAGAAACAAGGAAGGCCGCCGGGCTGAATACGAGCCTGAGAGCGTCAAGATGGAGACGTGGCTCACAGGCCTTACCACGGTGGGCATCGCGGCGATGCTGGCACCGGGGCTACTAATCTGGAAAGACGTAGTGACGCCACCGGATGATGCCATGCAGCTTGAGGTGCTGGCTCGCCAGTGGAACTGGTCATACCGGCTCCCCGGAGAGGATGGTCAGCTGGGTGCAGTAGCGGTTAGCCATACCTCGGAGGAGAACCCGCTAGGCATCGATCCCTCTGACCCGTTTGGTCAGGATGATGTGATCGTTTATGACCCGGTGATGCACTTAAAGGTGGATCAGCCCGTGACCTTCTTGCTCAGATCAACTGACGTGCTGCACAACTTCACCGTTCCCCAATTCCGCGTGAAAATGGACTTCGTTCCTGGTCAGGTGACCTACATATGGGCTGAGCCCAAGGAGCCTGGCAGCTACGACTTGCTCTGTGAGGAGCTGTGTGGGGTAGGTCACTACGCGATGCGGGGTCGCGTGATCGTCGACACCGAGGAATCCTATGCGGCGTGGCTGGCGGACCAGCCCACTTTCGCGGAGACTCAAGCTGAGCTGAGTACTGATCTGGTGGCTGGGCAGGCCGGCTATGCAGTATGTAGTTCGTGCCACGGTGTGAATGCCGAAGGCAACAAGGCGATGCATGCCCCGCGACTGGCCGGCATGGACAGTGAGTACATGAAGCGGCAGCTGCGACATTTCAAGCGCGGCGTGCGCGGCACTCATGAGGACGACACCTGGGGCCGAACCATGGCGCCGATGGCGATGATGTTGGGCGATGCCGCCGCGATAAATAATGTGGTGAGCTACATCGACACCTTGTCGGGTCAGCCCGAATTCGATGGCAACGCCAATACAGGGCTAGCTGCCGCGGTGGAGCGGTACGAGCCCAGCGCGTCAGGCGACCCAAGCAAATCTCAGGCGCTGTATGAGTCCACCTGTGCGCAGTGCCATGGCGAGCTCGGTCAGGGTGTCTGGACTGTCAATGCGCCCGCGCTGACGGGGCTCGAGGATTGGTATCTCGCGTCCCAGATCAAGAATTTCCGCGACGGTATTCGCGGCCGCCACGCTGACGACCTCTACGGGCTTCAGATGGGATTGGTCGCCAATACCATGACGGATGATCAAGCTATCGAAGACATGGTGGCTTACATCTCTACCCTCGAAAACCCACAGCAGCCGGTCACGCTGGCGCAGCAGAATTAGTCCGGAGAATACGATGGAACACATAGCACACGACGAGACGAGTTTTGTTCGCCCCGCCGAAGTGGGGGAGATGGAGCTCTACCATGCCAAGACCTGGCTGGGGAAATATGTTTTTTCACAGGACGCGAAGACCATCGCGATCCAGTATGCGGCAACGGCTATCGCCATCGGAATGGTGGCGCTGGTGCTTTCATGGTTCATGAGGTTGCAGCTGGCCTGGCCGAATACCTTCACCTTTATTGACCCTGCTTATTACCTGCAGGCGGTCACCATGCACGGCATGATCATGGTGGTGTACCTGCTGACGGCCTTGTTCCTCGGCGGATTCGGGAACTATCTGATACCGCTAATGGTCGGTGCGCGGGATATGGTGTTCCCGTGGCTGAATATGATCAGTTTCTGGGTCTACTTCACTGCGGTGTTGTTGCTCGCTGCCAGCTTCTTTGTCGGCGGGGGATCCACCGGAGCCGGTTGGACACTGTATCCGCCGCAAGCGATTCTACCAGGCACGCCCGGTTCCGAGGCGGGGATACTGTTGATGCTCGCCTCTCTGGCGGTGTTCATCATCGGCTTCACCATGGGTGGTTTGAACTACGTGGTGACTATCCTGCAGGCCCGAACCCGCGGTATGACACTGATGCGCATGCCGCTCACGGTATGGGGTATTTTTGTTGCAACTGTTCTCGCATTGTTCGCCTTCCCGGCGCTCTTTGTGAGCGCGATTATGATGTCACTGGATGTGTTGCTGGGCACCAGCTTCTTTATGCCGGCGATCATGACCATGGGTAGCGAGGCCGAGCACGTTGGCGGCAACCCCTTATTGTTCCAGCACCTGTTCTGGTTCTTTGGCCACCCCGAGGTCTACATCGTTGCGCTGCCCGCGTTCGGCATTGTGTCTGATCTCATTAGCATCCACGCGCGCAAGAATATTTTTGGTTATCGCATGATGGTCTGGGCGATCGTCATCATTGGTGCGCTGAGCTTTGTTGTATGGGCACACCATATGTATGTCAGCGGGATGAATCCTTATTTTGGCTTCTTCTTCGCCACGACTACCCTGATAATCGCGGTGCCCACAGCACTTAAGGTCTACAACTGGGTACTGACGCTCTGGCAGGGCAATATCCACCTCACCATTCCGATGCTGTTCTCAATCGCGTTCCTACTATTCTTTATTAATGGCGGGATGACGGGGCTCTTCCTCGGCAATGCGACGGTGAGTATGCCGCTGTCCGATACACTATTTGTGGTGGCGCACTTCCACATGGTGATGGCGGTGGCGCCGGTCATGGTGGTCTGCGGTGCGATCTATCACTGGTATCCTAAAATCACGGGGCGCTGGTACCACGAGGGGATGGCGCGATTCCACTTCTGGGTGACCTTTGTTGGCTCCTACTTGGTGTTCCTGCCCATGCACTATCTGGGCATCATGGGCGTGCCGCGTCGCTACTTTGAAATTACTGGCACCACCTTCCTGCCTGACTCGGCGCAGAACGTGAATGCAAGTATCACCATCGCAGCACTGGTGGTGGGCGTCGCGCAGATCGTCTTCCTTTACAACCTTATCGTCAGTGCCTTTAACGGCAAAAAGGCGCCGGGTAATCCCTGGAATGCGACCAGCCTCGAGTGGCAGACCGAGACCACACCGCCAGGACACGGCAACTTTGGTAAGGAACTGCCCTGCGTGTACCGATGGGCCTATGACTACAGCGTGCCAGGGGTTGAGGACGACTTCATTCCCCAAAATGTGCCGCCACGTAACGCACAGGCAGAGGGCGCACAATGAGCAATATCTTTACTGAACAGCCCTGGATTGCCGACACCGGGCCGATCGCGCCCGGGCTGTCCGGGGCGGAGATCGCACTGAATTCACGGCGCTCTGCACTCAAAGTGCTCCTGAGCGTGGTGAGCATTTTCTTCATGCTCATGATCGTGGCCTACGGTGGCCGCATGCTTTATCAGGATTGGCAGCCTACACCGCAAATTAGCCTGCTCTGGGCAAACACCGGGCTGCTGTTACTGAGTAGTCTGTGCCTTCAGGCGGCTTTGATCTGGGCGCGTGCGGACAAGGTCCCCTTGGTACGCGGCGCGTTAGTCGGCGCCGGTGTGTTGACGGTGCTTTTTCTGATCGGCCAGCTTGTTGCCTGGCAGCAGCTGACCTCGATGGTGCTCGGTGATTTCAGCAACCCGTCGGTAGGTTTCTTTTTTATGATCACGGGCATCCACGGACTGCATATGGCGGGGGGCATGATCGCGCTGGTGCGCGCGATAAGCCGGGCTTTCGGGCAGTCGGATGTGCGTGCGATGGAGCACAACGTGTCCAACTGCGCGCTCTACTGGCACTACTTGCTGGGCGTCTGGTTGGTGGTGTTCGGCTTGCTGTTCACAGGTAACAATTTCGAGATCCTTCTCAGGATCTGCGGCTTTATTTAGAGGGGGAGGAGACCATGTCGACGGAGACAATGGCATCGGATTCACTGGAGTTGAAGCCCGGCTTAGCAGGCTTCTTTGATGACTGGAGTTCGGATCAGCGCGCGTTCAAGGGAGTGCCCTGGGGCAAGGCGATGATGTGGATCTTCCTCGTCAGCGACACCTTTATTTTTGGCTGCTTCTTAGCCTCTTACATGACGGTGCGTATGTCGACGCTCGAGCCATGGCCTAGCCCCAGCGAGGTCTTTGCGCTGAGCTTCGGCGGGGCGCCGATCCCGCTGATTCTGATCGCGATCATGACCTTTGTGTTAATTACATCGTCGGGCACGATGGCACTTGCGGTGAACTATGGTTATCGCAAGAACAAGTGGGTGACCTTCTGGTTGCTGTTTGTCACGGCGCTCTTGGGTGCCACCTTTGTCGGCATGCAGGTGTTCGAGTGGAGCAAGTTGATTTTTGAGGAGGGGGTTCGCCCTTGGGGTAACCCGATGGGCGCTGCACAGTTCGGTTCAGTGTTTTTTATGGTGACCGGCTTCCACGGCTTCCACGTCTCAATCGGTGTGATTTTTCTGTTCATCTTTTCTTACAAAGTGGCCAAAGGGCACCTCGATGACCAGACGCCGGGTTGGTTCACCAAGCGCGGTGGCAACTACGAAGAGATTGAGATCCTCGGGCTTTACTGGCACTTCGTTGACCTTGTTTGGGTCTTTATCTTCGCATTTTTCTATCTCTGGTAAGGGGGTAAACCATGGACCATACAGCTGACGGCCACGCGCCGGTCATCCGGGAGGAGGAGGCTATACAGCACCCGCTGGGGATCTACTTCAAGATTTGGATTTTACTTTTTGTATTGAGCGCTATGTCCTATGCCGTGGATTATTATCAGGTGCAAGGCTACATGCGTTGGTTCCTGATTCTGTTTTTCATGGTGTTAAAGGCCGGCCTGATTATCGCGGTGTTTATGCACATGGTGTGGGAGCGGCTGGCGATGGTGTATTTCATTTTGGTACCGCCAGCGCTTTTATTGACGTTGGTCGCAATCGGCTCTCTGGAGGCCGATTGGACCTTCTTTCAGCGTGGTGTGTACTTCCTGAAAGAACTCATCATCGCGGCACCCGCGTCCCCGCATCACTGAATCAATACGTCTAGGACGACTGAAGAGAGGTAGCAGCAATGGGTGGCCAGAAGACAGAAGGCACCAATTACACCGCACACATCATCGTGTTCTTGTTACTCACGGTGTTTATGTATGTCTTTGCTTACGTATTGGTAGACCACAACCTCGACGTGCCGGACCGGGTCGATACGGTTCACGCTGACAAGCAGGAGTAGGCCATAGCCTTAGCGTCGCTGCGCTAGCTGGGGCGCCTCATTGGTGCGGTAGAGTTGAGAGAACTGTGCCGCCACATCTGAGGCCACGAAAGGCGGGCTGATGATGCCCGCGTATTGGCCGAGCGGGTCCACCAGATACACAGCGCTCGAGTGTGTTACTTCATAGACATTCGTTGCTGTTTCCGGTTCCGCACGAAACGGCGCCCCGAGTTGTCGGGTGAGGTTAGTGAGCTGGCCAATTGAGCCGGTAGCGCCGAGGAAAGCAGGATCAAAATATTGAACGTATCGGTGAATCTGCGCCGCCTTATCCCGGGCCGGATCCACGGAGATGAAGACAAACTGTATATCGGATTCGCTGATCCCTTGCGCAACAATCTCCTGCTTCACTTGGGACAGGTCGTACAAGGTGGTCGGACAGATGTCAGGGCAGAACATGAAACCAAAGAAGATGAATGACCATCGAGACTCGAGAGATTTGAGGTCGAAGACCCCCTTTTCATCGTCTACCAGAGTAAATTCTGCCAGCGGTCTGCGTTCTGGGAAGGCAACGAGTGGAGCCGGCATAAATTGTTCTTCAGCAGCGGTACGGGACTGCCAGAGAGCCCAATACCCCGACCCCGCCAGCGCGATACCGACTAATGCCGCCGCAACGAGCACCGCTGCCATGAGTTTTTCCCGTGTGATGCTGCTCACGTCGGATCCTGCCCCTTATGCTTTTGCGGCTCAGTCTGACCAATCCATCCCGTCCGCGTCAATATTGCCAGCGCAAATGTGCGCTGCGAGGGCGCGGTCTGGCATGTCATGCAGTAACATGGGGCTCAGAAAACCCTTACTACAAACCACAACGAGTCGACCCTTTTAATGGAATCCAGCCTGACAGAGCGCGCCACCTGGCGAGATTATTACGAGCTGTGTAAGCCCAATGTGGTTTGGCTGATGATCCTGACGGCGATCGTTGGGATGTGCATGGCCACCACCGGCGCCGTGCCGTTTGACGTCGTGGTCTTTGCGAGTGTCGGGATCGCACTGTGCGCAGGATCAGCGGCCGCGATCAATCATCTCGCGGATCAACATGTCGATGCGGTGATGGCACGCACCTCCGGAAGACCCATTGTGAAAGGCAAAATTGATTCTCAAGGCGCCGCAATTTTTGCTTGTGTGTTGGGCTCTTTGGGAATGTTGGTGCTGCTGACCTGGGTTAACGCCTTGACCGCCTGGCTCACTTTGGCGTCCCTCGTTGGTTATGCCTTTATCTATACGCTCTATCTTAAACGCGCGACGTCCCAGAACATCGTGATCGGTGGACTGGCCGGAGCGATGCCGCCTCTGTTGGGTTGGACGGCGGTCACGAATCAGATTGATGGTCACGCGCTCCTTCTGGTGCTGATCATTTTCGCTTGGACCCCACCCCATTTTTGGGCGCTGGCGATTGCGCGCAAGGAGGAGTACGCCAAGGTGGAGATTCCGATGCTGCCCGTCACCCACGGCAGTCGCTACACAGCCGTGCACAGCCTGCTGTATACCCTGATGCTGTTTGTGGCGTCTTTGTTGCCGGTGGCCACAGGGCTTAGCAGTTGGATTTATCTGATTGGTGCGTCTGCGCTGGGTGGTATTTTCATCTATCAGGCTGTGATTTTGCTGCGCACCATGAAAAACAGCGACGCGATGAAGATGTTTCGCTTCTCCATCGTTTACCTGATGGCGATCTTCCCGATCATGCTGCTGGACCATTACCTACTCCCCAAGCCTGTCTTTTCCTGAAAGCGGGCGAGTTTGCGTATCCGGGCAATCGCTATGCGCTCACAACGTTCTGTGATGCCCTCTTTTTATCTTGCTCCACTTTCTATGACTTGGCTCGCCCGAGCGTTCATTGCTACGGGCCTGCTGTTGCTCGTTGCCTGTGGTCAGGCGCCGCAGCCCTACGATATCGCGATTAATAACGGCAGGCTGATCGACCCGGAGAGTCGGTTGGACGCTGTGCGGTCTGTGGGTATTCGGGCCGGCAAGATCGCGGCGATCAGCGAGACTCCCCTTGAGGCTGAAAATGTGGTGGATGCGCGCGGACTGGTAGTCAGCCCCGGCTTCATTAATCTGCATTCCCATAGCGTGGCAACGGCCGGATATCAGCTTGAATTACTGGATGGTGTGACGACGGTACTAGAGTTAGAGGCCGGCAGTTTTTCGATCTCACGTTTTGGCCAGCAGCTGGGCGATGCGCCGCTGACGCACTTCGGTGCCTCAGTTGGGCACGCCTGGATTCGCATGCAGGTCGTCGACCCAGAGGCGCTGAAAGCGCTGGCCGTGACAGGCAAGATTGATATGTCAGGCACTGCATTCACTCAAACCGCCACGGCCGCACAGCGTCAGCAAATGGAGCGCATGCTCGAGGCAGAGCTGGATGCGGGTGGCTTGGGCATCGGATTCTTGCTCGACTACATGACGCGGGCAGTCGACGTTGCTGAGCGCGATATGATCTTCGCAGTTGCCGCGCGCCAGAACGTACCTGTATTTGTGCATGTTCGCCGTGGTATCGATGGCGATCCGGCTGGTCTGCTCGAGGTGATTGCGGCGGCAGAGCGGCTCGGCGCTGCGGTCCATATATGTCACCTTAATGCGAGTGCGATGAGCGGTGTGGAGGTCTGGCTCGATGAGATTGATGCCGCGCGGGCGCGCGGTGTCGATGTCACGACGGAAATGTTTCCCTGGACCTCGGGCTCGGCCGCCATCTCCTCAGACGTGTTTTCCCGCAACTGGCGCGAGATTTTTGCCATCGACTACACCGACGTGCAGTGGGCCGAGACGGGTGAATGGCTGACAGAGGAAACTTTCAAGGCCTACCGGGAAACCCGACCCGATGGCCAGACAATGCACCACTATATTCGCGAGGACTGGAATCGCCGGGCCATCAAGCGGCCCCACGTGATGGTGGCCAGCGATGCCATGCCGCTGCTCAGTTATGACCGCAAAGTGGTGCCCAATGGCGCAGGTACCTCAACCCGAATATTGGGTCAGTATGTTCGTGATGAAGGCCTTCTGAGCCTGAGTGATGCGATTGCGCGTCTCAGTCTTTATCCCGCACAACGAATGGAGAAGTTTGCGCCCGCTTTCGCGCAAAAGGGGCGGATAGCAGTGGGTGCTGATGCTGATGTCGTAGTTTTTGATCCTGCTACCGTTGCTGCGCAGGCTTCTTACGAGGCGCCTTTTGAACCACCTACGGGCATGCACAGCGTCTGGGTCGCCGGGCAACTGTCTGCGCAGCACGGTCAGCTACTTGAAGGCGCCGGTGTAGGCCAGAAATTAATCGCTGACACCCGCTAGAATACGAGGTGTGGGGGTGAGTATAACTGTGCATCGTTTCGATCAAACCGACCGAGAAATGTCGTTCAGGGCATTGTCCGACCAGTGCTTCGATCTGTTGGTGATCGGCGGCGGGATCACCGGCGCCGGCGTTGCCAGAGATGCCGCCATGCGGGGTCTGTCGGTGGCACTGATTGAAGCCCAGGATCTCGCCAGCGGTACCTCGAGTCGCAGTTCTAAAATGATTCATGGCGGCCTGCGCTATCTCGTCGCGGGCGACGTGGCGGTCGTGAAGGAATCCGCCTCTGAGCGCGCTACGCTACATCGGATCGCACCCCATCTCGCGCAGAAAACTCCTTATGTGATTCCGACCGGCAGCGTGCGCAGCAAGCTCATACTCAGAGCGGCACTGTGGGCCTATGAGCGCCTCGGTGGTGTTGAGCGAGCGGATTATCACGAGGTTTGGTCTAAAGATGAGCTCGCGGAAAAAGAGCCGCTGATTGAGCGATCGCGACTCAATGGTGCGGTGGTCTACCCCGAGTTCCTGACCGATGACTCGCGACTGACTTTGGCAACGGTGCGATCCGCGATTGATCACGGTGCGACAGTTGCGACCTATCTCAAAGCCACCAACATCCGAAAGGATCAGGCATTCAGTATCGATGTAGCGTCAACGCTGCCGGGCGAGACGCGCGAGCTCACAGTCAGTGCCCGGGCGGTGGTGAATGCGGCGGGGCCCTGGGTTGATCAGGTGTGTGATTTGGAGCAGGCCCAGCCGCCCAGGCTAGTCCTGAGTCGAGGCGTGCATTTGGTGTTTGACCACGCCGATCTGCCAGTCCGTAATACCGTTGTGATGCGCACACCGGACGCACGCCGCATATTCGCCGTGCCACTGGGGCAGTACACCTATATTGGTACCACCGATGACTACCACCCGGAGCACGAGTATTGGCCTCCGGTGACAGATCAAGACGTCAGTTATCTATTGGCGACCACTCAAAGAGCAATGCCCGAGGCAAGTCTCTCACCAGACCGCATTGTCTCGGTTTGGTCGGGTATCCGTCCGTTGGTCGGTGATGGCTCTGGTCGCGCCTCAAAAGAATTGTCGCGCAAGGACGAGGTCTGGACCTCGCCCAGCGGCTTGTTGTCGGTAGGCGGCGGCAAATTATCGGCTTACCGCGCTATGGCCGAGCGCATTGTCGATACTGTGATTGAGAGCCATCGGTTTGCTGCGAAGCCCTGCACCACGGCGGATGTTCCGTTGCCGGGAGGCGATGTTGAAGTGCTCGCCAGCGACCTGGCTGGAGCCGGTGATGTTCAGGCAGAAAGGCTTGCGCGGCTTTACGGCGCCGAAGCGCCCGGCCTTGCCGGCAGCGCTGGCGAGGATGAGCTGGTGCAAGCGGAGGTGCAGCATGCGGTGCAAAAGGAGGGTGCGCTCCGACTGGAGGACTACTGGGCTCGCCGCAGCAGTCGTGCGTGGTTTGATGAGGGTGCGGGTTTACCTGTCCTGCATGAGGCCGCTGCCGCCATGGCTGAATTACTGGGTTGGGATGACAACCGTAAAGCAATGGAGGTCGAGAACTGCCTCGAGATCGATCGCGCCAGTCGGGCGGGGTTTTCATCCGACGTGACAGGGCAAGGAGTTGCTGATGATTGCCGCGCAGCTAGCTGAGCTTATCGGCGTTGAGCAGGTTTCGGGCGATACCGAGGTGGTCGCCGCGTATCGTTTTGATCGCTGGTGCCTGAAGCACTGGCAGGATTGGCAGGGTGAGGCGATGGAGACGCCCGCTTGCGTTGTTCGCCCACGCGATGCGGCAGACGTGCGGACAGTGGTCCGTTTCGCCGCCGAGCATAATGTCTCGATAGTGCCCTGGGGTTTGGGCAGTGGTGTCTGTGGTGGCGTCGAGCCGCAGCCAGATCAGATTCTTATCGATATGAGTGCCATGAATCAGGTGCTGTCCATCGACGAGGACAACCTGCTCCTCACGGTTGAAGCGGGAATCAATGGACTCGTTGCCGAGGAGGCCGTCGCAGAACGAGGACTGACGATTGGGCATTGGCCACAGTCGATTGGTATCAGCTCGGTCGGCGGGTGGATTTCGACTCGTGCCTCGGGCCAATTTTCGACTGCTTACGGCAACATCGAGGACATCGTCTACGCTGTTGAGATGGTTTTACCGGATGGTGAGCTCGTGAGGTTGGGTAAGGCGCCCCGCGCCGCAGCCGGACCAGATCTCCGGCATCTGGCATTAGGGGCGGAGGGCACCCATGGTGTGGTGACCTCTGTCACACTGTCGCTGCGACGACAGCCAGAAATGCGTCGCTTCAGCGCCTGGTACTGTGCTGATATGGCATCGGGATTTCGCGCCCAGCGCGAGGTAGTGCAGCAGGATTGGCGACCACCGGTAATGCGGCAGTACGACGCCTCCGAGGTAGCGCGATTGTTCCCGGATTACGTGCAAGACGAGCGGTGCCTGATCTTGCTGGTGCATGAAGGGCCCGCGTCGCGCGTGGATGCAGAGATCCTCGCAGTCGAGTCGATCATGGCCAAGTTGGGCCTCAATCCCGCCGATGCGGCCGCCGCCGAGGGGTGGATGGGCCATCGCAATAATGTGCCTGAGTGGGGGGATCTGCTCGAGCAGGGCTTGATCGCCGACACGATTGAAGTGTCGGGCACGTGGAGCCAGATAGATGCGATTTATGATGATGTGGTTGCCGCACTCAAGACCGTGCCGGACTGCGTAAATGCCTCCGCTCACAGTTCCCACGTTTATCGCTCTGGCATCAACCTGTACTTCACCTTTGCCTGCATGCCCGAGGATGCCTCGGTAATGGGGCATCGCTACTTGGAAAGCTGGGATCGGGCCCTCACTGCAACAGCGGAGGCCGGTGGTGGCATCGCTCATCATCACGGATCCGGTCGTCTCAGGCGCGACTATCTCCATCATGATCTGGGCGAGAATGGACTCGCGCTGCTGCGCAAGCTCAAGCAGGCCATCGACCCGCAGGGGATCCTCAACCCCGGCAACTTGTTGCCACTTGCAGACGCGGATTGAGAGCGCCTGACTTGTGAACGGATCGCCAGCCAGTGAACCCTCGCTGATTCTGGCGATCGATTTTGGCACGCAGAGTGTCCGCGCGCTGGCCTACACGCAATCTGGTGAATGCTGCGCAAAACATCAGCTACCTATTGATCAGTATCAACATCCCGAGCCAGGTTGGACCGAGCACGATGTGGAGGGCTTCTGGATCCTGCTGACCACGAGTTGCCTAGGTTTATGGGAAAAAGGGGTCGACCCCGCGGAGATCGCGGCGGTAGTGGTGACGACACAGCGTGCCACGGTGGTCAATCTGGATGAAATGGGGAAACCGCTAAGACCCGCCATCATCTGGACAGACCAGCGCCAGGCGCCGCCGCGTGGGCGACTGCCCTGGTTATGGCGAATCCTGTTCGGGCTGCTGCGTATCCGGCCAATAGTCGAGAACCTCGAGGCCGAGGCCGAGGCCAACTGGCTCGAGCGACATCAGCCGGAGCTGCTGGCACGCACCGCGCACTTTTTGCTGCTTTCCGGGTATCTGAATTACCGGCTGACCGGTGAATTCAAAGACAGTGCTGGCAGTCAGGTGGGCTATGTGCCCTTTGATTTCAAAAAACAAGATTGGTGCGCCGACGCTGATTGGAAATGGCACAGCATGGCGATCAAACGCTACATGTTGCCCGACCTCGTCTCGGTCGGGGAGACATTGGGCGATGTCACGGCCCAGGCAGCCGAGGCGACGGGGTTACCTGAGGGCGTTCCGGTGATCGCGGGTGCTGCGGACAAAGCCTGTGAGGTGCTGGGGGTGGCCGCCCTTGAAACGGGCATTGCCAGCGTGTCCTGCGGTACCACTGCGACGATCAATACCACGCGTTCACAATACGTCGAGGTGGTGCCCTTCATGCCAGCATATCCAGCGGCACTGCCCGAGCACTTCAACACCGAAATTCAGGTGTTTCGCGGTTTCTGGATGGTCAGCTGGTTTCTCGAGCAGTTTGGCGAAACTGAGCGAAGGCAGGCTGCAGAGCGCGGTGTCCCGGCGGAAACGCTGCTCGACGAACTATTGGCGCAGACTGAACCCGGCGCGGGCGGCCTGGTGCTGCAGCCTTTCTGGAACCCGGTTTTAGGTGAAACGGGTCCTGAAGGGCGCGGCAGCATCATCGGGTTCAAGGATTTTCATACGCGGGCGCACGTGTATCGCGCACTTATTGAGGGGTTAGCCTTTGCTTTGCGTTCGGGCAAAGAGCGCATTGAACGCCGGACCAAAACACCTATCTCATGTATTCGCCTCTCTGGTGGCGGCGCGCAGAGTGACCAGGTCGCCCAGATTGTGGCGGATGTCTTGAATCTGCCTGTCGAGCGTTTTGCTGACTGCGAGGCCAGTGGTCGGGGTGCCGCGATGGTTGGTGCGGCGGCAATGGGATGGTATCCCTCTATTGCCACGGCGGGTGACGCGATGGTCGGTGCGGCGCACCGCATCGCGCCTGATCCCCGGGCGGCCAAGCGTTACGAGGCGCTCTACGACAGCCAGTATCGACCTCTCTATGGCAAGCTGAAATCGTTGTTCGAACGACAACTGATTGCCAAGTAGCGCTTGCCCGATATTCCTGCCTCGACAAATGCTGTGAGCCCAGAGTGCCCGGCGCTCATCACGCGCGTCAGATGGATATCCCCTATCATGCGATGCTCGAGAGGAAATGGATGCACCGCGGCATGAAGCTCCATCAATACCTGTCAGTTGTCATTGTGAGCTTCTGCGTGCTGGGGTGTGCGGGTCACTCAATGAATGCTGACGATGACAATGCTGAAGCGAGTGTGACGCTCGGCGGCGGCGGTCGCCCGGATGCTGCGAGCTGGAGCCGCAGCGCGGTCTACGGTCGTAATGGTATGGCGGCCACCGCGCATCCTTTGGCCTCACAAATTGCCATCGACATCCTCAAGCAGGGGGGGTCAGCCCTCGATGGGGCGATTGCGGCCAATGCGGCCCTTGGCCTGATGGAGCCCACGGGTAATGGCATCGGCGGCGATATCTTTTTCATTATCTGGGACCCCAAGACTGAGCAGCTTTACGGTTACAACGGCTCTGGTCGGGCGCCGCTGGGTCGATCGCTCGCTGAACTCAAAAGTCAGATTGCGGCCTTACGCGAAAGTGGCGCCATCCCCGACGACATGATCGGCATGCCCCAGCGGGGGTCGTTATCGGTGACCGTGCCGGGAACCGTGGACGGCTGGTTTGCCGCCCATGAGCGGTTCGGCAAGTTAGCCATGTCGGACGTGTTGGCGCCAACGGTGCGCTATGCCCGGGAGGGTTTTCCTATTACGCCGGTCATTGCCTACTACTTCGGGCGCAATCTCGTGGCCTTTAAGGAGCAGGAGGCGTTGATCGAAGAGCTCGATAACGCGGCCGCCATTTGGTTCCCCGACGGCACTACCCCACAGACGGGTCACGTGTTTCGCAATCCAGATCTCGCCAACACGCTAGAATTGCTGGGCGAGAAGGGCCGCGCGGCGTTTTACGAGGGTGAGCTTGCCGAGGTGATGGACGCCTACTTCAAGCGCATCGGCGCAGATATGCGCCTTGAAGATCTCGCAGCCCATGAGGGCGAGTGGGTCACCCCGGGCAGCGTGCATTACCACGGCTATGACGTTTATGAGTTACCGCCTAATGGGCAGGGCTTCGCGGCGCTGCAGATGCTCAATATCTTGAAGCAGATTGACCTGCGCGATTACCCCCGGGGTTCGGCGGAGGCGTTCCATTACATGGTGGAGGCAAAGCGTTTGGCCTTTGAGGACGTCGCGCGCTATTACGCCGATCCGGTCTCCGCGGAGATCCCCTTTGAGTCGTTGTTGTCAGAGGTCTACGGTAAGGAGCGATTTGCTCTCATCGACCCCGCACACGCGACGCCCGAGTTTGGACCGGGAGAGCCCAAGTTAGAGGGGCAGGGTGATACCACGTATCTGACCGTTGCGGATGCCGGCGGCATGATGGTGTCGCTGATTCAGTCGAATTACCGCGGTATGGGCACGGGGCTCGTGCCCGACGGCCTCGGCTTTATGCTGCAGAACCGGGGTGAGCTGTTTTCACTGGATGAGGGCCATCCCAATGTGTATGCCCCGGGAAAGCGACCGTTTCACACCATCATTCCGGCTTTTGTCATGAAGGACGGTAAGCCGTTTATGAGCTTTGGTCTCATGGGCGGCGCCATGCAGCCTCAGGGGCATGTGCAGGTGCTGGTCAATATCATCGACTTTGGAATGGACGTGCAGACCGCCGGCGACGCGGCGCGCTTTAACCATGATGGCGGGCGCCAGCCGACCGGTGTGGATGAAGATCTGCTGGGTACGCTACTCGTTGAGCCCGGTGTACCTGCTGAGACTATCGAGGCGCTCAGGGCCATGGGGCATCGTGTCGAGGTGGATGGCTCGGGTGCGCCTTTCGGTGGCTATCAGGCGATTATGCGACTACCTGACGGCGTCTATGTGGGCGCCACCGAAATGCGCAAGGATGGGCAGGCCAGCGGGTACTGATCCCGCGCCGGCCTTCCCTTTCCGGCAACCTTAGAAGTCGACCGAGACCGATCCGCGGAAGGTACGCGGGCGCCCCTGCAGCAGCCGCGCCGTGTCTCCCGATGCGAACGCACTGTATGACGAGCTCCAGAACCGTTCGTCGGTACCCGGCTTTCTTGGCGATCATCTTGCCTACTGGAACACCGCCGGTGAAGGTGATTAGGTCGATATGCTCGTTGTTGATCATCTCCTCGCCCACGTCTTCCGGTAACCCTGTGATTACCTGGAACATTTCCGGTGGTAGACCTGCGTCATAGAGGATGTCAGCCAACAACAGGGCCGTGAGCGGCGTCAATTCCGTCGGCTTGCAGACCATTCGGTTGTTGGTGGCGATACTGGGCGCAATCTTATGAGCGACCATGTTCAAGGGGTGGTTGAAGGGTGTGATGGCGCTGATGACGCCTTGTAGGGGATCGCGTTGGGTGAAGATCTTACGCTTTTGGCCGTGTGGGGTCAGATCGCACGAGAAAATCTCACCGTTGTCTAGGATGCACAGCTGTGCCGTCAACGTGAACACGTCAAAAGCGCGGCCCACCTCATAAAGAGAATCTTTTTTCGA